>NZ_JABBDR010000212.1 GCF_018854495.1 Acidithiobacillus ferruginosus
CCCGCCGCGGCGAGCAGGGCGAGCCCTTCCCGCGCCGCCGTCGGACTGATGACGCCATGGCGCAGTGCCAGTTGATAGAGTACGGCAACACTGATTTCCTGGTCGGGTTGTTTGACCAGTTCTCCCTGGAGTTGTGCGAGGGGGCCGCCATACAGAAGCAGCTTGCACACATGGTCGATATTGGGCAGCGTCGTGGTACTCATGGTGGTTCCTTTGTTGATATGTCATCCGTTAAAGCGCACTGGCGGGTTCGGGTGGTGACTCCTGGCATACGCCGGCTAACTCTTCTCGGGACCCGGCCAGCCCTGGCAACGCAGGGACCACAACCCACCACCTTGCGGCGCACTGAGCAGTGGACCCAATTCCGTCAGTGCGGCGGCCAGTGCCTCGCGCAGACCCCAGGGTGGGTTCACCACGATCAGTCCGCTGCCGAAAAGCTGTTCCCGACCCTCTTCCGGCATCTGCAGCAGTTCGCAGGCAAAGGCGGGCAGACGCTGGCGCAACGCCTGCCACAGGCGGGTGATCGTACCGCGGATTTTCACCGGGTACCAGACGAGATACACCCCCTGCGGCCAGCGTTGATAGGCGCGGATCAGGGTGTCGGCAAGGCGCTCCCATTCATCCCTGCGTTCAAATGGCGGGTCGATGAGGACCAGCCCACGTTTTTCCGGCGGGGGGATCTGCGCAAAGAGGGCGCGATAGCCGTCTTCACCGACGACGCTGGTATGGGCCCGTTTCCCCATCGCCTTGCGCAGGCGTGTCGCGACTTCCGGCTGTTCCTCGCAGAGCACCATCCGGTCGGTTGGTCGGAGCAGTGCGGCAGCGAGGGCCGGCGAGCCAGGATAGTGGCGCAACGCGCCGTCAGCATTCTCATTGCTGACGATTTTCAGCCATGCGCCCGCATGTGGCAGGCTGCGCCGGTCCGCCCACAGGCGCGAAACACCCTGCAGGTGTTCCCCCTGTGTGCCCAGGGCATATCGCCCCGCGCCCGCATGGGTTTCGATATAGGCAAGGGGGCTGTCCTTGCGGGTCAGGGTTTGCAAGGTGAGGCTCAGGGCCAGATGCTTGACGCAGTCGGCGGTGTTGCCCGCATGATAATGATGGTCATAATTCATGGTGCGCTGGTCTTTCCGGGGTTGGCTTGGGGCGATGCTTTCGTCATGATAACAGATAGCGGTCGGACTCAGCAGAAAAGGAGAGATGATGATGCGACTTTATGCTACGCAGACCAGTCCCTATGCCCGGAAAGTGCAAATCGCGCTGCTGGAAAAAAACATCCCCTGTGATGTGGACTGGGTGGATCTCCGCGCTCCCGGCCACGCGGCCCTGGAGCACAACCCCCTGGGCAAGATCCCCGTGCTGGTGCGGGATGACGGCTCGTCGGTATATGATTCGGCGGTGATCATCCAGTACCTGGAAGTCCTGCGCCCGGAACCTGCCATCATCCCCCACGATCCGGAAGCCCGCATCGAGGCATTGCGGATCGAGTCGTTGGCGAGCGGCATCATGGACACGACCATTGCCTGGGTGCTGGAGCAGCGCCATGCCAGCGATTGCCAGGATGCCGCCATGCTGCAGCGCGCCCGTGGCAAGATCCTTGCCGCGTTGGCGATGCTCCAGGAAGAGACGGATGCGTGGCAGGATGCCGGCACCGTGTCGGTGCTGACCCTGGCGCAGATTGCGACGGTCGCGGCCGTGGGCTACGTTGATCTGCGCGCGCCGGATTTTCTGGTGCAATTCCCGGATTTGACGACCTGGATGCACACCATGCGCCTGCGCCCCAGCGTCAGCGCCACGGCCCCCCGGTAATCTTCGTGAAAATTGCGACGTGGAACGTCAACTCCCTCAAGGTACGCCTCCCACAGGTGTTGGAATGGCTGGGCAGCGAACAGCCGGATGTCCTTTGTCTGCAAGAGACCAAGTTGGCCGATGCGCGTTTCCCGGTGGCCGAGTTGGCGGATGCCGGTTATCGGGCGCTCTATCACGGTCAACCGACGTATAATGGGGTTGCCATACTGAGCCGCACACCACCCAGTGACGTCCGCTGCGACTGGCCGGATGGCGGCGACGGGCAGGCGCGGCTGTGCGCCGCCAGCTTCGGCGACCTGCGCGTCGTCAACGTCTATGTGCCCAACGGCCAGGCCCTGGACAGCGACAAGTATCCCTACAAGTTGCAATGGCTGGAGCGCCTGCGCGGGTTGATCGCCGGAGAATTGCAGGGTTGGCCGCAACTGCTGCTGGTGGGGGACTTCAATATCGCCCCCGACACCCGTGACGTTTACGACGCCGCAGACTGGGGGGAGGGCATCCTCTGCTCGGCGCCGGAGCGGGCGGCGTTGGGCGCCCTGTTGGAACTCGGGCTGCACGACAGCTACCGCAAGCTGCATCCCGACGCGCGGGCGTGGAGCTGGTGGGATTACCGCGCTGCGGCGTTTCGGCGCAATCAGGGCCTGCGCATCGATCTGATTCTGGCTTCATCTCCCGTTCTCTCGCGCACGCGGGATGTGGTCATCGACCGCGCCGCCCGGGCGGCGGAGCGTCCCTCGGATCACGCACCCGTCTGCATCACGCTGGAGAGCGGCGCGTGATCGGTATTCTGGTCGTCAATCTCGGCACCCCCGATGCGCCCACCGCCCCGGCGGTGCGCCGCTACCTGCGCGAGTTTCTCAGCGATACCCGGGTAGTAGAACTTCCCAGGGTGCTTTGGTGGCCCATCCTGAACGGTCCCATTCTGCGGTTTCGTCCCGCCCGCTCGGCGCGCAATTATGCCAGCATCTGGCTTCCCGATGGATCCCCCCTGATGGTTTACAGCCAGCGCCAGTGCGATGCGCTTCAGGCCCGCTGGGATCGCCAGTTTCCCGGTCAGGTCCGGGTGGAACTGGCCATGCGTTATGGCAATCCCTCGGTCGCAAAGGGCATGGCGGCTTTGCGCGACGCTGGATGTGGCAGGATACTGGTGGTTCCGCTGTATCCGCAATATGCGGCGGCCACCACGGCCTCCACTTTTGATGCGGTTGCCAGAGAATTGCGGAAATGGCGCGAAATCCCGGAAATGCGCATGATTCGCGACTGGCATGCGCACCCCGCCTATATTGGCGCCCTGGCGGACAGCATCCGCGCCTGGTGGCAGGCGCACGGACAGGCGGATCGCCTGCTCATCACCTTCCACGGCTTACCGGAACGCTCCGTCCTAAAGGGCGACCCCTATCGTGCCCAGTGCGAAAAGACCACGGCGTTGCTGGTACGGGCGCTCGGTCTGTCCGATGATCAATGGGTGCAAAGCTTCCAAAGCCGCTTCGGCGCCGCCAGATGGCTGGAGCCCTATACGGACAGAACGCTCGTCGGGCTGGCGCGCGCCGGCGTGTCCCGTGTAGACGCCGTGTGTCCCGGGTTTAGCGCGGATTGCCTAGAAACACTGCAGGAAATAGCCCTCGAAGGCAAAGAAACTTTCCTCCATGCCGGTGGACGGGAATTGCGCTATATCCCGGCGCTCAACGACAATCCTCTCTGGACAGAAGCGTTCAGCCGGATTCTGGAGCCTCATTGGCGTGGTTGGGATGCCCCGGAAAACTTTGCCGTTTCCCCAGAGTCAGGCTAAAATCGAGCCGCACCGCCAACGTAGAACAGCATCTTCCCTCGGCCCTCCAACCTACAGGACTCGCGCCATGATAATCAGCAAAGACAAAGTCGTCACCATCGACTATTCCCTGACCGATGAAGAAGGAGAGCTGATCGACAGCTCTGTGGGGGAAGAACCCCTCGTCTATCTGCATGGCCACCATGGCGTCATCCCCGGTCTGGAGCAGGCCCTGGCGGGGCGTCGGGTCGGCGACCGGCTGGAGGTCTCCATCCCTCCCGAGGAGGGCTATGGTGACTGGGACGAAGATCTGGTGGAAGTGGTGGGTGTCGAAGATTTCGACGACGCCGAAGAGCTGGAGGTCGGTACCCAGTTCGAAACCATGACCGAGGATGGCACACGCCTGGCCACGATAATCGACATCGAAGGTGACGAGATTACCGTCGATCTCAATCATCCCCTGGCCGGAATGACCCTGAACTTCGATGTGACGGTGCTGGAAGTCCGGGATGCCACCGCCGAAGAGCTGGCCCACGGCCATGTCCATGGTCACGGCGAGCACGACGAGGGTCACTGAGGTGCCGTTGCCGCGCCGGCTGCAGCGCGTTCCGACCCGATAACCGCCTTGCGTGGCCTGGGGTTGATGTCGGGCACCAGTGCCGATGGTGTGGATGCCGCGGTGCTGGATTTGGCCGTCGCCGGCTGTGGGGGGTATCGGGGTGTTTTCACGCACACCTTTGAGCCCGCACTGCGCGCGGAAGTGCTGGCCGCCAACGGGCCATTGGCGGTCGAAGCGATGGCGCAACTCGACCGACGTCTGGGCGGCTGTTACGCACGGGTGGCCCGGGAGGCCATGGACCGCTTGGGTCCGGTGGACTTCATCGCCCTGCATGGACAGACCATTCGTCATCAGCCGCGGGGTGAGCCCGGCTTCACGCTGCAAATCGGTGCGGCGGCAGATATCGCGGTGGCCACAGGCCTGACTGTGGTCCACGATTTCCGGCGTACGGATGTGGCTGCAGGGGGGGAGGGCGCACCGCTGGTGCCGCCTTTCCATCAATACTGCTTTCAGGATGAACAACCGCGTCTGGTGCTCAATCTCGGTGGCATGGCCAATGTGACCTGGTTGCCGGGTGCCGGCGACCCGCGCCCGCTGCTGGCGTTCGACTGCGGTCCGGGCAACGTGCTCATGGACGCCGCCGCAGGGTTGTGCAGCGCCGGACAGGCTACCTGCGACGTGGACGGCCGGTTGGCGGCTGCCGGACAGTGCGATGTGGTACGCCTGGAGGAATGGCTGGGCCACGTGTTCTTCCGGCAAGCGCCTCCCAAAAGCACGGGCCGGGAGACTTTCGGCGTGCCGCTGGTGACGCGCTGGTGGTCTTCCTGGAGGGGTTCCGCGGCGGATTTTC
The DNA here is from genome assembly GCF_018854495.1 of Acidithiobacillus ferruginosus. Taxonomy (GTDB): domain Bacteria; phylum Pseudomonadota; class Gammaproteobacteria; order Acidithiobacillales; family Acidithiobacillaceae; genus Acidithiobacillus; species Acidithiobacillus ferruginosus. The sequence goes on from NZ_JABBDR010000212.1 coordinate 4,987, forward strand.
TGGCGACACTGACGGCATTGACCGCCGAGTCTGTGGCACAGGCGGTGAGAGCCTGGACACCGGGTGCCGCGGAGATGCTGGTCTTCGGCGGCGGGGCCGAAAACCAGGCCCTGATGCAGGCCCTACAGGACGCCATGGCGGAGACCCGGGTGCTGCACGGCGGGCGGCACAGCGGTATCCCCGGTCAGGCCCTGGAGGCACTGGCCTTTGCCTGGCTGGGCAGCCAGTGCCTGCTGGGGAAACGCCTGGACGTGGCGCGGTTTACGGGGGCGCAGCACCCCATGATCCTGGGTAATATTCTGCCCGGAGACAACTGGCCGGATCTGCTCGTCCAACTCTCGCAACGGCCGGAAATCACCGCCAGGGAAGGACCCTATCGTGCCCTCCGCTCCGTCTGACCTCCGGCATTGCTGGCACCCCGGCGGAGGCACTTCCGTCTATGGCATCCTGGGGTTTCCTGTCAACCACAGCCTCTCGCCGTGGCTGCATCGTCTCTTCGCGGCGCAGCAGGAACTGGATCTGGTATATGTGCCCTTTCCGGTACGCGAAGAGGATATCGCCGTGGCACTGGCCGGTTTGCCGGCGCTCGGGATCCGGGGCGTAAATGTCACGGTCCCACACAAGGAGGCCGTATTGCCGCTGATGCAGTGGCTCAGCCCGGAGGCGCGGGCCATCGGCGCGGTAAACACCATCTGTTTCACGCCCTCGGGCATGGAAGGGCACAACACCGATGCACCGGGATTTTTGCGGGCGCTGGAACGTGCGACGGGGGACGGCTGGCGGCAGTGTCCGGCGACGGTAATCGGCGCCGGTGGGGCTGCCCGGGCCATCGTCTACGCCCTCGGCCATGCCGGATGTCCGGCGATTTATCTGGCGAATCGCCACCTGCCGCGTGCCGAAGTACTGGCGGCGCAGTTTCCCGACCTCCCGGTGCATCCCATCCCGCTGGACCGGGCGGCATTGTCCGCTGTGTTGCCCTGCAGCATGTTGCTCGTCAACACCAGCACGCGGGGTCTGCACGGCGAGGATCACCCGGAGCTGGATCTGGCCCGCATGCTCGGGAATGGCAGTGTGTACGATATCGTCTATAACCCATTGGAAACGCCCCTGCTGCAAGCCGCCCGGCAAGCCGGACTGGGTGCGGTGGATGGGCTGGGTATGCTGGTAGAGCAGGGCGCGGAGAGTTTTCGGATATGGACCGGAACATTGCCGCAGACCGCCGCCGTGGAGGAGATATTGCGTCGATGGCTACAAACCCGGAACACATCTCGTTAACGCCAGTATTGCGGGCACTCGTCAGTAACGGTTTAAGCGACGAGGCGCGCTTGCAAAGTCTTGCCACCGACCCGGCCCGCGGTAAGACGCCGCTGCTGTTTTATGTGGTGGAGAAGGGCGCCGTCCCGGCCGCGGTGCTCATGGCGCACCTTTCCGCGCGCTACAACATGCCTATGCTCGATCTCGACGCAGCGGTGATCGATGCATTGCTCATCCGCAAGCTCGACAAAGGGCTGATGACCCGCTATCTGGTGCTGCCCTTGTCGAAGCATGGGGACACCCTCTACCTCGCCATGGCCGATCCCACGGACTTCAAGGCGGTGGAGGATGTGAAATTCAACTCCGGTTTGCAGGTGATGCCGGTGCTGGTCGAGGCCAACAAACTGGTCAAGGCGGTACATGCTGCGGTCAACAGCTTGCAAGGCGGGATCGACGACGTATTCGTGGATAAGCCGCACGGTGAGGAAGATCCGGAAGAATTCGACCTCGCCCAGGAGAACGACGGCAGTGTCGAGGATGCGCCGGTGGTGCGCTTTGTCCGACAACTGCTGCTGGATGCCATTCAGCGCGAGGTGTCTGATATTCATCTGGAACCCTATGAAAAGGATTTTCGGGTACGTTACCGCCTCGATGGCGTATTGCAGGACGCGCTGCATCCGCCCATGGCGTTGCGGGACGGGGTCACCTCGCGCCTGAAGATTCTTTGCCGTCTGGACATTTCCGAGCGACGTCTGCCTCAGGACGGCCGACTGCGCGTCCGCGTGCCCCCGGCCCGGGTCATCGATTTCCGTGTCTCCTTTCTGCCCACCAGTTTCGGCGAAACGATCGTGCTGCGCCTGCTGGATCCCGCCAGTTCCAGGGTGCCCATCGAGCAACTGGGCTTTTTGCCAGAGCAGCGCAAAGCCTTTGAGGACGCCATCCATCGGCCCTACGGCATGATTCTGGTCACCGGGCCCACGGGTTCCGGCAAGACCACGACGCTTTATACCGCCCTGAACATCCTCAACACCGGTGACTGCAACATCAGTACCGCGGAGGACCCCGTGGAAATCCCGGTGTACGGGATCAATCAGGTGAACATCAACGAGCGCATCGGTCTCACCTTTGCCGCAGCCCTGCGCTCCTTCCTGCGCCAGGACCCGGACATCATCATGGTCGGCGAGGTGCGCGACCTGGAAACCGCCGAAACCGCCATCAAGGCGGCCCAGACGGGCCATCTGGTATTGGCCACCCTGCACACCAACGATGCGCCGCAGAGTCTGACCCGCTTGGAAAATATGGGCATCCCCTCCTATAACGTCGCCGGCGGCGTACATTTGGTGATGGCGCAGCGACTCGTCCGCAAGCTTTGTCCGCACTGCAAAAAATCCCTGCGCATTCCGGAACAGGCACTGATCGAGGCGGGATTTGCGCCCGAGGATCTGCAGGGCTGGCGTCCTCTGGGCGCTGTGGGCTGCGAACAGTGCAATAAAACCGGATATAAGGGCCGGATGGGGCTTTATCAGGTGATGCCGGTGAGCGACGCCATGCGCGAAATCATCATGCGTGGCGGCACTTCCATCGACTTGGCGCGGCAGGCGGCACAGGAGGGGGTGCTGACCATGCGGCAGAATGGGCTGAGGCGGATCCGGGAGGGCGTGACCAGTCTGGAGGAGGTGCTGCGGGTGACCAATCTTTGATGCTGTCGCGCGGTGTCTGCAGATATGTGGTGCCAGGAGTCACCCACGGGACGGCGGGTGGTGGCCGGAGGACGCGCGATGGCATAGGTAAGATCCTGCACGACGGCGCGGCAGATTGGTACCTGACATGGCGGAGATGATGGGTGACTGGCGGCGACTTTGGGGCATTTCCGCCTACCGGTTGCTGATCGCGGCCGCCATCGCCATCCTGGTGCGCTTACCGGCCAGTGAAACCATCATCGATCTCGGAGGGCATACCGAACTGCTGCACATCCTGACCTTGGTAGCCGCCTTGGTCAGCCTCGTCTACCTGCTGGGACTGCTGTTGCGATGGCCGACACAACCGCGCCCCCACGCCTGGATCCAGGTATCGACGGACACCCTGCTGGTGCTGCTGCTCCTGCATTTCGGTGGCGGTGTCAGTGGTCCCTTCGGTATCCTGCCCTTTCTGCTGCTGGTGTCCACGGCAAGCCTCCTGCGCGGCAAAAGCGCTTTTGTTTTCGTGTGGATATTGCTGGCGCTGCTGGTCGGCGAGTCGCTATTCGGCGGGATGACCGCCGTGCATCCGCCCCTCGGTCAGCTTTTCATTTATCTCCTCGCACTGGTAGCGGTGGCGGTATTGGCCGACAGTCTGGTGGCGAGTCTGGAACGTGGCAACCGTCTGGCGCTGCAAAGGGATGCAGAGGTCGTCAATCTGAATGCGTTGAACCAGGAAATCGTGCAGCATATGGATGTGGGCGTTTTTGTGCTGGACCGGCAAAGTCGCGTGGTGCTCAGCAACCCCGTGGCACGGACGCTTTCGGGTTACCGGAAATGGACCTCCATGCCTATCGCCATCGGCGTAGTGCAGCCGCGTCTGGCCATGATGCTGCGACAGGCCGCGGCTAACGATAGCGAGATGGTGATCACGGCAAACGGGGGTGACCCAACTCTGCAGGACAGCGCCCTGACCCTGCTGGTGCGCAGAATCGCCCTGCCCGGTAGCTCCTACCGGCTGCTCCTCCTCCGTGATGCATCCGCACTGCGAGCCCGGGAACGAGAGGCGCAACTGGCGGCGCTCGGTCGTCTGGCGGCCAACATCGCCCATGAGATCCGTAATCCTCTCAGCGTGATTCGCCACGCCGGCAACCTTCTCGCCGAGCGCATGGACGACCCCGCTTCGCGGCATCTATTGGATATTCTGGAACGGGAGACAGTACGCATCAATGCCATCGTCGAATCGGTGCTGGAGATGGCCCGTCCGAGTCCGGCGCATTCCGAACCCATTTCCTTGCGGAGCTGGTTGCCGGTGCTCACTGCCCAGTTGCAGGCGGATCCATTGTTGGCACCCATGCGCATGGTCATCGGCGAAATCTCGCCGCAGCTTACGGTTTATGCCGATCCGGCGCAGTTGCGGCGGGTGTTCTGGAATCTGCTGCATAACAGCGCGCAGTACGGTGTGGCGGAAGATGCTACGATGCGGGTCGAAATCGATGCCGTCCCCGAGGACGAAGGGAGCATCATGGTGACGCTGCGGGATTTTGGACCGGGCGTAAAGGCAGAAGTAATGGAGCGCATTTTTGAGCCGTTTTTTACCACCAACCCCCGAGGTACCGGGCTGGGTTTATCCATGGTGCGGGAACTGCTGCGCATCAACGACGGGCGCATAGCCTGTGAAAATCACCCGCAGGGCGGCGTGCTGTTCCGGATTTTTCTCCCCCGCGGGGGGCGGACGGAGAGGCGTGATGGCTGACTATTCCGTATTGCCGCCCGCCCTGATCGTAGATGACGAGCCGGGCATCGTCGAACTGCTGGGCATTACGCTGCAGGGTATGGGGATCGCTGTCACTGGCGCATATTCCCTTGCAGAAGCCCTCGCCCGCCTCGCCGAAGGTGCCCCTTCTTTATGTCTGAGCGATCTGCGTTTGCCCGACGGTTCTGGTCTTGATCTGGTCCGCCGTTTGCGCGAGTTATATCCACAAGTGCCGGTCGCGGTGATTACCGCCTATTCTTCCGCCGATGGTGCCGTCGAAGCGATGCAGGCGGGGGCCTTCGATTACATGGCCAAGCCCATCGAACTGGCGCGTCTGCGACGATTGATATCCCAGGCCGTTGATCTCAGCCGCCTGTCCCCGGTGGGCCTGGGCGGCACCCAACGACTGGTCGGCGATGCTCCGGTCATGCAGCGGTTGCGCGACGATATCCGCCGCGTGGCGCGGAGTAACGCGCCGGTACACATCACCGGTGAGTCCGGCACGGGCAAGGAACTAGCCGCACGCGCCATTCATGCCTCGGGACCCCGTCACGACAAGCCCTTCGTGGCCGTCAACTGCGGCGCCATTCCCGAGGGGTTGGTGGAGAGCGAGCTCTTCGGTGCCGAAAAAGGGGCTTATTCCGGTGCCGTACAGCGTCGCGAAGGACTCTTTGCGGCGGCCAATGGGGGCACTATTTTTCTGGACGAGATCGGTGATCTGCCGATGATGATGCAGGTCAAGCTTCTGCGGGCCATTCAGGAGCGGGCCATTCGCCCCCTGGGTGCGGCGCGGGAAATCTCCCTGGACCTGCGCTTCATTTCCGCCACCCACCGTGACCTGCAGGAAATGGTTGCGGCCGGAAAGTTTCGCCAGGATCTCCGGTATCGTCTGGATGTGGTGAGACTCCATATGCCGGCCCTGCGGGAACATCCGGAAGACATCCCTCAACTGGCAGAGGTGATTCTGCAACGTATCGGCGTGGCACCGCAGGATATTCCGGCGCTGCTGTCCCCCGGCACTTTGGAGCGGCTGGGTAGTTACGCCTTCCCCGGCAACGTTCGCGAGTTGGAAAATTTTCTGGAGCGGAGCCTTGCCCTCAAGCAGGAAGGGCTGCTGCTCGACGATGGGATGTCCTCCTCCGGCGGCCCGGTGTCAAAAAGCAACGGGCCGGCGTTGGCACCGGTAATCGCCGTACCAGCCGCTTTTGACGCGGCGGAGGCCGCATTGTTGCGGCAGGTGCTCGATCAGGCCGAAGGGGATCGGCGCCATGCCGCCGCTCTGCTGGGGATCAGTCTGCAGTCGCTGGATCTGCGGCTGCACCGACTGTTCCCGGGGGGGGGCGCATGACGCAGACCCTCCTGGGGGCGGCCTATACCCTGACCACGCTGCTCGGCCTGCTCGTGGGCAGTTTTTTGAACGTGGTGGTACACCGGGTGCCCCGTCGCGAATCCATCATTCATCCTGCGTCCCACTGCCCACACTGTGGCCATGTGTTGCGCCCTTGGGAAAATATCCCGGTCCTGAGCTGGATGGCCCTGCGTGGCCGCTGCCATGCTTGCGGCAAGTCCATTGCCTGGCGTTATCCGGCGCTGGAACTGCTGAGCGGACTGCTCAGCCTGGTGGTGGTCTGGCAATTGGGCCTGACCTGGCGTCTGCTTCCCGCCCTGGTATTCACCTGGGCACTGCTGGCGCTGACCATGATCGATCTGGAGACACATCTCCTGCCCGATCGTCTTACCAAGCCGGGCATGTTGGCCGGGCTGCTGCTCAACGGGTCGGCACTTTTCTGGCCCGGGCTGGCGCTGGTAACGCCCCTGGACGCCTTGCTTGGTATAATCATCGGCTACGGTAGCCTGTGGTTGCTGTCTACCGTGTACTATAGGATCGCAGGGCGGCACGGCATGGGGGGAGGGGATCTCAAATTGCTCGGCATGATCGGTGCGTGGCTAGGCTGGCAGGCCGTATTCCTGACCCTGTTTATCGCCGCACTGGGTGGCGGACTGGTTGCTCTGGGTTTTCTGCTGCGTGGCAAGGGACGGGACTATGCCATGCCCTTCGGTCCTTATCTGGCGCTGGGAGGCTGGCTCATGCTGTTGTGGCCACAAGCCATCCTTTCCGGTTACCTGCACCTGCTGGGTTCCTGAATGGCGCTGCGGATCGGTCTGACGGGGGGAGTGGCCTGCGGCAAAAGCACGGTCGCCGAGATGCTCAAAGCGGCTGGCGCCCATGTGCTGGATGCCGATGTCATTGCGCGCGAACTGGTGGCTCCGGGCAGCCCTGCCCTGCAGGCCATCATCGCCCATTTTGGCCCGGCCTTTTCCGCCCCGGGGGGTGGGCTGGATCGTGCGGCGTTGCGCGCCCGCATTTTTGCGGACACGGCGGCGAAAACCTGGCTGGAAGCCCTTCTTCATCCCCTTATTCGGGCCACCTTCATAACGGCCAGCGCCGCGTTGGCCGAACAGCATCCGCAAACGCCGCTGGTCTGGGTGGTGCCGCTGCTGGTCGAAAATGACTATCGCCCATTGCTGGATCAGGTGCTGGTGGTCGATTGTCCCCGCTCCGTACAAGTAGAGCGCCTGCGTGCCCGCCCTGGCTGGACAAAGGAGCAAGTCACCGCGGTGCTGGCGGCGCAATGTGATCGCGCCGCGCGCAATGCGGCTGCCGACTGGATCATTACCAATGAGGGCACCCTGACCGAGTTGCAAACCCAGGTGGGTCTCTATCTTCGTCATTTGCGTGGAACCGGACGATTTGCTTAGGGAAAGCGCCTGTGGCACCCTGACGGGACGTTGCCCGAAAATGGTGCACGCGGCCGTTGCCTGGCGTTGGGGCCCGCGGTCGCGTGCGGCGGCAGCGGCTCCTGAATGAGGTTACGGCATGGCCGTTTATGAACACCCGCTCCATGAACGTGCGCGCCTGCTGCTGCGTCTGGAAAGTGTCTTTGCACAACTACAGCAGGGGTCGGCCGATGCCGGCTGCCTGCGTAACGCCCTGCGCGCTTATAATGAACTGCTGGATTTTTGCAGCCGCCCGGAGTTGCGCCTGGACCTCATTCTGGAGCTGGAGCGTCTTGCCCAGAGCCTTGCCGTCTGGTCGCAGAGCCCCGAGGCGGATGAAGGTCCTTTGCGCGCCTGGCAGTTTCGCATAGACCTGCAGCTCAAAGCGCTGCGCGAGTATCGCGAACCCTTCGGGCAACTGTTGCGCCACCAGGATATCATCCAGCTTGCACGGGGCAGGATGGGGGTGGCCGGAGGTCTCGCCGACTGTGATCTGCCGGTTCTGGCCTTCTGGAAATATCAGCCCCCCGAGCGTATTGCGGGACTCCTGCAGGGCTGGCGGGAGAGCCTGTCGATCTTGCAGGATAGCACCGATCTGATCCTCGCCTTGCTGCGGGACTCCTGCTCGTGGTCCGGGGTGGAAGCCCCGGAGGGGCGTTATGGCGCGCTTCTGGATGCACGCCATCCGCCTTCCCTGATCTGCCTGGAGTTGTCGGATCGTGCGGATTACTATCCCAAAATCAGTGGGGGTATCCATCGTTTTCACATCCAGTGGCTGCCATGGTTGGACCAGGGAACGGCGCGCGCGATAGAATCCACCATAAAATTTCGCCTGGGACTCAGTGCCCTCTGACCTCTTCACTCTTTATGTAAAGGATTCCAGCATGCACATCGGTACTACCCTCAGCCAGTTCATCATTGAAGAAACCCGTCTTTATCCCGGTGCCTCCGGCGACTTCGCCGGGTTACTCAACGATCTCACCATTTCCTGCAAGTTTATCGGCGCCCAGGTCTACCGTGGCGCGCTGGTGGGGGCACTGGGCAGCGCCGGCACCGACAACGTCCAGGGTGAAGTGCAGAAAAAGCTGGATATCATCTCCAATGAAGCCATTCTCAAATCCATGGACTGGACGGGGCATCTGGCCGGCATGGCCTCCGAGGAGATGGATGACCCCTACCCCATCCCCCGCAACATCCCGCGCGGCAAGTATCTGCTGCTTTTTGATCCGTTGGACGGCTCCAGCAATACCGATGTCGGCATCAGCGTAGGGACCATTTTCAGCATCCTCAAGGCGCCGGTGGCGGGGCGGGATGCGGAACTCGCCGATTTCCTGCAGCCCGGCGTCGAACAGGTCTGTGCGGGCTACGCCCTGTACGGCTCCAGCAACATGCTGGTATACAGCACCGGCTACGGGGTCAATGGCTTCACCCTCGATCCTTCCATCGGTGAATACATCCTGACCCACAACCAGATGCGTATTCCGGAGGATACCAGTGAATACGCCATCAATATGAGCAATCACCGGCACTGGCAGAAACCGGTACAGCGTTACATCGACGAACTCAATCAGGGTACGGATGGGCCTCGCCAACGCAATTTCAATATGCGCTGGGTGGGTTCCATGGTGGCGGATGTGCATCGCATCCTGTGTCGGGGCGGTATTTTCCTGTACCCCTTCGATCAGCGCGACCCGAAGAAGCCGGGCAAGCTGCGCCTGCTCTATGAGGCCAATCCTATGTCCTATCTGGTGGAGCAGGCGGGTGGCACGGCCAGCACGGGCACGACCCGCATCCTGGATATCGCCCCTCAGGGTCTGCACGAGCGCGTCCCCGTCATCCTCGGCGCCAAAAATGAGGTGGAGCGGGTGGTGGCTTACCACCATGAGTCATTCTGATATCCCGTAAAGGCTACAGGACGCCGGAAAGGCTGTGGACCAGTTGACCCTGCAGGGGTGGTATGGCTTCCTTGAAGTCCAGATTGGTCTTGAGAATTTTCAAAAATCGTCTATAAACGGTTTTAGGCGTCTGGAACAGACATGGGGGTGTCGACGCGTGTCTTCGGCTTTGTATCCCCAGGCAGCCGGCCAGCCTCTTCCGGAGGGGTTGTAGGTTGCTGCATACGGATGATGGAGAAAAAAATTGTTACCTGAAAGTGCCAAGTCTTATCTGCTCAATGCCATCTATCAGTGGTGCGTGGACCAGGGGCACACACCCTATATTCTGGTAGTGGTGGCCTATCCCGGAGTGTCTGTCCCGAGCGGCTACGAAAAGGATGGACGGATGATTCTCGATGTCTCTCCGCGCGCCTGCCACGGCCTCAGCATGGCGGACGACTGGATTTCCTTCAATGCCCGTTTCGGCGGGGTTGCGCGGACAGTAGACGTACCCATGGCGGCAGTGGCGGCGATATACGCCGCAGAAACCCAAGAAGGAATGGGCTTTGCCGATCCGGAAATTCCGGCCGCGCCGCCGCCTTCTTCGGCGGGCGGCGGCGCGGAGAACGCGGAGACTTCCGGGAAGCGTGAGCGTCCCGCACTGCGGGTGGTGAAGTGAAGCCCGTTCTGATGGCCGCTGCACTGTTGCTGCTTTGCGGAGGTACGGCGGAAGCCGATATCTATGCCTATACCGATAACAGCGGGGTGGTGCATCTCACCAATGTGCCTGCCGGGAATGACCGGTACCGGATGGTCATGCGGACCCCAAAAATGGCGGTAGCCGTGGCGCGCGCCGATTTCAACCGCGTCGCCCGGAGGCGTTATCAGGGCCTGATTCATGCGGCCGCCAGTCGTTACCAGGTCAGCCCCGCGCTGATCAACGCCGTAATCAGCGCGGAGTCCGGTTATAATGCAGGTGCGGTATCGCCCAAGGGCGCAGTTGGCCTGATGCAGCTCATCCCCGCAACGGCGCTTCGCTTCGGGGTGGCGAACGCTTTCAGTCCGACGGATAACATCGACGGCGGCACCGCGTATCTGGCCCATTTGCTGCGGATCTTCAGTGGCGACCTGAAACTGGCCGTAGCCGCTTACAACGCGGGGTCAAACGCAGTGATCCAGGCGGGCTATCATATCCCGCCCTTCGCAGAAACCCAGGCCTACGTACCGCGGGTGCTCGCTTATTATCAGCACTATCTAAATGGCGGCGGCACGGTATCGGGCGTGAACCAGCCGCCCGTGGCAAATGCCGCCCCGCAGTTGATTCAGGTATCCAATCCGTAGGTTTGCAGCTTCTTCCGCAGGGTATTGCGATTGATGCCCAGCCACTGGGCCGCCATGCCGCGTTGTCCGCCACAATGTTGCAGCGTGTGCGCGAGCAGCGCACGCTCCACTTCTTCGACGATCAGCGCATGCAGGTTGCCGGGGACTTCACCCCCCAAATCCGCCAGATAGCGGTCCATGACGTGGATTACGCAATCGCCCAGGGACATGTTCGTGCTATCCATGGTCACCCCCTCAGGGACGGCTGAGGAGGGTGACTTGATAACCCGCCGCCTCTGTCAGGGCCGGGCTGCTGAGTACAAATGGTACTGGCGTACCCGGAACAAATCCCGCACGGGCGGGGAATTCTGCGCTCAGGTATTGCGTCGCGGTAAAATGCAGGTGGGCAATGGGTACGCCATAGACGTTGCTGAGGGTGACTTCAATCACCGGGTAAGCCTGAACCTGGTTGGCTACATTTTCCATATTGCCGGTGATCCGCGCCAGGTGGTGCGCCACAGGGGTAACCTGGCTGTTGAGAATACGGATGTCTTTGTTGGGACCCGGCCAGGGAATGGTGATATCCAGTTGCTCAGCGCTACTCAGCAAGAAGCGGCGGACGGGCGCGCTGGTAGCGGCGTAACTGTAACTGCGTGTCCACCAGAGTATCTGTCCGATCAGCGCGATAACCAGCAGGATGATGGCCAGGATGAGCAGAAACCGACCCAGACGGCGCCCCAGGCTGCTGCCCGCACGAGCAGTCTCTGCGGCGACATCCACATGAAAAATATGGTGGCAGACGCTGCATTTCACCCGATAATGGTGCTCGCGCAGGGCCTTGTCGTCCGAGATAAAGGTCGATTCACAGCGGGGGCAGGTAATTTCCATAATCAGACTCCAGTGTTGCGCTGGCCATAGAGGAGTGACCAGTCTTCTTCGTGTTGCGCGACTGCGAGATCGAAATAAGGCTCGTAGGCGGCGTGAATCTCCGCTTCCTGATGGTGCAGGATGCCGGATAGCGCGATCCAGCCTCCAGGACGAACGGAATGGGCCAGGGCGGGCGCGAGGGTCAGAAGGGGGGTCGCTAGAATGTTGGCGACCAGGATGTCGGCCAGGGGCAGCCTGGCGTTTTCCGGCAGCGCGAGCTGCAGGCCGGCGCTGATGCCGTTGCGTTCTGCATTGGCGGCCGCTACCTGCAGTGCAACGGGGTCGGTATCCACCCCGAATGCCTGGCCGGCGCCCAGCAGCAGCCCGGCGATGGCCAGAATGCCGGAGCCGCAGCCGTAATCGATAAGGCTTTCGCCTCCGCGGATCTGCGTATCCAGGAAACGCAGGCAGAGCGCCGTGGTGGCGTGGGCGCCGGTGCCGAAGGCCTGGCCGGGGTCGAGATGCAGCACACGGGGAGCGCTGGCGGGCGCCGCATCCCAACTGGGGGTTACCCAGAGGCGGCCGAAGCAGCGTGCGGGGAAGGCTGCCTGGGTTGCCGCTACCCAGTCCTGTTCCTCCAGCGCGGTGAAGTGTGCTGCGTATGGCCGCCAGTCGTTGTCTCTGACCAGATTTCGCAGGGTTGTTTCGCTGTGGCTGTCCGCAGCAAACAGGGCTTCGCACCGGCTGTTCTGCCAGATATCGCCCTCATCGAACACTGCTTCACTGTCATCGCCTTCCAGAAAAGTGACTGCCTCTGCGCCAGCGTCCAGCAATTGCGCCTCGACGGCTGCTGCGGCTGCTGCGGGGACGCGCATGTCGAGCTGCCACCAGGCGATTTTCATAGGGCGAGCAAGGCCTCCAGATAGTGGATATGCACACCGCCCGTGGCGTATTGCGCTTCTTCCAGTACCCGCCGATGCAGGGGAATGTTGGTTTGAATACCCTCAATGGTGGTCTCGCGCAGGGCGCTGCGCATGCGCATGTTGGCTTCCTCGCGGTCACCCCCGAAGGCGATGATTTTACCGATCATGGAGTCATAGAAGGGTGGTACCCGATAACCCGCATAAATATGACTGTCGACGCGGATGCCCGGCCCGCCGGGGGGGTGCCAAGCGGTAATCTGTCCCGGTGAGGGTACGAAGCGCTCCGGGTCTTCGGCATTGATGCGGCATTCGATGGCGTGACCGCTGAGTACCACGTCCTCCTGCCGAATCCCGAGAGGCAGTCCCGCCGCAATGCGAATTTGCGCCTTGACGATGTCGATGCCGGTAATCAGCTCCGTGACCGGGTGCTCGACCTGCACCCGTGTATTCATTTCAATGAAATAGAAGGTCTGGTTTTGCGGATCGTAAAGAAACTCGATGGTGCCGGCGCCACGGTAGCCCATATCTTCACAGGCTTTGGCCACGGATGCACCGATTTCAGCGCGCTGCGCGGCACTGACGCCTGGGGCGGGCGCTTCTTCAATGACTTTTTGATGGCGGCGCTGCACCGAGCAGTCCCGCTCACCCAGGTGAATGCAATGACCCTGGGTGTCACACAGTATCTGAAATTCGATGTGGCGCGGCGTTTCGAGAAATTTTTCCATATAGAGGGTCGGGTTGCCGAAAGCCTTGGCGGCCTCCGCGCGGGTCAGGCTCGCGGCGTTGACGAGGTGTGCTTCGGTGTGTACGACCCGCATGCCGCGCCCGCCGCCGCCGCCGGCCGCCTTGAGAATGACGGGATAACCGATTTCCCGGGCGAGGGCTTTGAGGGCCTCGTTATCGTCGGGTAGCGGTCCATCGGAACCCGGCACACAGGGTACGCCAGCCTTCTTCATCGCGGCCTTGGCGGCGATTTTGTCGCCCATCTGACGGATGGTTTCCGCGCGCGGCCCGATGAAGGTAAACCCGCTGTTTTCGACCCGTTCGGCGAAGTCGGCATTTTCGGAAAGAAATCCGTAGCCGGGATGAATCGCTTCGGCGTCGGTCACCTCGGCGGCGGCAATCACGGCGGGGATGTTGAGATAACTTTTATCGCTCGGCGCTGGGCCGATGCACACCGACTCGTCGGCCAGCTTGACGTGGAGAAGATCGCGATCTGGTTCCGAGTGGACGGCGACGGTACGAATGCCCAGTTCGCGGCAGGCGCGCTGAATCCGAAGGGCGATCTCGCCGCGGTTGGCGATAAGGATTTTCTCGAACATTTCAATCCCCGGGTGCGATGATGAACAGGGGTTCACCGTATTCGACGGGCTGACCATTGCCGGCGAGAACCTTGATCACTTTTCCGGAGACGTCGGCTTCAATTTCGTTCAGCAGCTTCATGGCTTCGATGATGCACAGAGTCTGGCCGGCCTTCACCATGCTGCCTTCTTCCACGAAGGGTGCGGATTCCGGAGAGGATGCGCGATAAAAGGTCCCAACCATGGGGGATTTGATCATATAGCCCTGGGGCGGCATTTCGACCGCTGCCGCGGGGGGAGGCGCCGCCCCCACGACGGTGGGCGTAGTCGGCATCGCTGGCGCGGGCTGGGGGTAGGTGATGGCCGGTGCCGGATGAGCGGGAGCGGTGTGCCGCGTGATCCGGACTTTGCTGTCGCCCTCCACCACTTCTATTTCATCGATGGCGCTCTTTTCCAGCAGTTCGGCCAGGCGACGGATGAATTGGATATCCATGCTCTTTCCTTGGTGTCAGTTATGGGTTATGGCGTTTCATGCGCCGATGAATGGCATCCAGCGCCAGGAAGTATCCATCCGCACCCAGTCCCGCGATGACGCCCTGGGCGAGTTCGGAGAAGTAGGAGTGACGGCGGAAGGGTTCCCGACCATGAATATTGGATAAATGTACTTCGATAAACGGAATCTGGACGGCAGCCAGGGCATCACGCAGGGCAACGCTGGTGTGGGTGAACGCCGCAGGGTTGATGATGATGTCGGTGACGCCCAGGGGAAGGGCCTCCTGGACCGCATCGATCAGTACATGCTCGGCGTTACTCTGCAGACTGTGCAGTCGCCAGCCCCAGCCCTGCGCGAGTGTCTGCATCCCGGCATTGATCTCGGCGAGGGTGGTCTGCCCGTAATGGCCGGGCTCACGACTGCCCAGCAGATTCAGATTCGGGCCATGCAGTACAAGGACATGAGGAGAGGATGCAGCCATAGATCCCGCGTAACACGAAGTATATCCGCGAAGTCTGCCCCAAATGGCCGGATAAATCTAGGTCATCCGTGCCGGAGGCGGGTGCCGCGACACGCCATGGACGCGGGTTCGCCTACGGATTGAGCATGGAAATCCCGGTGAACGATCAGGATGGTTGCACATGGCCGCTAATTGGTAACCGGCAGGACCGATTCCCGGCGGATGCTTTTCCTGCCAGCGTCTTCGCTGTTCCAGCGCCGAGCCAGGGTATCCAGTGCATCCAGCACTTCCCGTAGTTCCAGTCCGCGCGGCGTCAGGCCATAGGTCACTTCCGGAGGAATGCTGGGACGATACACCCTGAATACCACTCCGGCCTCCTCCAGGGTGCGCAAACGCTCCGTCAGCATCCGTGACGAAATGCCGCGCACTTCCCGCTTGAGCATCCCGAAACGGGTGGGACCGCGTTGTCTCAGCGTCCAGAGGATGTATGTGGTCCATGGCCCCATCAGCAAGCGGAGCAGTGCATCCATGGGGCAAGTCGTTTCCTGTTTGGTTTGGCTGTTCATGGTTACTCAATCGTACCGGATCTACAAAACATACTAAAATTATCCCGTTATGAACAGCCAATGCAGGGCGCCACAAGGCATACCTGCCGAGCAGGAATCTGGTGCTGATCTTGGCCGGTCTTCAGGACCGTTGGCGCGTACCCGGGCATACCTTGTCCGTGATTCGCCCGATGCCGGGATTTGTCGTAAAATGCCCAGCATATATTTTACGAAGCCTCACGGTGTTGTCACAAGGCTTTGTGGGGGTGTCGGCGCGCGACTTTCGTCTGGTGGGCGGAAGGGGGCTGAGGTGCCCCGGCACCCGTTATCGAGAACGCCAGAGAGAGAGGTTGGTTCGCCATGTTATACCCTGAGTTGTTCAAATCGCTGGAGGCCGCGCGCTGGAACATGGCCACGGACATCCCCTGGGAGCAGTTTGACCGTAACCTGGTCAGTGATGAGCAGTTGCGCACGATCAAGATGAATGCGGTCACCGAGTGGTCGGCACTCCCGGCAACGGAGATGTTTCTCCGCGACAACCGGAGCGACTCCGATTTCTCGGCCTTCATGTCCATCTGGTTCTACGAAGAGCAGAAGCACGCTCTGGTACTTATGGAATACCTGCGCCGCTTCGCACCGGAATATCTGCCGACGGAAGATGAATTGCACAATGTGCGCTTTGAATTTGATCCGGCGCCAGCAATGGAAACCCTCATGCTGCATTTTTGCGGCGAAATCCGCCTGACACACTGGTACAAATGCGCGGCGCAGTGGCATAGCGAGCCGGTGATCCGCTCGATTTACGAGGTGCTATCCAAGGACGAGGCGCGGCACGCTGGTGTTTATCTGAAATATATGCGGCGCGCCATTGATCGCCTCGGGGACAGCGCGCGTCTGGCTTTTGCCAAGATCGGTGTACTCATGGCCAATACCAAGACGGCGAAGGCATTGCATCCCACCAATCTCCATGTGAACAAGGCGATGTATCCCGAGGACAGTGTGCAGAGTCATCTGCCGGATCCGGGTTGGCTGGAGCAATGGCTGGATACCCAGATCCATTTCGACGCGATCTGGGAGGGCAAGGTGGTCAATGGCATTTTGCGCAATCTTTCTGCTTTGCTCGAAACGCCCATTCAGAGCGTCAGGGACCTCAGTCGTTACCGCAAAGTGATGAGCGCCGCCGACCATGATGCTTCCGGGCATCTGGTGGCGGGCTGATCGCGCCGTAACGGTTCGTCATGGGCACGGTAGCGGCGTGATGGCAGGCAGACACAGCCCCCCTGGGCGGGAAACGTGGCCGCCCCGGGGTGAACGCCTGCGCTGACCCGGCCCTACGCCCTTAGTCCGCCTGACGGCGCAGGAAGGCAGGGATGTCCAGGTCCGCGTAGTTCGGCGTGTGGTTGCCGCCATGGGCGGGCACGCTCGAACCCGTCGGGCGTTCGGTCTGGCGCATACCGGTGGGCTTGTCGAGGTTGCGCCAGTCTGCCGCCGTGGCCGGGATGGCTGCCGCCCGTGGCCGGATGTTCTCGACCGCCAGCCGCACGGGTTCTCGTTGCAATCCGGTGGCGACCACCGTAACCCGTAGTTCCCCTTCCAGTTCCGGATCCAGCACGGTGCCGACCTTGACGTTGGCGTCATCTGCCGCATAACCACGGATCAGTTCGCCGACTTCTTCGAACTCGCCCAAAGTCAGGTCCATGCCGGCGGTGATGTTGACCAGAATGCCGC
>NZ_JABBDR010000213.1 GCF_018854495.1 Acidithiobacillus ferruginosus
CGCACTGCGGAGGGCCGCGACGGACACCGCCGTAAGGTCAAAGCCCACCCCACCGGGCAAGACCCGGTCCATAAGGTAGCGATGCCCGATATAGCGCTGATTCTCCCGCAGCAGATCCTCCTTGAGCGCCTGAAACTGGGTCAGAGCGAAGGCCAGTCCGGCGTCGTTGCCGAGGGCGCCGATGTCACCGAGGTGATTGGCCAGGCGCTCCCGTTCCAGGCAGAGGGCGCGCAACCATTGGGCGCGCTCCGGGACCTGCATCGCGGCGATCTGCTCCACCGCCTGGGCATAACTCCACGCATACGCCACCGTGCTATCGCCGCTGATCCGTCCGGCCAGACGTGCGCCTGCGTCCACATCCAGGCCCTGGAGCAGGCGTTCCACCCCTTTGTGTGTATAGCCGAAGCGTTCCTCCAGGTGCAGAATCTCTTCTCCCAGGACCTGGAAGCGGAAGTGCCCCGGCTCGATGATGCCGGCATGTATGGGGCCCACCGGAATCTCATGGGCATCCGGGCTGGCTGCAGACACGAAGGCATAGTCTCCGTCGCCGGTCGTAGCCAGGTTTTCAACGCAAAAATCCGTGCGTAGGGGAAACTGATCCGCAGGCCATGCGGCATGCCGCAGCCAGGGACGGGTGTCGCCGTTCCCCGCGCGAATGCCCAGCAGGTCGTATAGGGCGCGTTCCATGCGCAGCGCGCCCGGAAAAATGGCGGCCAGGCTCGGGCAGGACGCCGCAGCCGGGTCTACGATCATCTCCGTATGCACGATGCCCGTCTCCGCCAAAAAGGCCGCATGGACGAGATAACCAGGTTCTTCCGTACGGCGGTCCTCGCCCCAGAGGGCCAGCAGGCGACCCCCCTGCGCATGGATGTTTTCGGCGGCAAGGAGCCAATACTCTTTGCAGAGGCGACCGGACCATACCGGCAAGGTCGTGCCCCATTGCCGGAAATCGGTCAGTACGCGCAGTGCGGGGTTGGGCATGATGGCGTCCCTATCCGTGGAGAAGCTGGGCGGCGTGCTGCATCCACTGGACCAGCGTCAAGGGGATGAACACCCCGAGCATGGCGACGAGGGTCAATTGGACGAAGACCGGAATGATGCCGACGACGGACTGGCGCGCAACGCCTTCCTGATGCGCCCCGAAGACCATACCCTGCATGCGCGGGAAAATCCCGGCGAAAGCTACACCCAACCCCAGCAGGAGTAGGGGCGTGAGCCAGGGCTGGGCCTGCAGGGTGCTGGTGATGATCAGAAATTCGCTCAAGAAGAGCCCGCTGGGGGGCATTCCCAGGATGAACAGCACCGCCAGCATAAACGCCCAGCCCAGCAAGGGGCTGAATTCCAGCATACCGCGGATGCGCTGGATTTCACGGCTGCCGACGTCCTGTACCGCTTGCCCGACCGAAAAAAATACCGAGGACTTGGTCAGGCTGTGGCTGACCATGTGCAGCAAGCCCGCAAAGCTCGCTAGTGGCCCGCCGATCCCGAAGGCGAAGGTGGCCAGCCCCATATGCTCGATGGAGGAATAGGCGAAAAGCCGCTTTACATCCCGTTGCCGCAGCATGGAAAAGCCTGCCACCAGCAGGGAGAGCAAACCGAAACCCATCAGCAGGTGGCTGGCGAAGTCCCGACCCAGAGCGCCATCCACCAGTACCTTGGCGCGCAGGATGGCGTAGAGGGCGACATTGAGCAACAGGCCGGAGAGCACCGCCGAAACCGAACTGGGGCCGCTGGCGTGAGCATCCGGCAGCCAGTTGTTGAGGGGGGTCAGGCCGATTTTGGTGCCGTAGCCCACCAGCATGAAGATGAAAGCGATGGCCATGACCTGCGGCTCCAACTGATGGCGCACGGCCGCCAGATGCGTCCACAACAATGCGTCTGCACCGTGCCCCATGATTTTCTGGGCGGCGAAATACAGCAGGATCGTACCGAATAGCGCCATCGCCAGACCGACGCCGCAGAGGATGAAATACTTCCAGGCCGCCTCCAGGCCCTCCGCGGTGCGGAAGAGGCTCACCAGCAGTACCGTGGACAGGGTGGCGCCTTCCATGGCCACCCAGAGGATGCCCATATTGTTGGTCAGCAGGGCCAGCAGCATGGTGGCGAGAAAGGTCTGGAACATGGCGTGATAAAGGCGGACACGCCGACGAGAGAGCGACCAGTGCACCGTTTCGTGCAGCATATAGTTGCGGGAGAACCACGCCGTACTGAGCCCTACCACGCCATCCACCAGTACCAGCACGATACTGAGATCATCCACCAAGAATTGCCCGCCGCCCGCGGTAAATGCGCCGTCTTGCAGCACCTGTATGGCCAGGGCCAGGATGGCCAGCAGCGTCAGCGTATTGAAGCCGATGAACATCGCCGCCCCCCGGCGTCCGTCGCCCCAGAGGGCTAGCAGGGGGATGCCCATCGCCGCACAAGCCAGAACCAGCAGAATCAGCATCATTCCTCCCGGATATGTTCCAGATTCTGGAGATCCATGCTGTCGAAGGTCTCCCGTATCTGAAAAAAGAACACGCCGAGAATGACGAAACCGATCAGGGCATCCAGGGCCACCCCCAGTTCCACGATCATCGGCATACCCAGGGTGGCGCTGGTGGCGGCGAAGAAGAGGCCGTTATCGATGGCCAGAAAACCCACCACCTGAGAAATGGCCTTGCGCCGCGTGATCATCATCAGGAAAGCGAGCAGTACGGCGGCGAGGGCAATGCCGACCATGCCGCGGGTCACGGGGCCGGTCAGGGCGGTGATGGGGGCGGCAAGGGAGAATGCGAAGATGACCAGCGCGATGCCGGCGAGCAGGGTCAGGGGGATGTTGAGCACAGCCTCCACATCGCCATGCACTTGCAGGCGTCGTAACAGACGATGCAGTACCGTTGGGATCAGAATGGCCTTCAGCCCCAGGGTCAGGGCTGCGGAAAACCACAATTCCGTCTGCCCGGTCAGCAGCGCCACCAGCGCCGTGCCGGCCGCGAGGACTACTCCCTGCCAAGCGAGGAGATGGATCAGCGTGAGGAGACGCCGTTGCGCCAGCATGGCGAAAGCGAGCAGCAGGAGGAGGGCGGCGAGGAGCCTCAGCAGGGGGATGCCCCAGGCGAGTCCCTGTGCGGTGATGGTCATGTCATGCCCCCAGCATAAAAAAGGTCAGAAGCCCGATGACCCCGAGCAGAAAGGCGGTGGCCATGAACTCCGGGGCGCGGAAAAGTCGGAGCTTGGCGAGCAGGGTTTCGATCAGTGCCAGGATCACGGCGGCGCCAGCGAATTTCAGCAGCAGGACTGGCAGGGTCACGGGCAGTGACGCGACTTCTGCGGTAGGCACGATACCCCAGGGCAGGAACAACGCAATACCGATGGCCACATAGAGCGTCAGCTTGATCTGCGCCCCCCACTCCATGAGTGCGAGGTGTCGTCCCGAGTACTCCAGGAGCATGGCTTCGTGAATCATGGTCAGTTCCAGGTGGGTAGCGGGATTGTCCACGGGAATTCGCGCGTTTTCCGCCAGCAGCACGATGAAAAAGGCGGCGGCCGCGAAAACCATGCTGGGGTGCAGGGCGAAGCGGAGTTGCTCCAAATGGGCCACGATCACGCTCAGCGAAGTGGACCGGGAGAGCAGGGACGCCGTAAAGAGTGTGGCCAGCAGGGCGGGCTCCGCGAGTCCGGCGATCAGCATTTCGCGATGGGCGCCCAGGGTGGCGAAGGGTGTCCCCGTGTCCATGGCCGCCAGCACCTGAAAAACCCGTGCCAGGGCGAACAAACCCACCAGGGCGATGACGTCGGCGGCCGGTGCCAGAGGCAGGCCGGTGGCAAGGATGGGGACGATCGCCGCCGCCAGACAGAACGCGCCGAAAATCCCGTAAGGGGCAAAGCGGAAGAGCCAGGACGTGCCCTCCGCCTGTAGAGATTCTTTATGGAACAGGCGATACAGATCACGGTAGTTCTGCCAGCAGCCTGCCGGTCGCCGGTTTTGCAGGATCGCCCGCAAGGCCCGCAGCAACCCCGCAAAGAGTGGCGCCAGAAATGCCACCAGCAGTACCTGTGCCAGTTCTAGCAGTATGCCGGTCATCGCCAGACCGCCAGCAGGATCAGCAGGGTCAGGAAGCTGTAGAGCAGATACAGGGTGATGCGGCCCTGCTGCAGGCGCAGCACCTGAGCCGAGAGCCATAAGGCAAGAAGGCTCAGGGGTTGGTAGAAGCCACGGTACAGGGGTTCTCCGATCCGCATGCGCCAGCGGCCGGCGCCGTCTACCTCCCGTTCCGCCTGGTACAGCGGGGCGAAGATGCGCAGCAGGGGTTGCGCAAACCCCAGTGAACTATCCTGCATGGCCGGCGTCCGGACGGGAAAACCGCAGGCCCAGGCCGGCACCCGCCGCAGGGGCCGGCCAAAAAAGCTCCAGATCAGGAGAAAACTCAGCCCCAGGGCGGTGGCCATGCCGAGGAAGAAAATGGCCGGACTGTAACTGGCGCGTTGCGCGGAGACCGGGGTCAGCCACAGCCCCTGCTGGACGGCGAAGCCTTGGCCGAGCATCTCCTGCAGTACGGGATGCAGCAGATTCAACAGGACACCCGGAAAGAGTCCGAGGAAAATACAGGCGACACTCAGCAGGGCCATGGCCGAGCGTTCCCAGCGTCCGGCCTCATGGGCATGCCGTGCGCCGCGCGCCTGGCCGAGAAAGGCGATACCGTAAAACTTGACCATGGCATAGGCCGCCAGCGCTACCGCCAGCACGACGCCGGAGGCCGCCAGGGGCAATACCGCGCTGAGGGTGCTTTGGGGCAAGGCGGGCGACAGCAGGAACGCCTGCAGGAGCAGCCATTCAGAGACGAAGCCGTTGAGGGGGGGTAGCCCGGCGATGGCGAGGGTGCCGAGGAGCATGAAGAATGCGGTTTGAGGCATCTGCCGGATCAGGCCGCCCAGTCGATCCATGGACACGCTGCCCGCTCCGTGCAGTACGCTGCCGCTGCCGAGAAAAAGCAGACCCTTGAAGAAGGCGTGGTTCAGGGCGTGATACAGAGCGGCGGCCAGAGCCAAGGCCGCCAGGGCACCGAGTCCATGGGCGCGGAAGATCAGGGCGAGGCCGAAGGCCACCATGATCAGCCCCATGTTTTCTATGGAGGAATAGGCCAGCAGGCGTTTCATGTCCGTCTGGACGGCGGCGAAAAGCACACCGAAGAGGGCCGTCGCCAGGCCCACCCCCAGTACAAAGGGACCCCACCACGTGGCCAGCTTGCCGAGAAAGAGAAAGTCCACCCGCAACATGCCATAGAAGGCCATCTGCAGCATTGCCCCGCTCATCAGCGCGGAGACCGGGGCGGGGGCGGCAGGATGGGCATCCGGCAGCCAGATGTGGAGGGGAAGCAAGCCCGCCTTGGCACTGAATCCAAAAAAGGTCAGGAGAAAGGCGGCCGATGCCCAGAACGGATCGAGGGGGGCGTGCAGCATGGCGCTGAACGGCCCTCCCTGGGCTATGGCCGCTCCGGCGAGGAGGACGAAGCCCAGCAAAATGGCCAGCGCCCCAAGGTGGGCGATGAGCAGATAGAGGAAACCGGCATGACGGCTGCCCGCCTCTTCATGCTCCGTCACCACCAGGAAATACGAGGCCAGCGCCATGATTTCCCAGGCGACCAGGAAAGTGAAGGCATTGGCCGCTAGCAGAACCAGTCCCATCCCCAGCAGAAAGGTGTGGTATTGGAGCATGAGCCGACGCAGTGCCGGTCTCGACAGGGCGCGGAAATAGCCGGTGGCAAACAGCGTTACCGCGAAGGCTAGCAACCCCAGCAGAATCAGGAAAAATCCCGAGAGGGGATCGATCTGGAAAGACCAGGGCAAGGCGGGCAGGGGTCCGCGCAGTTGCAGTTGGTCTGGAGGGGCCGTCAGCGCGCTGAACCCGGAAACGGCCAGCAGCAGGGCAACCACGCTGCTGAGGGGGAAGATCAACCGGCAGGCGGCGGTTGGCCAGCCGCCCAGCAGAAAGCCCAGTAGCCCCAGACCCAGCCAGAGCAGTAATGCCCCAGTGGCGAGATCCAGAGGCAGGCAGGAGATCACTGAGCTACCACCACCAACAGGGTCGTTGCGGAGTGGCCACGGTTGTGCCAGTTGTGGGGCAGACGCGGATCATAGTAAATGGCGTCGCCTTCCCCCAGTTCCGTAGTCACCCCGGATTGCTCAAAAGCGGCTGTCCCGCGGATGACGATGGTGAATTCTTCTCCTTCGGCGCTGGTATAGGGGTGCTCACCACACTCTCCGCCCGGTTCAAGTACCATCAGCAGCGGTTGCATTTTCTTTTGTGGCAGGCCGCGGGCCAGCGGTTCCAGTGAAGCGTGGGAACCGGCACTGTAAAACTTGCGTCGGCCACCGCTACGCATGATCCATGGCAAACCCGCCGTTTCACCGTCATCGAAAATCGCGGCGATGGGAATCTGCAGCGCCGCGCAGATTTTTTCCAGTGTGGCGATGGAGGGGGAGTTCTGCCCGGCCTCGATCTGCGAAAGGGCACTGGGTGAAATTTCGGCACGCGCCGCCAGTCCGCGCACGGACCATCCCTTATCTTCGCGAAGTTGCCGAATTTTTTTGCAGACCTGTTCCATGGGCGGAAAGTGTACGTTAAAACACGCGCCATGTAATCTATTTTGGACGGTATTCCCCTACACGTTGAACAAAAAGTTCAGCACATCCCCATCCTGCACCACGTATTCCTTTCCTTCCGCGCGCATCTTGCCCGCTTCCTTCGCCCCCTGCTCACCTTTGTACCGGATAAAATCGTCATAGGCGATGGTCTGGGCGCGGATGAAGCCGCGTTCGAAATCGCTGTGGATCACGCCCGCCGCCTGTGGCGCTGTGGCGCCCACCGGGATGGTCCAGGCGCGGACCTCCTTGACGCCGGCAGTGAAGTAAGTCTGCAGACCCAGTAAACGGTAAGCCGCACGGATGATGCGGTGGAGGCCGGGCTCCTCCAGCCCCAAGTCCTGCAAGAAAGCGCTTTGCTCCTCCGGTTCCAGTTCTGCCAGCTCTGATTCTATGGCGGCGCAGACAGGCACCACAC
The DNA here is from genome assembly GCF_018854495.1 of Acidithiobacillus ferruginosus. Lineage (GTDB taxonomy): Bacteria > Pseudomonadota > Gammaproteobacteria > Acidithiobacillales > Acidithiobacillaceae > Acidithiobacillus > Acidithiobacillus ferruginosus. The sequence goes on from NZ_JABBDR010000213.1 coordinate 7,043, forward strand.
TCGCATGCCGTTCGGTCGCCCAGGCTTCCAGGGGGGCACGCCAGGGGCCATCCTGCAACTCGTCCTCAGCGACATTGGCAATAACCATGAGGGGTTTCATGGTCAGCAGACAGAGGCTGCGCAGATGCTCTTGCTCCTCACTGTTCAGGTTCAGGCTGGCGGCTGGCTTTCCTTCATTCAGATGGGGCAGGAGGCGGGCCATGGCGGCGACTTCGGCCACCGCATCCTTGTTGCCGCCCTTGGCCTGTCGCGCCACCCGTGCCTGGGCCTTCTCCACGGTGCCGAGATCGGCCAGAATCAGCTCCGTCAGCACCACCTCCAGATCCGCCACCGGGTCTACATGGCCACTCACATGGACCACGTTGGGGTCCTCAAAGCAGCGGGTGACCAAGGCAATGGCGTCTGTCTCACGGATATGGGCGAGAAACTGGTTGCCCAGACCCTCACCCTGCGCCGCGCCGGCCACCAGTCCGGCGATATCCACGAACTCCATGGTGGCGTGTTGTACCTTCTGTGGTTTGACGATCTCTGACAGGGCCTCAAGACGGGGATCCGGCACGGCAACCAGCCCGACATTGGGCTCGATCGTACAGAAGGGATAGTTTTCCGCCGCGATGCCCGCCCTGGTGATGGCGTTGAAAAGGGTGGATTTGCCGACGTTGGGTAAGCCGACGATGCCGCAGGCCAAAGCCATAAGAAACTCCTAATCGCTGTGCAGGGTTTTTTGCGCCGCATCCGTGCGGCCGCAGAGAAAGTCGGGAAGTACGCCGAGGCTGCGTTCAATCGCCTCGTCAATCAGGGTCTTATCCGCTGGCGGCGGGGCACTCAGCACATAAGGGATGACCGCGTCCTTGTGCCCCGGATGGCCGATGCCGATACGCAGTCGCCAGTAATCCCGTGTGCCCAGGGCACGGTCGAGGTCGCGGAGGCCATTGTGGCCGCCATGACCTCCACCGCGTTTCAGCCGCGCCGTGCCCGGCAGCAGGTCCAGTTCGTCATGCATCACCAGAATCCGTTCTGCGGGTACTTTATAAAAGGCCGCCATGGCCTGCACCGGTCCGCCACTGCGGTTCATGAAATCCTGGGGCATACACAGCCCCAGTTCCAGTTCGGAAGCTCGCGCCGTAGCGGCCAGACAATGCCAGCGCTTCTCCATACGCAAAGACGCCCCGACCCGATCCGCAAGGGTCTGGAGCGTCCAGAAGCCGGCATTGTGGCGGGTCCGGGCGTATTCCGCGCCGGGGTTACCCAGGCCCGCCAACAACCAGTCCATAAGGCCTCAGGCGGTGGTCTCCGGGGCCTCTTCCGCCTCGGCACCGGTACGCGGATTGTGGATGGAGACGACTTCCTTGTCGTCCTCATGCAGCAAAGGCACCAGTGTCACGCCGGCGGGCACACTGATCTGGGACAGATGCAGGCTGTCACCAATATGCAGCCCGGCGATGTCCACCTGGAGGGCTTCCGGCAGACGATCCACCGGCGCTTCCACTTCCACTTCCACCAGGGCGCGATGCAATACCCCGCCTGCCTTGATGCCGGCGCAGGTGCTTTCGTTCAGGAAGTGGACGGGCACATGCAAGCGTACCTGTTCGCCGGCGTGAACGCGCAGGAAGTCCATGTGCAGGACCTCTTCCTTATAAGGATGCATCTGAATATCGCGGATCAGAGCCGTCTCATTGCTGCCGGGGAGCTGCAGCGTGATGATGTGGGTATAGGCGCGCTCGTCGGGCAACAGCTTGCGCAGCAGGCGGGCTTCGATGCTGATGCCCATCGCGGCCTTGCCGTCCCCGTAGAGCACGGCGGGCACCATGCCGGTGCGGCGCAGGCGGCGGCTGGCACGACGGCCGATATCTTCGCGCGGCTGGGCCGCAATCGCAAAATCTGTCATTTTCTGGACTCCTTATGGTATCGCGGATTGAGCGGGGCGAGGGTTGACAGAACCTTTCTCCCCAATGGCAAGGGGCGCATCATAATGCGCCGCGGTTTTTTCGGCAACCGTTTCCGGCATTTTTTCATTGGGCTGTAAATAGGCATTGATCACTGCGCGGGCTACCGGCAGGGCTTGCCAGGCATTATGCCCACCATATTCCACCACGACGGCGACGGCGATTTTGGGGTGATGTACCGGTGCCCAGCCGATAAAAAGAGAGTCGTTGTTATAGACGGTGTGGCCATTTTTGTATCCCACCGGGACTTGCGCGGTGCCCGTCTTCCCGGCAATGGTGATGCCGGGGATGCTGATCGTATGGCAGGTTCCGCTGGTGACACAGGCCTCCATGCCTTTACGCACCGCCTGCATGGCCTCCGCCGAAATGTGGAGATCGGTGGGCGGTGCATCGGGGATGGGCTCCACCCTGCCATTGTCCGGATTGATGAAGGCTTTGGCCACCTGGGGCTGGACCAGATAGCCGCCGTTGGCGAGCGCGGAGACCGCCCGCGCCAATTGCAGGGGGGTCTCCAGAAGATACCCTTGGCCGATTCCGAGAATGACGGAGTCCCCGGTGTACCACGGGGCATGCAGATGCGCCTGCTTCCAGGCGGGGGTGGGCACCAGGCCACTGGCCCCCCCCGGCAGATCGATGGGTGGTTTGCTGCCGAAGCCAAATCGCCACAGGGTCTTGTCCTGCAGGGCGATGCCCATCTTCACCGCGAGTTTGTAGTAGAAAACATCCACCGACCAGGTCAATGCCTTGGTCAGACCGGTGTTGCCAAATCCTCCCCGGTTCCAGTCCCAGTAGGTATGGCCGCCAAGCTGATAATTGCCCGCGCAGAAGGTATGGTAATCGGGCGCAATGACGCCTGCCTGTATCGCCTCTATAGAATAAAAGGGCTTGGCACAGGAACCTGGCGGGTAGAGGCCATTGTCGGCGCGATTCATCAATGGGCGACCCGGATTGTCCAGGAGACTCTGCCAGTGGGCCGTGCTGATACCATCCACGAACCAGTTGGCATTGAAGCTGGGGCTGGTCACCATGGCCAGTATGGCGCCATTGTTCGGGTTCATGGCGACGACCGCGCCGCGATACCCCTTGCCCTGCAGGGCAAGTGCCCCCGCCTCCTGAACCCGCACCCGCAGGTGGGTGAGCAAATTTTCGCCAGGGCGCGCCGGGATCTCGCGCAGGGTGCCCACCTGCAGGCCGCGCGCATTGATATCCTTGATCTGATAACCCATGGTGCCGCGGAGCTGGCGTTCATAATAGCGTTCCAGGCCATTCTTGCCGATATAGTTGCGTCCGACATAGTTGCTGGCGCGAAAATCCTTGAGGTCGGTGGCGGTAATCGGGCCGACATAGCCGACGACGTGGGAAAAGAGCGCGTCGTAGGGATAATGGCGGTGAAGCATGGCGACCACCTGCACCCCGGGCAGATCCAGCGCGCGCACGGCTACCGCGGCGATCTGTGCCGGTGTCAGACCGGCCTTGAGCACCACCGGATCGAAATCCGGTCTGCCCATGCGCCGTTCCCGAAAGCGGCGCATATCGTTCGCGTCCAGCCCGAGCAATTGCTGCAGGCGCTGCAACGTGTCCTGCAGTTTGGGCACTTGGTCGGGGGTGATTTCCAGGGCATAGGTGGGCTCATTTTCGGCCAGTACCGCGCCATGATCGGCCAGCACCAGGCCGCGGGGTGGGGCGACGGGCACGAGAGCCACATGATTATCGTAGGCCAGGGTGCGAAATTTGGAATAATGCAGCACCTGCAGGTCCACGACGCGCAGCACGACGACCAGTATCGCCAGCCACATTAGACCGGCTGCCACCCCTAGTCGGAAGCGGAAGCTGCGAATACGTTTCTCGTGATCAGAAAGGGACATAACCGGGAATGACCTGATTCAGTTTGCAAATGGCTGGGACGCTTCGTACACTCGAAAGCAAAATCCTTGGAGAGATGGGGTGGCGCAGTGGTGGAGTCCCGTTTTGAATCCCTGTTCATAGAGCTGGAGAGCATTATAACGGATTATCGTGGCCTGCGTCGTCATCTCGAGGGCGACGGCCGCGACAGGCGTTCCCTGCAGGCGCTGCAGAAGCAAATCCAGATGCTGGATGCGGAAAATACCCTGCTGCGGGAGCGTCAGGAGGCAATATGTCTGCGACTCAGCGAACTGCTCACGCAGGTGAGTCGTTGGGAAAACGAATAAAGAACACCCAGACAGATGGAGAAGACCGTGCCCGAAGCGACCCGTAATTCCGCCACCAACCGCGTCAACATCAACCTGATGGGACAAAGTTATCAGGTACCCTGTCTGCCCGAAGAGCAAACGCTGCTTCTGGAGGCGGTGGCTCTGCTCAATCAACAGCTCGACGCCGCCCGCGCGCAGGGGCGGACGATCAGCAAGGAGCGCACTGCTCTGATGGTGGCGGTCAATCTGGCCGCAGACCTGCAGCGCGCCCGCCAGGAGGTGCAGGCGCGCGATGAACAGCTCGATCGGCTGGAGAATCGCCTGCGCCGGCTGGTTGACATGGGTAGGGGGGCAGAGTAGCTTGGTTACTGCCTCCTGCGGGGCTCGAGTGGCCGAGATGATTCCTGAACCAACATTGTCTATCCAGGGTATCCCCAGTCATCGCCGTGGTGTGCCGCTCCCTTGCGGAGTAGCCTGAAGCGGTGTGTGGATTCCCACCTGTACATCAGGTTCATGGGGTAGCGGGCTGCACGACCCAGGCGGGGGGTTCCTTATTTCCAGGGCAGGATGATCTGCCGACCAAAAGTCAGTTGCGCCGACGGATGCGTCAGCAGCGACGTGCGCTATCGCCAGAGGCGTTGCACTATGCCGCCACGGCCCTCGCCAGTCACCTCGTGCGTCTCAAGCACTTTCGGCGGGCGCGGCATATCGGACTCTACTGGCCCATGCAGGGCGAAATCAGCCCCTTGCCGCTCATGCAGCATCCCACAGCCGTCAACAAGCATTTTTATCTGCCGGTACTGGCCGGGCACTTTGCGCGCAGCCTCCGCTTTGCGCCTTTTTATCCGCACATGAACCTGCGCAGCAATCGCTTTCACATCCCGGAACCGCAGGTGCCCCCAGGCTGTCAGCGGTCGGTACGCGAGCTGGATCTGCTGATCCTGCCGCTGGTTGCCTTCGACGCGGAGGGGTACCGTCTGGGGATGGGCGGCGGTTTCTATGATCGCAGCCTGGCGCATTTGCCCCATCGCCGCAGTTGGCGGCGCCCGCGTTTGATTGGTGTCGGGCATGCCTTTCAGGAGGTGCCCCGGCTGCCCAGAGAGCCCTGGGATATCCCACTGGGCATCGTTTGTACAGAAAAAGGCTGTTACCGGGTCGGATCATGATGGCACAAATATTGTTTGCCGGTGATGTGATGGGGTCCGCAGGAAGGCGTGCCCTGCGGTTGGCGTTGGCGCGGCTGCGGCAGGAGGGGCCGCTGGACGCGGTGGTGGTAAATGGGGAGAACGCCGCCGGCGGTATGGGGATCACGGCGACCATCGTCCGGGAATTCCGCGGTTGGGGCGTGGATGTGATTACCGCCGGGAACCATGTCTGGGATCAGCGGGAGGCGCTGACCTTCATCCGGGAGGAGCCGCGCCTGCTGCGGCCCTGCAATGCGCCGCCGGGCACACCGGGAGCGGGCTGGGTGGTGGTGGAGGCGCAGGGCGGCTGGCGTCTGGGGGTGCTCAATCTCATGGGACGGCTGTTCATGCATCCGGTGTATGATTGCCCGTTCCGTACCGCGGATGCCGTGCTGGCGCAAGAGGCGATGGATTGCGATGTCGTCCTCGTCGATATGCACGCCGAAGCCACCAGTGAGAAGACGGCCATGGGCTGGCACCTGGCGGGCCGTGTGGCCGGCGTCATGGGCAGCCACACCCATGTGCCTACGGCGGATGAGCGAGTGCTCCCTGGCGGCACGGCCTACCAGAGCGATGCCGGCATGTGCGGTTGCTACGACTCGGTGATCGGCGTGGACAGGGACGCCGCCATTCGCCGCTTCATTACCGCCCTGCCTGGCCACGGAGAAGCGGTGGACGGCGTGGCCACCTTTTGCGGCCTGCTGATGACGGTGGATACGGGCACCGGCCGATGCAGCGCCGTGCGTCGTGTGCGTTACGATTTTCCGCAGGAAATATCCTGAGATCACTCCCCGTCCGGTAGGAAAGCGCTCCGGGACGCTTCACCGGCCGCGCCCGTTCCCTCCAGCCAGGCGCGGCGACGCGCGAGGACCACATCATCTACGTCCTCCAGCAATTCCAGCCAGGCCGTATCCCGTGGTGGCGGAGTAGGGGTCACGTGGGTTTCCCGGAGGATGTCGTCACGGAAGAACTGAATGCGCAGCGCCGCGCCCTCTGGAACCGCATCCAGTTGCTCCGGTAATTGTTCTGCCGTAGTCCGGACGCCATCCAGGGCGACGAGAATGTCGTCCGGCGACAGACCCGCCTGCTCCGCAGGGCTGTCCGTCTGCACATGGCGCAACTGCACACCCAGCGCATGGGGCAACCACTGCGCACCAAGCCATGCGCGCAGGGTTTTCTCTGCGGGCTGTCCACCTTCATCCTGCGGGCCGCTGGCCGCGCGCAGGCGCAGCGCAACGCCCATTTCCGCGAGCAGCGCCGGCAACGGTAAGTCGGTCCTCGCCGTGATCCAGTCCTGCAGACGCCCGGCGAGCGCAGGCCCGGCGAGGTTTTCGACTATCCCGACACACTGGCCTTCCGGCAGGGGGATGCCGGTGCGTCCGTAATCCTGCCACAGGCGCACAAGTACCGTGTCCAGGCTCAGGGCGCCGGCACTCTCCAGACGCAGACTGAGGTCCAGGCAGAGAGCGAGCAGGGCGCCCTTGTTGTAATAGCTGATCTCAAAGTTGGCGCTGTTGACATGGGGATGATAGAGCCTGATCCAGGCATCTTCACTGGATTCCGCCACGCTTTGCAGGAAACGTCCCGGGCGGCGCAGCAGGCGGGTAAGCTCCTTCCCGACCCCGCACAAATATTGCGCGGGGGTCGTCAAACCGGCACGACGCAGGCAGAGGTCGTCATAATAGGAGGTGATACCCTCGAAGACCCAGAGATCGCGAGTGAGCACCTCCCGGTCCAGTGCGCTGGCGCCGAGCACCGCGGGACGGATGGCCTGCACCAGCCAGCCATGAAAATACTCGTGGCTGGCCAGACCCAGAAAACGCCGGTAGTGGTCTTCGTTGCGACCGCTCAGGTCATCCCGGGCGCAGAGGAGGGCGCTGGACGCGCGGTGCTCCAGCCCGCCATAGCCGTCGGTGCTGGTCATGCATAGAAAGTGATACCCGGCAAAGGCGGCATCCCCCCAGAAGCGCTGCTGCCAGTCGCAGATGCGGGTCAGGTCGGCACCGAGACGTTGCAGGTCCGCCTGGTGAGTGCCCTGGATAAGCAAATGATGGGGCCGTTCTCCCACGTCGAAATCCAGCAGGGTAAGGGACCCCATGAGCACTGGATGATCGATGAGGGCATCATAGCCGGGGGCTTCAAAACCGCCCCAGCTCCACTCCGCACCGCTTTGGCGGGGGAGGGCGGTGGCTACCTGCCAGTCTTCGGGGCCTTCGAGGAGGACCGCGTGGGTTTGTGTCTCCTGTCCGGACACCCGCAGGTAGATGGCCGGGCCGTTGAAAAAGCCCCCCTGGTCATCCAGATATGCGGTCCGTACCGAGCGGTCGAAGGCATAGACGGCGTAACGGACGACCACCGGGCCATGCCCTGGCGCAAGTCGCCAGCGGTCTTTGGCGATTTTGCGCAGGGCGATATCCTGTCCGTTGCGTTCTGCGCGAATTTGGGTTACATGGCGGGCGAGGTCGCGGATGGTGTAGCTGCCGGGCACCCAGGCGGGCAGGGCGAGGATCTGTCCTTCCGGGTCCGCTTCGGAAATGCTCAGAGTTACCCGAAAAAGATGGGCCTGCGGCTCGGGGTTGATCCGGTAACTCAGTGGGGCAATGGTCAAAGCGGCCTTCCTAACGCCATGCGGCGGCAAGGCGGCGAAAGGCCGGGTGGGTCGCGTCCCCCAGCCACTCGTAAAATACGGACTCGGCGACGGCGACCGTAACCCCGGCTTGTCGCAGCCGCTCCAAGGCAGGCTGCTGATGCCCGGCGTCACGACTGGCGCAGGCGTCAGCCACTACCACCGGTTGCCAGCCCGCCGCCTGCAGGTCCAGCGCCGTTTGCAGCACGCAGATGTGCAACTCTATGCCGGTCAGAATGACCTGACGCCGATCATCCTGTGCCGCCAGCCACTGGCGGATGTCGTCGCCGCGCCAGCAGGAAAAGGCGGTCTTCTCCAGAACCTCCGCAGCATGGACGCAGATATCCTCTCGGACCGGTCCCAGTCCCTGCGGATATTGGGCGGTGGCGAGGACCGGCAGCTCCAGGGCGGTGGCCGCTTTCAGCAGCCGGGAGACATTGTCCAGGAGCGGCGCCCGCCGCGCCGGCGCAAGTGTACCGAGCAGGCGATCCTGTAGATCGATGGCAATGACGATGCTCTGCGCGGCCTCGATACGCATGACTGCTCAGAATACGAAGTGGGCCGGTAACGGCTGGTGACGCAAAGGCGGGATCTCTGTCTCGAAAAGCTCCGAGCTCTCAAAAACACCAGGCCGGGAGTGCAGGATGCGCCGCACCCCCATGGCCGGACCGGTGCCGAGGATGGCGATCAGTCGCCCACCGATGGTCAGTTGCTGTTTGAAAATGTCCGGCAGTACCGGCAGGGAGCCGGTGATGCAGATGGCATCATATGGGGCATTGTCCGCCCAGCCCTCGGAGCCGTCGCCAATGTGCAGACAGGCATTCTGAACACCTTGTGTGCGCAGATGATCTTCCGCCGTCCGGGAGAGATCGGCGCGGTCTTCAACGCTGTGTACCATTCCCGCAAGTTGTGCCATCAGGGCGGTCAGATAGCCGCTTCCGGTACCGATCTCCAGTACCCGGTCCTGTTCCCGCAAATCCAGTTCCTGCACGACCCGAGCCTCCATTTTCGGCGACCACATGGTTTCACCGTGCTCCAGAGGCAGGGTAAAATCAGCGAAAGCCAGGTGCCGGTAGGGAGCGGCTACGAAGTCCTCGCGCTTCACCTGCGCAACGGCGTTCAGCACGCGGGGGTCGAGCACATCCCAGGTGCGGATCTGGGTGTCGATCATGGTACGGCGGAGGATGTCAAAGTCCATAGAGCATCAGCGTTCCTGTGAATTTCCGACATTTAGGCATGGGTCTTGTGGCAAGTCAATCCGCGCGCCGAGCCATGGATGTGCCGGGTAGTCATTGGCTTGGCGCCCGTCCTGTGCTCCAATAGCCCAGGATACCGCAGAGGAGTTCCCCTTGGAGAGCCGTGCACACGCGCTGGTAGCACTCATCTTTCTGGCCGTTCTGGGCATTGGAATGGTGGTGGTCGGATTGTGGATGCATCACGGGCAGAGGCCGGGCGTGACCTTCGATGTCATATCCCCGTATAGCGTAGCGGGTCTGACTCTACAGGCGCCGGTACGTTTCAAAGGCGTGCGGGTCGGAGACGTGACCGCGATTGGTCTGGATCCGGCGAATCCGCGCCTGATCAGGGTGCGGATCAAGGTGGATGAGGCGACGCCCATTACCCGAGCGACCTTCGCCGAACTGGCGCCGCAAGGGGTGACGGGGCTGAGTTATTTATCCCTGACTGATCGTGGTACCAACTTCGCGCCTTTGCCGAGGGTGGACGGCCGACCGGCCGAAATTCCCATGCATCCCAGCTTTTTGGAGGTGCTGTCCCGCAAGGGCGAATCCCTGGTGAATCGTGGCAACGAGTTGGCCAGCCGTATGAACGTGCTGCTCAACAGCCAGAATCGCACACATTTTGCGCAGACCCTTACCCACCTGGACCGGGCCACGGACCATTTGGTGCAGATGGAGACGGCATTATTGCCGACCATCAAGGCTCTGCCTGGGATGGTCGCCGCTACCCGGTCCACCATGGTGGCAAGCCAGCGAATGCTCAAACATCTGGATGCGCTGACGGTCGCCGCCCAGGCACCACTGGCGGACACGGCGGCGGCGGCCAAATCCTTGCGTGGACTTGCTGTGGCCGGGGAGCGGACAGTGAATACCCTCAATTACGACACGTTGCCGCAGGTGAATCGTCTGACACAAAGTCTGATCACCAGCAGTACGGCGGTGCAGAGTCTCAGCCGCTCGCTGCAACGCTCCCCGCAGTCGCTGCTCTACGGCGATCGTGGCCCGCCGCCGGGTCCGGGTGAACCGGGATTTTCCGCAGGAGGAAACTGAGCGCATGCGACACCTTTGTTCCAAATGTTCACCAGTTGGGAAGCGCGCGGTACTGGCAGGTCTGGTCCTGCTCGCCACAGGTTGTGCCACCAGTGTTTCCTGGCAGGCACCCTACGATATTACGCCCCCACATCCTGCCCCTCTGGCCAGCACCACGGGCTCAACGGCGATGCTGCCCGTGCTGCGGCTGAGGCCGGTCAGCGCCGTGCACTGGCTGGAAACGGACAGTTATCAGTACCACCTGCTCTACCAGGACCCGCAGCGGCTGCTGGCCTACCGGGACGCCCGCTGGATCGGCACCCCGCCGCAGATGATTGCCAGTCGCCTGCAACGGCAACTGGAAGAATCCAGTCAGTGGCGCGCCGTGTTGACGCCGCTGTCGAGAGGCAGTTCCGTCTGGTTGCTACAGGTTAGACTGACGGACTTCGTGGTGAATTTCAGCGGGCCGGATGCGGGCGCGGCGCTGGTCGCCGGTACGGCGACACTAGTGAAAACCGCCGATTATCAGGTGGTCGCGCAGCGTCATTTCCGTTTCACCGGGACGCTTCCCAGTGCGAATGCACAGGGCGGCGCGAAGGCGATGGCCACGGCCAGCGCGCGCTTCGTGAGGGCGGTAAGCAGTTGGGCGGCGCAGACGGCGGCTACGGAGCACTCCGCGCGCCAGCCCTGACAATTCCCGGGCTCATTCCTCCGGCTGCTTGACCACCAGCACCGGGCAACGGGCGTAATGGACGATATCGTTGGCAACGGAGCCCAGCAGCAACCGGCCAATGGCGCCGTGGCCATGACTGCCCACCACCAGCATGTCCACTTCATGGGCCTTGCCGAAGGCAATCACTGCCTTGCCGATATTCTCCCCACTTTCCACCATTTCCACCTGCGGCGTGATTCCACCTTCGGTTACCGACTGACGCAGCTTTTCCATTTCGGCATGGGCCATATGGAGCAGTTTTTCGCGCAGATCCAGGGTGGGGGGCAGGATTTCTTCCGGCATCTGCAGATTGAGCATCTGCGGATTGAATATGTGCAGCAGGGTGAGGCGGGCGCCACGCAGTTGCGCCTCCTCTGCGGCCATCTGCGCGGTGACCAGCGCCATGGGCGAAAAATCCACGGCCACCAGAATATGCTTTATGAGCGGTTTTACGGGCGATTTATCCACGGGCATGCTCCTCGCGCAGGCGTTCCATGAGTTGTGTTTCGTCCAGCAGCACATTTTCCGTAGACCGCCGGGCGCGATATTCCCACACGCCCTGCGCCAGCACCGTGTCACTGACCACGATGCGATGGGGCAGACCGACCAGGTCCATGGTGGCAAACTGCACTCCGGGGCGCTCATCGCGGTCGTCGAGCAACACGCTGTAACCCTCCGCCTCCAGACGGTCGTGCAAGGCCTGGGCGGCGGCGGTCACATCCGGTGACTTGCGCGCGTTGATGGCGACGATGCCCACCTCAAAGGGCGCGAGGGCCACCGGCCAGGTGATGCCCCGGTCGTCGAAATGCTGCTCCACCGCCGCCGCCACCACCCGCGACACCCCGATACCGTAGCAACCCATGGTGACCGTGGCGTCGCGGCCGGTTTCGTCGAGCACGGTGATCCCCATGCTCTCGCTGTAGCGCTCGCCAAGCTGAAAGACGTGCCCCACCTCGATGCCGCGGCGGATGCTCAGGGTGCCCTCCGCACAATGGGGGCAGGCATCCCCGGCGCGGACATTGCGCAGATCGGCCGCCGCCGGGCGCGGCAGATCGCGGTCCCAGTTGAGGTGGATCCAGTGCAGGTCCGCCGCATTGGCGCCGGTGCTGAAATTGGCCACGCCAAGGGCGCGGTGATCCGCCAGGATGGGGACGGACAGCAGCGGCTCCTTGGGGCCGATGAAGCCCAAAGGCGCACCCGTGGCCGATACGGCTTCCTCCGGTCTGGCCATTTGCACGTCCTGGGCATTCAGGGCGTGCCCTGCCTTGACCAGATTCAGTTCGTCGTCACCGCGCAGCAGCAGCATCACGGTCTTGCCGTCGGCCACCACCAATACGGTTTTGACGATTTTTGCGGTACTGATACCCAGGTGCTCCGCCTGCTCCGCCACGGTACGGATGCCCGGCGTCCGCACCCGCTCGGCGGCCAGCGGTATCTCCGTTTCCGCCAGCTCGGGGCGACTCGCCGCCTTTTCCATGTTGGCGGCATAGTCGCAGTGGTGACAGGAGACGATGGCATCCTCTCCCGAATCCGCCAGCACATGAAACTCGTGGGAGCGCTTACCCCCGATGGCCCCGTTATCGGCTTCCACCGCGCGGAAGTTGAGCCCCAGACGGGTAAATATCCGCTGGTAGGCCTCGTACATCGCCTGATAGGTGATTTCCAGGGAGGTATGATCCATGTGGAAGGAATACGCGTCCTTCATGATGAACTCACGGCCGCGCATCAGCCCGAAGCGGGGCCGGATTTCATCGCGGAACTTGGTCTGGATCTGATAGAAATTGACGGGAAGCTGCCGGTAGGAGTGAATCTCCCGCCGCGCGAGATCGCTGATGACTTCCTCATGGGTAGGTCCCAGGCAAAACTCGCGGTCATGGCGGTCGCGCAGACGCAGCAACTCCGGGCCGTATTGTTCCCAGCGGCCGGACTCCTGCCACAGTTCGGCAGGCTGCACCACCGGCATCAGCAATTCCTGCGCGCCGCTGCGATCCATCTCTTCACGCACCACCCGCTCCACCTTGCGCAACACCCGCAACCCCAGGGGCATCCAGGTATATAAGCCGGAAGCCAGGCGGCGGATAAAGCCGCCACGCAGCAGCAACTGGTGACTGACGAGTTCCGCCTCGGCGGGCGTCTCTTTGAGGGTGGGGATAAAAATCTGACTGGCGCGCATAAAAATCCCTGTCTAGCTGAAGCGCACAGTGTAAGAAAGGGCGGCAGACAAAGGAAGGGGCAAAACGCGGTCCGGGATCTGGGCGCATTTCTTCTCCACCCGTGGCCGATTCGCTCCATGTCGTTGCCGAGGTTTGGCACGATATGCTAGCTTTGGATGCACTGGCCCCGCTGGGCGGATAATGCCCCCAAGTCAACAGAGGTGGCGGGGATGTCGGTCGCGCGCAAGCGCTGCCGACATTGGCAAAAGCTGGCGTAGCTGATACCGCGCTGTTCGCAAAATGCCGGGGCGGATAAGTCGCTGGCTTGCCATTGGGTAACGAACGCTTACTGATCATGACCCCGTATCCGCATTGAGTGAGGACATAACATGCAATATGCAAATCCAAACACCGAAGGCGCAGTCGTCAACTTCAAAGAGCGCTATGACAACTTCATCGGCGGCCAGTGGGTTGCGCCAGTCAACGGTAAATACTTCGACAATATTTCCCCGATCAACGGCAAGCCGTTCTGCCAAATCCCACGTTCCAGCGCAGAAGATATCGAGCTGGCATTGGATGCCGCCCACGCTGCCAAAGATGCCTGGGGCAGAACTTCCGTTACTGCCCGTTCCAATATCCTGCTGAAAATCGCTGACCGCATCGACGCCAATCTGGAAATGCTGGCGGTGGCTGAAACCTGGGATAACGGCAAAGCCGTGCGCGAAACCCTGAATGCTGACGTGCCGCTTTCCTCCGACCACTTCCGCTACTTCGCAGGCTGCTTACGCGCCCAAGAAGGCACTATAGGTGAAATCGACGAAAATACCGTCGCTTACCACTTCCATGAGCCGCTGGGCGTCGTTGGTCAAATCATTCCGTGGAACTTCCCACTGCTGATGGCGTGCTGGAAGCTGGCTCCCGCACTGGCGGCAGGTAACTGCGTGGTGCTGAAACCGGCAGAACAAACCCCGGCCTCTATTCTGGTGATGATGGAACTGATCGCCGACCTGTTGCCGGCAGGCGTGCTGAACGTGGTCAACGGCTACGGTGTGGAAGCAGGCAAAGCGCTGGCAACCAGCAAACGCATTGCCAAAATCGCCTTTACCGGCTCTACCCCAGTCGGTTCCCTGATCATGAAATACGCGGCGGAAAACATTATCCCGTCTACCGTGGAACTGGGTGGCAAATCCCCCAACATCTTCTTTGCCGACGTGCTGGATCAGGAAGATGCGTTTGTGAGCAAGGCGGTGGAAGGCGCGGTACTGGCATTCTTCAACCAAGGCGAAGTCTGCACTTGCCCTTCACGCCTGTTGATTCAAGAATCCATCTACGAAAAATTCATCGGCATGGTGGTTGAGCGTTCAGCGCAAATCAAACGCGGCAACCCGTTGGATACTGAAGTCATGGTCGGTGCGCAAGCTTCCCAGGAACAGTACGACAAAATCCTCAGCTATATCCAGATCGGCAAGGACGAAGGCGCTGAAGTCATTACCGGTGGCGCAGTGGAAACCATGTCTGCGGATTACTGCGAAGGTTACTACATCCAACCTACCCTGCTGAAAGGCACCAACAACATGCGCGTGTTCCAAGAAGAAATCTTCGGGCCGGTCGTGTCTGTGGCAACCTTCAAGGACGAAGCGGAAGCATTGGCGATTGCCAACGACATCGAGTTTGGTCTGGGTGCAGGCGTGTGGACCCGCGACATGAACCGTGCCTACCGCATGGGCCGTGGCATTCAGGCAGGTCGTGTGTGGACCAACTGCTACCACATGTACCCAGCCCATGCTGCCTTCGGTGGTTACAAAAAATCCGGCGTAGGCCGTGAAACCCACAAAATGATGCTCGACCATTATCAGCAAACCAAAAACCTGCTGGTCAGCTACGACATCAACCCGTTGGGCTTCTTCTAGGTTTCGCTTCCTTTGTGTAGATCATCGGTACAGGTTGTACAGCCTGTACCTCGTTAACGCGCACTACTGGCAGAAAGAGGGTGAGGCCCCAGCCGCTTTACGGCACTGGACCAGATTGGCGGGGTACATCTTTAAAGATGCCACCGCCCTGGTGGCACCCAATGCGGATTGTTCGCCAACAAGATACCCGTATAGCATCGGGTATCTTGTTGTTTTTATTTGGCGTCCCCATGGGGGTTCGAACCCCAGTTACCGCCGTGAAAGGGCGGTGTCCTAGGCCACTAGACGATGGGGACATGGACAGCGCTGAGAATCCTACACAGAACCGCGACACAGAGCAAGTGCCCCCGGTGGGCAGGACTTGTTCACGGAAATAGGGCATATCAAAAAGCCCAGCCAAGTCAGGGGCAGCCAGGAGAAACGAGCAGCTTGGTGGGCGTCCAGCAGGCGAGACAAAAAATGGCATCATATAAAGCATACAAAGTGGAGATATCGTAGTAGGGTGGAGCAATGGTCCAATTTCACCGACAGGGTAAAGCCCCAGGGCATAGCAAAATGAGCAGCATCACTGTCTTGCCTCATAACGCCCCCTCACCGGCAGGCGGAGAACCCAGCAAAACCAGGCCATCTGTCCCGACCCCGCTAGCGGCCACAAGACAGAAGGATACCGAAGATCGTGTGGGCGACGGTACCGGTTCCACTTCAGGCTGGAAACCGCCAGTTGCCGAAATCGGCGAGGTGGCGAGAGGGACTAGCTTGCTTGCGCAGAAAAATCGCAAGTACTCAGAACCTGTCGTGGCGATGATCGTTGGCATACTTGCCCTTGCTGTGCTCAACATAGCGATTTATGGCAGCGATAGCCTAAATTTTTTCATCTATGGCACCATCGGAATTGGACTCACCTTTGAGTACGGTTGGATTAGCGTGATACTTCGTGCTGCGGTCGCAGGTGGTGATCATGATTACGAGGATGCACACGAGTGAAGTGGCGCCTTCGTCTGGATGATAGCAGCGTGGTACGGGAAGAACTGATCCCTGTGGTATGACATCGTCATCCTGCTGCGCACCGTAAAAGTGGCGTTGCTCCGGAGCCGGGCGTACCGACGGACGGCACAAATCCACGTTGGGGCGTGGGGGGCGTAGCCCGGTGGGGGAAAATTCAGTTAGACTACGCCTACCCACAACCCAAGAAGAAGGACTTATGGACGAACAGGAAGCAGTTTTCATGATCGAACGCATCTACGTGAAGGACATCTCTTTTGAGTCGCCCAACGCGCCCCTCAGTTTTGTGCAGACCGAGGCGCCGACCGTAGATGTGGGGCTGAACACCGCTAGTACCGTAGTGGAAGGGATGGAAGGACTTACCGAAGTGACGCTGACGGTGACCGTCAAGGCCAAGGCGGGGGAGAGCACCTACTTTGCCGTAGAAGTTCAGCAGTCTGGTCTGTTCCGGGTTCAGAACATCCCGGAAGAGCACATGCCCGCCCTGTTGGCTGTGCATTGCCCGACCATCCTGTTCCCGTACGCGCGGGAAGTGGTTGCGGATCTCGTCGGTCGCGGTGGTTTCCAGCCATTGCACCTGCACCCGGTGAATTTCGAGGCCCTGTATCAGCAGGCGCAGACCCAGCAGCAGAACTATACGACGCAATAATCCATGCGTTGGGCAGTGCTGGGCGGCGGTCACTGGGGGACGGCGCTGGCCGTATATCTGCTGCGCCAGAGGCATATCGTGCAGCTTTGGGGACGGCGCGCCGAGCACCTGCCCTGTCAGCCCTCCCGGACGGACCTTTTCCCCGTATTTCCAGAGTGCGCGCGGCCGGAAGGACTGCACTGCACGGTGGACCTCGCCGCTGCGGTACGGGGCAGCGAGGGTATCGTCCTTGCGGTGCCCAGTCATGCGTTGCGTGGCCTACTGACGCATCTGCTCCCCTGTCTGCCGCCCACCGCGCTGCTCGTCCTCGCCAGTAAAGGGCTGGAAGTGCCGAGCGCCTTGCGCCTCGACCAGGTATTACGGGAAATCTTGCCGGAGGCGCCTCTGGTGGTGCTTTCCGGCCCGAGTTTCGCCCATGACCTGATGCTCGGCAAACCACTGGCGATGACGGCGGCGTCCACCGATCCGACCTATGCCCAGCGGGTGGCCGAGGCCTTTGGCAGTGCGCAGATGCGGGTCTACACCAGTGATGATGTAGCGGGCGTCTGTCTCGGCGGGGCGATCAAGAATGTGCTGGCCATTGCCGCCGGGATTTCCGATGGTCTGGGCAATGGCGACAGTGCCCGTGCCGCGCTCATCACCCGTGGGATGGCGGAGTTGCATCGCCTGGGAACGGCGCTGGGAGGACGAACCGAGACCTTCATGGGTCTGGCCGGTGCCGGTGACCTGATCCTCACGTCCTGCAGTGATCTCTCGCGGAACCGGCGGGTGGGGCTGGGCCTGGGCGGCGGCCTGAGCCTGGAAGCGGTGCTGCGCGGGATTGGCGAGGAGGCCGAGGGGGTACGCACGGCGCAGGCCTTGTTTCAGCTTGCGCAGAGCCTGGGGGTGGATATGCCGATTACCGAACAGGTCTATCGCGTGCTGTTCGAGGGCGCCGCGCCGCGCGCCGCGAGCGATGAACTGATGCGCCGCGCCCTGCGTTCCGAGTTGCATGTTGCAGATGACGGCGCCCCTGGGGGCGCCGCAAGAACCGAGTGACGGCGACGAGTCGCGCAGCGCCGACCAGGGTGGGCGGCATAGGGCTGCAAGACTTGCAGAATGGGCCCGGGATCGTTACATTGCCGCCAGATGACAGGGTGTTTGTGCACACCCGGACAAACACAATAAGGAGTTTGGATGTCACCAGACAGGACCGCATGTTGATGGCGGCGTTGGAGCGGGCCCTGGCGTACCAGGCACAAAGCCTCCAGGCTGTTTCCAGGACTTTTGCCCTGACCATCCCCCAGTTGCCGGAGGCGCTCCGGGACGCGGTCGGCAACGGTTATCTGTTGTGCCGCATTGCCGATACCATTGAAGACGACCCGGATATGCCCTGGGGAAAAAAGGCCTGCTGGCAGGCGAAATTTCTTCAGGTGGTGGAGGGTGCGGGCGATCCCGCCGCTTTTGCTGCCGCATTGGGCGCAGACCTGTCGCCGGCGATGCCCGAAGCCGAGCACGATCTGATTCGCCACACTCCGGAGGTCGTCGCCATCACCCACAGCCTCAACCCCACCCAACAGGCGGCATTGTCCCGCTGCGTGCGGATCATGGGCATGGGGATGGCAGAGTTTCAGCAGCATGCTTCGTTGCAGGGGCTGGCGGACATGGCGGCCCTGGATCGATACTGCTATGTGGTCGCAGGTGTCGTCGGTGAAATGCTCACCAGTCTATTTGTCGAGTTCGAGCCGCTGCTGGCGGAGCATGATGCGGAGATGCAGCGTTTGGCGGTGTCCTTCGGGCAAGGCCTGCAGATGACCAATATTCTCAAGGACATCTGGGATGACTGGCAGCGCGGTGTGAGCTGGATGCCGCGCGCGCTGTTTCAGCGTCATGGCTGCGACATTGCCGGGGTGCGGCCCGGCAGTCGGGACCCCGCGTTCCAGGCGGGCCTCACCGAACTGCTGGGCATTGCCGCGGACCACCTGCAAAATGCGCTGCGCTATACGCTGCTGATACCGGCCGGGCAGACAGGGATGCGGGATTTTTGCCTCTGGGCCATCGCCATGGCGGTGCTGACCCTGCGGCGGATTGCCGAAAATCCGGCTTTTGCCTCCGGGAGCGAGGTGAAAATCAGCCGCCGCAGCGTACATCGGGTGGTATTTCTGTCGCGTCTCCTGCATCGCTCCGATGCGCTCCTGCAGTGGAGTTTCCGGGTGGGCGTCAAACCATTGCCTCTGTCTTCCGCTGTCGCGCAACCATGAATCGTATGCTGCAACCGGTGCGCTCTGGCGCGGGCATTTTTCGTTCGTCACTGGATCGGGTGATCGCGCAGGCGCGTCAGGCGCTGGGCGCTCGGCAGGCGGAGGATGGTCACTGGTGTTTCGAGTTTGAGGCCGATTGCACCATCCCTGCCGAATATATTCTAATGCAGCATTACATGGATGAGCGGGACGAGGTTCTGGAGGCCAGGATCGCTGTCTATCTGCGCAGCAAGCAGGCGGATCACGGGGGCTGGCCCCTCTATTACGGCGGCCATTTTGACCTGAGTGCATCGGTAAAGGTCTATTACGCCCTGAAACTTGCGGGCGATGACCCAGAACTGCCGCACATGCGGCGCGCCCGGGAGGCGATTCTCGCCCATGGCGGAGCGGAACACAGCAATGTGTTCACGCGCATTACCCTGGCGCTTTTTGCCCAGGTGCCGTGGCGGGCGGTGCCCTTCATTCCGGTGGAAATCATGCTGCTGCCGCGCTGGTTTCCCTTTCATATCTACAAAGTCGCTTCGTGGTCGCGCACGGTGATGGTGCCCCTGTTTATTCTATGCAGCCTCAAGGCGCGCGCCAAAAATCCCCTGCAGGTGCATATTCGGGAGTTGTTCCGTCGACCGCCGGAACAGATTACGGATTATTTCAGCCCCGCCCGGCAAGGGATTGTGGCACACTTCTTTCTGTCTCTGGATCGATTCTGGCGGTTGATGGAGGGTTGGATACCGCACGGTATCCGGCGTCGTGCCCTGAAGAAGGCGGAGGCGTGGTTTACCGCGCGGATCAATGGAGAAGATGGTCTGAACGGCATTTTTCCGGCCATGGTGAACGCCCACGAGGCCTTGGAGCTGCTCGGCTATCCGCCGGATCATGATTATCGTCGGCAAACCGGGGCGGCGCTGCGCAAACTGGTGGTGGAGCGGGCGAACGACGCCTATTGTCAGCCCTGTGTATCACCCGTCTGGGATACCTGTCTCGCGCTCCACGCCCTGCTCGAGCAGGATGGCGAAGTCTCTCCGGCGGTGCAAAATGGTATCCGCTGGCTCAAGGACCGGCAGATCGGTGCCGAACCCGGCGACTGGCGGGAGTCACGGCCCCATCTGGCGGGCGGTGGCTGGGCGTTTCAATATGCCAATCCGTA
>NZ_JABBDR010000214.1 GCF_018854495.1 Acidithiobacillus ferruginosus
CTGAGCACCAGAAATACCAGCCCGCCGGTCAGAAAGGTGGACCACGACTGCACCACCACCCGGGACCAGACCTGCCCAAGCAACAAGCGGATATCACGCCGGTAGCGCTCTTCCGTCTGCGGCTCCAGGGTCAGCGCCTGAATCACCCGGATACCGTTGATCGACTCTTCCGTGTGCGCGCTCAGATCGGCCAGATAATCCTGCTCCTTGCGGCTATAGCGGCGCTGCAGGCGACCGGATTTCAGATTGATGAGCACCAGCAGGGGCAAGGCGACCAGACCGGGGATCATCAGTTGCGGCAGGGTGGCGGCCATCAGTGCCAGCGCCCCGAGCAGGGTAATGCCGCTTTGCAAGCTGCGCCCCAGCACCCCGGTCAAGCCAAAACGCAGGATGGTCACATCGCTGCTGAGCCGGGAAATGACCTCTCCGGAACGAAAAACCTCATAAAAAACCGCAGGTAGACGCAAGGCATGGCGGAACACCGCAGTACGGAGGTCCGCCACCACGTCTTGTCCGATCCAGGTGGCCAGGGCATCGCGCAGGGCACGCATGGCGACGGTGAACAGTCCCAGCCCCAGCAGGGCGGCACTGATCCAGACCAGCGCCGAATAGCTCTGAAACCCCTGATCAAGTACCCAGCGCGCGCCCTGCGGCAGCACCAGCGCACTGGCGGCGCTGAGCAACAGGGCCAGTGCATAGAACAGCAGATGCACGCGACGGGTCAGCAAAAACGGCTTGAGCTTCCATAACACCCAGACATTTCTGTTGACCGGACGTTGCCACGGATTTTGCGCCACATATCACCTGACAATGCTCGGAAAATACTTCAGCATACTCCATTCACCCGACCGGCGCTTCCGGTGAGGCCACCCAGGGCTGTAAACGTTTCAGCCGCAAGCTGTTGCTGAGGACGAAAACCGAAGACAGGCCCATGGCCACGCCGGCGAGCATCGGATTGAGCTGAATCCCCAGAGGGATAGCCACACCGGCCGCCACCGGTATCAGCAGTATGTTGTAAAAAAAAGCCCAGAACAGATTCCCGCGAATGGTCCGCATGCTTTGGCGCGCCGCCTGAATGGCGGTAATCACCCCGCCCAGATCGCCATGGGTGAGGGTGATATCCGCCGCTTCCATCGCGATATCCGTGCCCGAGGCCAGAGCCATACCCACATCCGCCTGCGCCAGTGCCGGCGAGTCGTTGATGCCCTCGCCGACAAAAACCACCTTGTGGCCCTCTGTCTGCAGTCGACGCACGATCTCCGCCTTGTCCTGCGGCAATACCTGCGCATAGATGTCGTCAATTCCCAACCGGCCGGCGATCACCCTCGCAGCGGCCTCCGCATCGCCCGTCACCATCGCCACCCGCAAGCCAAGTGTCCCGAGCGCCCGGACCACCTGAGCGGACTCCGGCCGAGCCACATCACTGATCTCCAGCAGCCCCAGTAGGCGGCCGTCCCTCGCCACACCGACGATGGTCCCGCCGGTCTGCTGCAAATCACCAGTAGAGAAGCCCGCCATAACGACCCCCTGCTCATCCATCCACGCCAGCGTGCCGACCAGCACCGTCAGCCCATCGACCCTGCCCTGCACACCCTTCCCCGGAAAGGCCGTAAAATCATCCACTGCCGGGATATCCAGATGACGCTCCCCGGCGGCGGCCAGCACCGCGTGGGCCAAGGGATGTTCGGAGGCGGCCTCCACGGCGGCGGCCATCTGCAATACATACGCTGGGTCCGCAGCATCGATCCGGGTCACCGCCGGACGCCCGTAAGTCAGGGTCCCGGTCTTGTCCAGACAAACCGTATCCACCGCCGCCAGAGACTCCAGTGCTGCCCCCTTGCGAAACAGCACGCCCAGCTCCGCGGCACGCCCGGTACCAACCATCACTGCTGCCGGAGTGGCCAGCCCCATCGCACAGGGACAGGCCACCACCAGCACCGCGACTGCCGAGAGCATGGCGAGGGTGATCGCAGGCGGTGGCCCGAACAGCAGCCAGAAGAAGAAACTCAGCAAGGCGATCAGGATCACCAGTGGTGTAAAAATCCGCACCACCCGGTCTGCCAGACCCTGGATCGGCAGCTTGCCCGTTTGTGCCTGCTCCACCAGCCGGATGATCTGCGCCAACACCGTGCCCTGGCCCACCGAGGTCGCTCGGATCAGCAGACGCCCTTCGCGATTCACCGTGCCGCCCACCACCGGATCACCCTGTTTTTTGCGTTCCGGCAGTGGCTCGCCGGTGAGCATGGCCGTATCCACATGGGAGTCGCCATCCACGACCACGCCATCCACGGGCAGACGTTCCCCCGGCCTGACCACCACCTGATCGCCCGGAACGACGGCGCCGATCGCGACCTGCAGCTCGGTGCCGTCGCGCAGTACATGGGCCTCCTTCGCCTGCAGACCCAGCAGCTGTTTGATCGCTGCGGAAGTCCTCCCCTTCGCCAGTTCTTCCAGATATTTACCGAAGAGCACTGCGGCAATCACTACCGCCGCGGAGTCGAAATAGACATGCCGGGCGCTGGCGGGAAACCAGTCCGGCGCCACAAGGACCAGCATGCTATACAGCCAGGCCGCACCGGTCCCCGTCGCCACCAGGGAATTCATGTC
The DNA here is from genome assembly GCF_018854495.1 of Acidithiobacillus ferruginosus. Taxonomy (GTDB): domain Bacteria; phylum Pseudomonadota; class Gammaproteobacteria; order Acidithiobacillales; family Acidithiobacillaceae; genus Acidithiobacillus; species Acidithiobacillus ferruginosus. The sequence continues at coordinate 2,608 of NZ_JABBDR010000214.1, forward strand.
CGGCGACAGGTGGCGGTAGGCGAGGAAGCCGGGCCGGAAAAATCGTCGGCCGGGGCCGGCGAGCACGATCGTCGCCAATACCGCCTGCACCCAGGCCCAGAACTGCGGGAAAGGCTCCAGGCCGCTCAGCAGCCGATCCACTGCCGGAACCAGGGCCATGCCCATAGAGAGCAGTAGAATGGGGACCGCCAGCACCACCGCGAGGATCACGTCCCGGCGCATGGTGCGGATGGCCTGCGCTTTGCGGTCAGCGACGGCCACATCCCCCTGCACCGGGCGCGCGCCATATCCGGCCGCGGTCACTGCGGCGATCAGGGTGTTTTGGTCCACGGTATCCGGCAGATAACGCAGCGCCGCCCGCTCCGTGGCGAGATTGACCGTCGCCTCCAGCACTCCCGGCAGACGGCGCAGACTGCGCTCCACCCGCCCCACACAGGACGCGCAGGTCATCCCTTCGATCACCAGCTCCGTCTCTGCGATCACCGGCGTGTAACCGCTTTCTGCGATAGCGGTGATCAGGGCGTCAGGGCCGATTTGCGCCGGATCGTACTGTACTGCGGCCTGTTCCGTGCTCAGATTCACCACCGCCGCCCGTACCCCCGGCAAGCGGCTCAGGGTGCGCTCCACCCGGCTGCTGCAGGAGGCACAGGTCATGCCCTCTATCCCTATCTCCACGTCCACCATGAGTGCGCCCCCTGCCTTCCGGTCACCCGGCGGAGCCGGGCGGTTACCTGATGAGAATCGTATCCCTCAAGTCACTTGTAATGTCAATCCCGCATACCCAGATACCATCCCATAGCCGCCCTGCGCAAAACAGTTGATTTTAACCGAAGGATGCTTATCATTTGCGCTCTTGCGCGCATTTCCCGGCGCCCGATGAGATTGCTTCTGGAGTGAACGATCGTGGATATCCGTCTTTCCCGCCGCGTGAATGCGGTGCGCCCATCCCCCACCCTTGCGGTCACCGCCCGTGCCCAGCAACTGCGCCGCGAAGGGAAGGATATCGTCAGCCTCGGTGCCGGCGAGCCGGATTTCGACACCCCGGAGTACATCAAGGAGGCGGCCATTGCCGCCATCCGGCAGGGCTTCACCAAATATACCGCCGTCGGCGGCACACCGGAACTGAAGGCCGCCATCATCGGCAAATTCGCGCACGACAACCATCTGTCATACCGCCCCGATGAAATTCTCGTTTCCGTCGGCGGCAAGCAAAGCTTCTTCAATCTTTGTCAGGCCCTTCTGGATGCGGGCGACGAAGTCATCATTCCCGCGCCCTACTGGGTATCCTATCCGGACATCGTGCTTCTGGCCGAAGCGCGGCCCGTCATCATCGATACCGGCGCCAGCCAGCATTTCAAGATCAGTCCGGAGCAACTGGAGGAAGCGATCACGCCCAACACCCGCCTGCTGGTCATCAACAGCCCCTCCAATCCCTCCGGCATGACCTACAGCCGCCCGGAATTGGAAGCTCTGGGTGAGGTCCTCCGCCGTTATCCCCATGTCCTCATCGCCAGCGATGACATGTACGAGAAAATCCGCTTCCACGATGAAGAGTTCGTCAACATCGCCAACGCCTGCCCGGATCTGACTCCACGCTGCATCGTCATGAATGGCGTGTCCAAGGCTTATGCCATGACCGGGTGGCGCATCGGCTACTGCGCCGGCCCCAAGACGCTGATCACCGCAATGAATACCGTACAGTCCCAGAGCACCTCCAATCCCACCTCCGTCGCCCAGGTGGCCGCCCAGGCAGCACTGGAAGGTGGCGACAGCGCCATCCACGAAATGGTGCTGGCTTTCAAGCGGCGCCACACGTATGTCTACAACCGCCTGAAAGTGCTGCCCGGCGTTGCCGCCATGCCCTCTGATGGTACCTTTTACAGCTTTCCGGGATTTCGCGAAGTCATGGCGGCGAAAGGCCTGCGGGATGATCTTGCCCTGGCCGAGGCCTTGCTGGGGGCCGGAGTGGCCGTCGTCCCGGGCTCGGCCTTCGGCACTCCTGGCCACATCCGCCTGTCCTTCGCGACCAGCGACAAGAACCTGGAGATGGCCCTGGACCGCATCAGCGCTTTCGTCAACGCCTGACCACTCCCGGCAACCCGGATCACGTTAGCGCGGCAACAGCCCCGCTCAGGGGGCCGGGCGGATGCCGACCGCCGCCGCAATCCGGCGGGCGCGCTCCCGGGCTTCCTCCACATTGTCGGCGCATGCAATACCTACCCCGAGGCGCCTGAGTTTGCTGGCCGCCGGCTTTCCGAAAAGCCGCAGATCGCTTTCCGGCACCGCCAGCGCGGCCTCCAGACCCGAATACACAGGCCCCCAACCGAGCCCCTTGCCGCGCACCACCGCCGACGCTGCCGGACGCCGGAAACCCGGTTCCACCGGCAAACCCAGAATGGCGCGCAGGTGTAGGTCGAACTCGCTTTGACGCTGACTGGCCAGGGTCACCAGACCCGTATCATGGGGACGCGGCGAGAGTTCGCTGAAGATGACCTCCGTGCCACGCACGAAAAACTCCACCCCATACAGTCCCCGTCCGCCCAGATTGTCGGTCACCCGTTGCGCCATCTTTTCTGCCTCCCGCAACGCGGTATCGCTCATGGGTTGCGGTTGCCAGGATTCCACATAATCACCGGCCTCCTGACGATGCCCCACGGGCGCGCAAAATGTCGTCCCGAAGGCCGAACGCACGGTCAGCAGGGTAATCTCGAAGTCGAAATCCACAAAGCCCTCGACGATGATCCGCTGACCGCCCACCCGACCCGCCGTCTGCGCCTCCTGCCAGGCCAGCGCCAGATCTGCCGCACCGCGCACCACGGACTGCCCCTTGCCACTGGAGGACATGACCGGCTTGATCACACAGGGAAAGCCCAACGCCGCCGCCGCGTCTTCCAGTTCCGCCAAGGTTCCGGCGAAACGGTACGGCGATGTCGGCAAGCCCAACTCTTCCGCAGCGAGGCGGCGGATGCCCTCGCGGTCCATGGTCAGCTGCACCGCGCGTGCCGAGGGCACCACTGTCGCCAGACCTGTCGCCTCGATCTCCACCAGCGCCGATGTCGCGATGGCCTCTATTTCCGGCACCACATAGTGCGGGCGTTCGTGTTTGACAACGGCCAGAATAGCCTCCCGATCGGTCATATCCAGCACATGGGAACGATGGGCCACCTGCATGGCGGGCGCATCGGCATAGCGATCCACCGCGATGGTCTCTACACCCAGCCGCTGCGCAGCGATCAGGAGTTCTTTGCCCAACTCGCCCGCACCGAGCATGAGCAGGCGGGTTGCGGAAGCGGAAAGTGGTGTGCCCAGTTGCATGGAAATTTCCTTCATAACAGTGAAACGGCGACATAGAGGCTTAAACGGCTATACTGATGTTAACATTTTCGGGCAAACGTGTACGCAAAGGAGCGGATTATGGGCAATAAGGACATCGGGATGGTGGGCTTGGGCCGGATGGGTGCCAACATGGCACGGCGTCTGCACCTCAAGGGCATGAAGGTCACCGCTTACAACCGTCATACCGAAAAAGCCACGGAGCTGGCCAAGGAAACCGGAATGCACGCCGCCAGCAGTCTGGAAGCCCTCGTTCAGGCGTTGCCTACCCCCCGGGTCCTCTGGCTCATGCTTCCCGCCGGCGAGGCCACCCAGAGCCACATCGACGCCATTCTTCCCTTGTTGAGCAGAAATGACGTACTGATCAATGGTGCCAATGCCTTTTATGAGGACTCCATTGCCCAATCCCAAAAAGTAGAGGCGGCAGGGGTACGTTACATAGACGCCGGTGTTTCCGGCGGTATCTGGGGTCTGCAGGAGGGGTATGCCCTGATGGTCGGCGGCAGCCGGGAAGCCGTAGCCCAGGTAACGCCTTTTCTGGAGGCACTGGCGCCGGCCGCCGACAAAGGCTGGTTGCACTGTGGACCTGTCGGCAGCGGTCACTTTGTCAAAATGGTCCACAACGGTATCGAATACGGCATGATGCAGGCCCTCGCCGAAGGCTTCGCCATTTTGCAGGGCAAAACCGAATTCGGGCTGGACCTCGCCAAGGTCGCCGATATGTGGCGCTACGGCAGCGTCGTCCGCTCCTGGCTCCTCGACCTCACCGCCGACACCCTCGCCAAAGATCAGGTGCTCGCCGATATCGCGCCGATAGTGGCGGACTCCGGCGAAGGCCTGTGGACCGCGCAGACGGCCCTCGCACTGAAAATTCCCGCGCCGGTCATCACCCTCGCCCTGCAGATGCGCTGGGCTTCCCAGGGGCGCGACGACTACGCCGCCAAACTCCTAGCGATGATGCGCAACGAATTCGGTGGTCACGCCGTGCAAAAGGAGGCCTGAATGAGCGATTGTAATTGTCAGTTTGTCATTTTCGGGGCGACCGGGGATCTGGCCTGCAAAAAGCTCCTCCCCGCACTGTATCACCTGCATTGTGCAGGAAGAATGCCCGACGAACTGCGCATTCTCGCGTTTGGTCGACGCCCATGGGACGACAAGGGCTGGCAGGATTTCCTGCATGAGCAACTGGAAACCTATGCCAGCAATTATCAGGCCGATCACTTTGCCGATTTCTGCAAGCATTTTGAATATGTGCGCGGGGAAATCCATGAGCCGGAATCTTTTGTCAGACTCCGCGCCCTGCTGACCCCCGAAGGAGCCGAAAGACCAGCAGGCACCATTTTTTATCTGGCCATTCGTCCCACCGATTTTATTCCAGTGGTACAACGTCTTTCCGGCGCCGGATTCAATCAGGAAGGTGACTACCGCATCGTGATTGAAAAACCCTTCGGCGATGATCTGGAAAGTGCCATGCAACTCAATGAGCAACTGCATAACCACTTCCGTGAAGACCAGATTTATCGTATCGATCACTATCTTGGCAAGGAAATCGTCCAGAATCTGCTGGTTTTCCGTTTCGCCAATCTCGCGATCGAGGCGATATGGAACCGTAATTACATCGACCACGTCCAGATTACCGTGGCGGAAGATATGGGCATTGAAAACCGGGCCGGATACTATGATCAGGCGGGTGCCCTGCGGGACATGCTGCAAAACCACCTGATGCAGGTTCTTACGCTGATCGCCATGGAACCACCGCCCTCCCTGGAGGCGGACAGCCTGCGCGACGAAAAGGTCAAAGTCTTGCGTTCCATCCGCCCGATTCCCAAATCGGCCGTCACGGCCTATGCCATGCGCGCGCAGTATGGTCCCGGCGTTGTTCATGATAAACACGTTCCCGGTTACCAGGACGAGGCGGGTGTCGAGGTCAATTCGGTCACCGAAACCTATGTCGCCGCCAAATTTTACATCGACAACTGGCGCTGGCGGGGCGTGCCTTTTTATCTG
>NZ_JABBDR010000215.1 GCF_018854495.1 Acidithiobacillus ferruginosus
TCTCAAGCAGGTGGAACAGGGCAATGTGGAATACCTCTACAACCCCGAACTGGCCACCAATCAAAACATCAATATGAAAGCGGGCGCTTAAGGAGAAAGTTCAGTGAGTGCACAAGATACAGTGTTAGTCGTAGGTGCAGGTCCAGCAGGCTTGTCGGCAGCCGCCACCATAGCCTCCATGGGGAAGAAGGCTGTCATCGTCGAGAAAGAAGATATTCTCGGTGGGGCGCCCATCATCTCCGGTTACGCCAAACTGGTACCTTCTGGCGAATGGGCCAAAGATGCCATTGGCCGCATGGTCAGCCGTGTGGAAGGCGACGGCAACATCAGCATCCACAAGTCTGCCAAGGTCACCCAGGTGGCGGGCGAGGCCGGTAACTTTACGGCCACCCTGAGCAACGGCGACAAGGTGGAAGCGGGTGCCATCATACTGGGTACCGGATTCACCCATTTCGACTCCATCAACAAGCCGGAATGGGGCTTTGGTACTTACGAGGACGTCCTGACCACCACGCAGATGGAACAGATGGTGACGGCGGGGCAGATTCGTTGCCCTTCGGATGGCCGGGTTCCGGAGCGCGTGGCTATCCTGCTTTGCGTCGGTTCACGTGACCGCCAGATTGGTCGTGAATGGTGCTCCAAGATCTGCTGCACCGTTTCCACCAACCTCGCCATGGAGATCAAGGAAATTTCTCCGAGTACCGATGTGTTCATTTATTACATGGACATCCGTACCTTTGGCCTTTACGAAGACAAATTCTACTGGAAGAGTCAGGAAGAGTTCAAAACCAAGTTCGTCAAGGCGCGTATCGCCGAGGTCACCAAGTCGCCTGACGGTCGTTTGCTGGTCAAGGGTGAGGATACCCTGGTCAAGCGTCCTATCGTGATTCCCATGGATATCGTCGTTCACGCCATCGGTATGGACCCCAATGCATTGAACCCGGAAATTTCCAGGACTTTTGGTATCGGTCTGGAAAAACACGGATTTATCGACCGCGCGGAACAGTACACCAACAGCCAGGGTACGACGCGTAAAGGGATTTACGTGTGTGGTGCGGCGACCGGCCCGGAAGATATCGATTCTTCCATAGCGCAAGGCCAGGCCGCTGGTGCGCGTGCTGTGGCGGACCTCTACGGACAGCAGAAAATTGCCAGCTGACATCTACCACAGCGGGAACGGCGAACACATCGTTCCTGCCTCGCTGCCGATTGATCTCGATAAGGGGCTGCTCAACAGATCCTTTTATGAGCTGGAAGAGGCGTTCGAGGGACAGCAGGGTCTTGCAGACCTGGTCGGTAGCCTGACAGAGAAGACGGCGAGTTTTCGTCGTCTCCTGCTGGAGGACAAACGACCGTTGACGGAAGCACAGATGGCGCATCTCGTGGAGCAGATGTTTACCGCAAGACGCAAGATCTGGCCCGTCATAGAGGAGCAGGGCGCTGCGCGGGTAGGTGAAATGATGCGCGATTTGCTGGAGGGCCATGGTGATCTGACGCAGCGTATGACGCGTTTTGAAGAGGCTTTGCCTGCTACGGGAAAGGCGAAACGCGTTATCAGGGACATGGGGGCTGAGGTTCTGCACTTCAGTGATCCCGAACGCTATCCGCTGATGACGCGCTGGGTCTGGGATCAGAGTACCACCTCAGGCGCGGTGCGGGAATTCATCCGCGGGGGCGACTACCTGACGGATTTCCCTTTCGGAGAAAGTCCCGAAATGTTCGAGGGTCTCCGCCAGTGGATGCAGGAAGCGCTGCTGGAACTGGGGGTGTACCGTGATGTGCCATATATGGTCGACATCATCCTGGCCCACCAGTATTCACAATATGTGCGCGCTATGGCAGAAGGCTTTTTGCGTTCGGATTTTGGCGGCCAAACAGACTTTACGGAACAAATCCGTAAATTGCTGGGCGTAGAAGTACACCGGCGGATGGGTGGATCTCGCATCAAGAGAGACGCCATTCATTGATGAATTAGGGTATAGGAGCGGCTATGGCTATTCATGAAAAAACACTGATCGATCCCGATCGGATTTTGCAGCACGATCACCTGGTAATAGACGGGGTGGACGTTTCAGGTTCCTGGAACACCATGATTACCCCCCGCACGCTGACGGACTACGAAGAGCATTTTGAAGAGATCATCCAGAGTTACAGCGGTGGCGAGAACGTGCACCGTTGCTGGCAGTGCGGCTCCTGCACGAATTCCTGCACCATGTATGCGCAGAATGTGGATTTTAACCCGCGTTACTGGATTTATCTGATTCGCTTGGGCCTGAAGGCCGAGTTGATGAAAGATAAAGACATTATCTGGCAGTGTGTTTCGTGTAACAAGTGCACCAATATCTGCCCCAAGGATGTCCGTCCTGAGGGGGTGATGAAGGCGACGGCGCACTGGTTGGAAGAGAACGGCCTGACCCCGAAAACGCTTTCGACGCATTTCGACGAGGAGTTCACCCATCAGTGCATCGAATTCGGGCGTATCGAGGATACCGAAGTCATGGTGGGATTCTTCAAGCGCTCCGGCCAGCCCCTGGTCCAGGCCTGGATCGTGGAGTTCGGCAAACGCCTGACCAAGCACATGCCCTTGGGTCAGTTGACCAAAATGGGCATGAATGTGGTGTTCCGTCCCAAGACCAAATCCTGGGGTAAAACCGGTGAAGTCCTTGCTGAATACGTGAAGGCACAGAAGGAGGCCGCGCATCATGGCTAAGGTTGCATATTATCCGGGCTGTGCGCTGGAAGGTTCCGGCGGACCCTACGACAAATCCACCCGCGTTCTGGTGAAAGAACTGGGTCTGGAGATGGAAAACCTCGAGGACTACAACTGCTGTGGTGCGATGGAGGTAAAGAACATTCATCCCATGTTGCAGACCTATATGTCGGCGCGGAATCTGGCCATCGCCAGTAAGCTGCAGGGCTGTGATACGGTGATGGCGCCTTGTAACGGCTGCTATCGTAATCTGAAGCAGACCGAATATGAGTGCGCTACTTCAGAAGAAACCATGAAGACGGTGCAGGAACTTGCCAACAAGTCGGGTGACCCTGTTTATGAAGGCGACGTGCGCAGCCTGCACGCGCTGGAATGGTTCATGGAGGAAGTGGGCGTCGATGGCATCAAAGGCAAGGTCAAAAAGAGTCTCAACGGCCTGAAGATCGCCAACTACTACGGTTGCATGTACACCCGTCCCCGGCAGATTTTCCCGGAAAAAGATCAGGGTCCCGGTTCGGAATCGAGCTATGCGCCGCATTTCATGGATGACCTGCTCGCAGCAGCCGGTGCCGTGAGCGTGGATTTCCCCTTGAAGACGGCATGTTGTGGTGGGGCGCATACGTTGTCGGATTCGGATACGTCCACCCAGCTGGTGCTGAATATCCTCCAGGCGGCGGAAGATGCTGGTGCGGAAGTGATCGCCACCGAATGTCCCACCTGCCATTCCGGTCTGGAAATGCATCAGATCCGTGCGGAGACGGAGTTCGGCATCAAATCGAGCGTCAAGGTGATTTATTTCACCCAGTTGCTCGGTTTGGCCATGGGTCTGTCTGCGCGCAAGGTCGGCATTCCCGACAATGTCAGCGACTCGATGGATCTTCTCGCCGCCAAGGGCATTATCTGAAATGGTGTGGGGAAGCGCCCCTTTGCGGGGCGCTTTTTTTTACCTGTCGCTGACACCAGGGGAAGGCCATGGAATGTAACGGTTGCGAATTCCGCGCCGAATTATATTACGATCGGGAATGCCAGATCTGGGTGCGACGCGAAGGCGATGGCACGCTGACGGTGGGCATGACCGATATATCTCAGTCGATTGCCGGAAAGATTCTGCATGTCCGGGTACGCCGACCGGGGACACGTCGTCCGCTGGGTAAGCCGGTTGCCACCATCGAGAGCGGAAAATGGGCAGGTCCGGTTCCGAACGTTTTCGATTGCGTGATCGAATCGGCCAACGAAGATGTCCTGGAAGATCCCAATCTGCTCAATATCGAACCCTACGAAGCCTGGATCGCCCGGGTACGCCCGGTGGCTTCAGTGGACGCTGCGCTCAAAAAGCTGTCTACTGGGGACGCTGCCTTTGAGTTGTACCGGCAACGCTGTTTGCGTGATGACATTCATTGTGAGCGAGGAATGCGATGAGCGACACCCACTATCTGGAGGATCAGGGCGAAAAGTCGGTAGTCATCGTCATGACCAGCGGGCCGAGTACCGCACATCGCTGCGCGACGCCGTTTTATCTGGGCGCCCTGTTGTCTTCCATGGATGCGGAGGTTAAGATTTTTTGCACGATGGAAGCGGTCCGGCTGATGCAGGTGGGCGTTGCGGAAAATCTTTCGGCGATGGCTGGCGGCAAGCGGATTATCGACTTCATTCGTGACGCAAAAAATGCCGGAGTGGAAATCCAGGTCTGTCGACCGGCGCTTCCCGGCTATGAGATCGAGGCCGACAACCTGATCGATGAAGTGGATGCGGTGGCGTCTGCCGGTGATCTAGCCGATCTGATTCTGTCGGTTGACCGACTGCTGTTTTTTTAAAATCCTGCTTGGCAGCGGGGTCTGTTTACTGGAAATGCAAACCAAAGGAGAAAATGATGGGAACTGTACGTGGCTGTGAAATCCCCGAAGATCTGCTGTACAACGTCGAGAATAACGTGTGGCTGCGCAAGGAAGACGATGGCACTGTGACCATCGGCATGACCTCCTATGCCTGTGCGTTGGCTGGACAGATCGTTTCTTATACGCCCAAGGGCGCTGGCAAGGAGATCAAGAAGGACAAGTCCGCAGCAACGGTGGAGTCCGGCAAGTGGGTTGGCCCGTTGAAGAGTCCCGTCAGCGGTACGGTGGTGTCGAGCAATGACGATGTGGCCAAAGAGCCGGGCCTCATCAACAAGGATCCCTATGGCAGCGGCTGGATCGCCAAGCTGACGCCCGCTGATTTTGCAGGCGATGCCGGTGAACTGAAGACGGGTGCCGATGCTTTGGCGGCATTCGAAGCAAAGATGACGGCTGATGGTTTTGGCGGCTGCTGATTGGTGCAATCCGTCATGATTCAGGAGGACGGCCGCATTTCGCGGCCGTCCGGCTTTCTCTCTGCATAAAGGATGGAAATTCATATGAACCCATGGTTGAACGCTGTTGCGCAAGTAGAGGCTTTGGAGGATCTGGTCCTCAATGCGGATCTGGTGGACTCTATGCGCGAACGGTGGTCCGGTCTGTCCGGTAGTCAGGTGGGTCGTATCAATTTCTATACGCCTTCTTTCAAGCACCATGAAACGTCCGAAGTTTCCGCCTGCGGGAAGAATGCCTTCCCGGCCATTTCCATCACCGGTGGTGACTGCAAGTTGCAGTGTGACCACTGTAAAGCGAAGATTCTGGAGCCGATGATTCCGGTTCGCACTCCGGAAGAACTGGATGGTCTGGTGGACCGGATCGTCCTGGATGGGGGTCGCGGGCTGCTGCTTTCCGGAGGTTCGGACCATCAGAACGTGGTCCACTATGAACCCTATTTTCCGACGGTGCGCAAGATCAAGGATCGCTATCCGAATTTGCAGATCGCCATGCATACGGGTATCGCCACCCCGGAGTTCGCGCGTGGAATGGAGGATGCGGGCGTCGATGTGGCCATGATGGATGTGATCGGTGCCCAGGATACCATTAACCAGGTTTACCATTTGCGCCGTTCGGTGGACGATTTTGAGGCCGCGCTGGAAGCTTTGGTGGCCACCAAGATGAAAGTGGTGCCGCATATTGTCATCGGGCTGCATTACGGGGAGCTGCTTGGTGAATGGAACTCTCTCGAAATTATCCAGCGGCATCTGCCCAGTGCCCTGGTGCTGGTGGTGATCATGCCGCAATATGCCGCTTCGAGTCGGCCTTTCGTGACACCAGCGGCGGATGAAATTGGTAAATTCTTTATGGATGCACGGGCTGCGCTGCCGGAAACACCGGTATTGCTGGGTTGCGCGCGGCCTTCCGGCGTGCATCGTTCCATCACCGATACCTATGCGGTCATGGCGGGACTGAACGGGGTGGCCTTCCCCTCTGATGGCATGCTGGCCCTCGCCAAACACCTGGAACGGGATGTCTTTGTGACACCTTCCTGCTGCTCCATGATTGTCGGTGAGGAAGTCTTGGCACTGGGTGACGAGACGACCACTATGCCTCTGGATTATGTCCCCGCCGCGCCAAAACGTCGCACACAACTGCGGGATATCCCGATTGTGTTTTCGGCCTGAGACTGCATTGTTTCTTCCGGGCTTCACGTTCATCGGGTTGCATGGGTTATGACAACGTATAACGCTAAGGATTGGCTTGTGGTCGATACCGGCTTGCGCCCGGCCGACGAAAATATGGCCTTAGACAAGACGTTGCTCCTGGCAATGTCCGAAGGTCAGATTCCCAGTATTTTCCGTTTCCTGCGCTTTGAGGAGTCCGCGCTGGTCGGTTATCACCAATCACCGGAGCAGGAACTCAACCTGGAGTTCTGCCGTGAGCAGGGGATCGCCGTGCAGCGTCGTCTTACCGGCGGCGGTGCACTGATTTTTGATCCCACCCAGATAGGCTGGGAACTGGTTTGTCGGCGGGACGCGCTGCCCCAGGGCGATATGGCCTCGCTGTCCCAGAGAATCTGCGAAGCGGCGGCGGCTGGCTTATCGCTCCTGGGGGTGAGCGCACGGTTTCGCCCGCGCAACGACATCGAGGTGGAAGGGCGGAAAATTTCGGGTACCGGCGGGATTATGGATGGCAATGTGCTGCTCTTTCAGGGGACGGTGCTGGTCGATCTGGACATTCCGCGGATGTTGCGCGTACTGCGGGTGCCGCTGGAGAAACTGGATGCCCATGCCATCTCTTCGGTGGCGGAACGGGTGACCAGCTTAAAGGCCTTGTTGGGTAAAGCGCCGGAGTTGACGGCGGTACAGGAGGTCTTGCTGGAAGGTTTCCGCACGCATTTGGGGCTGTCTTTCGTCCGGGGCGACTTGCCGGATGCTGTAGCCGCGCTGTTGCCGGAGGCGTTGGCGGAGGTGCGTGACGCGGACTGGCTCGCCATCAATCGCCGCGCGCGCGACGATATGCCGTTGCGTAAGGCAACCTTACGCGCCCCCGGTGGCACGCTGCAAGCGGAAATGCTCTGGGATAGTTATGGGAATCGAGTGCGGCAGGTTCACTTCAGCGGTGATTATTTTATCCAGCCGCGGCGCGCTATCGTCGATCTGGAGGCGGCGCTGCGTAATGTCCATCTGAATGACGTGGACGGGGTTATCGAGGGATTGTTCGAGAAGCATGCTGTCGATGGCTTCGGCTTACAGCCGGAGCACTTCGCGACGGTATTGCGGATGGCGGCAAAAGACGCGTGAACCCTTTAGCCATAGATGTACTGGTGATTGGCGCCGGTCCGGCCGGCGCGGCGGCAGCGCGTGCGGCTGCGGCCAAAGGCCTCGCGGTGATCTGCGTGGATCGCTGTGCCGAGGTTGGTCTCCCGGTGCAATGCGCCGAGTTTGTCCCCATGCCGCTCTTGCGTACCGTGCATGAAACGGATTCGCGGGTGCAGGACGTGGCAGGGATGTTGACGGTACTGCCATCCGGGTTGCAGCATCACAGCGCTTTCCCCGGCATCATGATTGACCGGGCACGTTTCGACCAGGGTCTGGCAAAACTGGCGCAGGCGGCCGGTGCTCAGCTTGAAACGCGTTGCCAATTCCTTGCCTGGGATGGCGAAGTGGCCCGCCTGCGGCGCGGCACCGGAGAAGCATTCACCGTGCGCCCCCGCTTGCTGATTGGCGCCGATGGGCCACATAGCCTGGTGGCGGAGGCCGTGGGCTTGCCGCATCAAGAGGTCGTTTATACCCGTCAATATACGGTGCCATTGCTGCGTCCCTATGCGGATACGGATATTTTTCTTTCGGATGCTTTTCCGGGAGGCTATGGCTGGTTGTTTCCCCGCGGGCCGGTGGCCAATCTCGGATTGGGTGCGGATCGGCATTTTGAGGACAATCTGAAATTGCCGCTGGAGCAGTTGCATCGGCAGATGGTAGCGCGTGGCATCATCGGCGAAGCCATCCTCGGGCGTACTGGTGGTGCGATTCCCGTGGGTGGTATTCGACGGATGGTGCATGGCAACGTGGTGCTTGCCGGAGACGCGGCGGGGCTTACCCATCCCATTACCGGGGCGGGTATCCCCGCTGCGGTGATCAGTGGTGAGGGCGCAGGATTGGCCGCTGCTGATTATCTGGCGGGCGACGGGGACGCGTTAGAGAGCTACGCAGAAGATATGCAGGATCAGTTTGGTCCGGCCTTGGCGCGGGCCGTGCAGCGAAGAAAATCTTTGGAAGCCGTGTGGCGACAGCCAGCGGCCCAGGAAGACAGGGTAATGCGATCCGGTTGGATCGCCTTTGATGAATACTACGCCGCCTGAGGCGGAATGACAGGAGGAACTTCCATGAGTGCGGTAGCGCAAGAAAATTCTCAGCCCTTGAACTTTTATCGCCCGGATTATTTCGTCAAAACGCCGACGATGCGGTCACCGGAATATGTGCAGCTCAGCACCGCGGCGGCGATTACGCTGGGCCTGGTGCCTGGGGTGATGCATCGCACCTCCTGCACGAATTGTCTGAATCTGCTGATGACCTACCCGGAAGGCTGTCGTGCCAACTGCACCTACTGCGGTCTGGCCCGGCATCGGGAAGAGAGCCGCGATTACGCTGACCGCAACTTCATCCGGGTGGACTGGCCGACGGTGCGCGTGGATGAAATGCTCGAACGTATCGCCAGGAACAGCGACAAGGGTCAGTTCCAGCGTATGTGCATCAGTATGATCACCCACCCCGATTCAGACCATGACACACAAGTCATGCTGAAGCGCTGGATGGAGGTGGCGCCCCATATTCCCGCCTCCATTCTCTCCAACCCGACCACTATGGACAAGCAGGATCTCATCGACCTCAAGGCGATGGGCGCGGATATCTTTACCGTCGCCCTGGATGCCGTGACGCCGGAAATCTTCGAGCGTACCCGTGGCAAGACGGTGCAGAGCCCCCATTCCTGGGACAAGTACTGGCAGACCATCGAATGGGCGGCGGAGATTTATGGCCCCGAAAAATTCGGTGCGCATCTGATCTGCGGCATGGGCGAGACCGAGCAGGAAATCCTCGCCGTCTGTCAGAAGATGAAAGACATGGGTGGCCATAACCACATGTTTGCCTTCTTCCCCGAGAAAGGCTCCATGATGGAAGATTGGGACGCCGTGCCCCAGGACCATTGGCGCCGGGTGCAGTTGGGCCGTTTCCTCATCGATTATGCGGGTGGCCGTTATGAGGATATGGAGTTTGATCAGTATGGTCGCGTACTGAGTTTCGGTTATCCCCAGGCGGAGCTGGAAGACATCATCGACTCGGGTAAGCCCTTCCAGACCTCCGGCTGTCCAGGGAAGGATGATGAAGAAGTCAGCGCCTGTAATCGGCCTTATGGAGATTCCTCACCTTCGGATATCCGCTCCTTCCCCTTTGCGCTGAACAAGGAAGATGTGGAAATCGTGCGCCGCCAGATGCGGTTGCAGGACTTGCGGTTTCCCGGATAAAACGGGCGAGGCGCGAAAAAGGGGCTCCGGCCCCTTTTTTTTCATCAGTCGCGCAACAGTAAATCCCCATAATATTTATTGTTGCTAATAAACCAATATTTTACGGCTTGATAAACCGATTAAAAAATTTACGGATACAATATCTTGCAACACTGTTCCCGTTCCGACACAATCAACGTGTCATCAGCGATACAAACAGGGGCGGAGAAATTACATGAAAAAATCACGGATTTTAGGAATTGCGGTCGGCGCGACGTTGGCGATGGGCCTGTCGGCCAGTGCGTTCGCAACGGATGGTTATCAGTTGATCGGTATCGGTCAGTACGCCGTGGGCATGGCGGGCGCCGTG
>NZ_JABBDR010000216.1 GCF_018854495.1 Acidithiobacillus ferruginosus
CTGACCGGGCTGTCCAAGGCCAATGTCTCGCAACACCTCAACGTGCTCAAGGCGCGTGGCCTGGTCCATTGCGACAAATGCGGCACCTTCTGCCATTACCGCCTCACCAGCCCCGGCGTGCTGGAGACCTGCGAGATCGTGCGGAAGTTGATCCTTGATCAGATGGATATCACCACTGCCTGCCGTCAGCAACTGGCGGAAGTCGTACCGCTGCGCAAGACGCCTTCATGAACCCGGTGCCGGCAGCGGCGGGGGCTTATCAGCGGGGAATTGCCCGCAACCGTGGCCAGTTTGTGTTGCAGACCTCGCAGGTATTCTTTGTCGGACTGGTCATCGGCATGGAGCGCACGGTGCTGCCTTCACTCGCCCACAATTTCGGGGTGACCAAGGGGGCGTTTCTCTTTCTCGCGAGCTTCGCGATTTCCTTTGGCCTGGTCAAAGGAGTGCTCAATCTGGTGGCGGGCTCCCTTTCCGATCGTATTGGGCGTAAGCGTGTCCTGTTGATCGGCTGGATTGCCGGCATCCCCATCCCCCTGCTGATCTTCTTCGCTCCCAACTGGTGGTGGATCATCGCCGCCAACATCTTTCTCGGCATCAACCAGGCCTTCACCTGGACCATGACGGTGACCAGCCAGATCGACCTGGCGAGCAGCCGACAGCGCGGCCTGGCAGTGGGAATCAATGAGGCGGCGGGTTATGTGGGCATGGGTCTCGCGGGTCTCGCCACCGGTTATCTGGCCGTGCTCTATGGCCCGCGCTGGGCCTTGTTGTTCTTCGGACTGGGTGTGATCCTGATCGCCCTGGTCCTGCTGGTGCGGGTGCGCGATACCATCGCCTGGGTCCATGCCGAGCATGCCACCCATCCCGTATCTGCGCCTTCGGCCAGTGCGGGCTGGATGCACGGCTTTATCGATGTCTCCTTCCGGAATCCACGCTACCGCGCCTTTTGTCAGGCGGGGGTGGCCAACAAGGTGGCCGACACTCTCGTCTGGGTGCTCTTTCCGCTCTACTTCCTGCAGCACACCATGGGCATGGTGGCCATCGGTTGGATCACCGGCGTCTACGGGGCCGTCTGGGGGCTCTCGCAACTCTGGACCGGTCATCTGGCCGATCGTATCGGGCGCAAGATCCCCATCGTCAGCGGCTTTTTCCTTTTGTCTGCGGGCTTGGTGGCCACTGCCTTGGTGCAAGGCTTTGTTTTGTGGATATCGACGGCGCTCATCATGGGTCTGGGCATGGCGCTCCTGTACCCGAATCTGGTCGCCGCCATGTCCGACACGGCCCCACCGCTGGAGCGAGGGCGTATCCTCGGTGTCTATCGGTACTGGCGCGATACCGGTTATGCCATCGGCGGATTGCTGCTGGGGCTGGTGGCGCAATGGAGTAACGAAATTCTCCCCGCCATCTGGGCTACGGCTGGTATTGTCGCCCTGTCGGGTCTGTGGGTGGCCCTGGCCGTGAAAGAAACCCATCCTCGTCCTGTTCAAAAAAAGGGTAATGTATGACCATCGCGTTGATTGTTTTGCATGCCGCTCCCGAGGCGGATAATCCCCGCGCCGATACGGCGGTGCGTCTTGCCGGCGCCATGCTGGCCGAGGGCAAGGAGGTGCGCCTTTTTTTGGCTGGACAGGGGGTTGGGCTGCTGGCGCCGGCAAGGGAATTCGCGGAGTCTACCCATGCGCTCTTTCTGGAACTGCTGGATCTGGGTTTGACCGTGCGGTGTTGTGGCACTTCCCTCAAAAGCCAGGGATGGGCAGGGTCTTTACCAGACGGTGTTACAAAAAGTTCCATGGAGGGTCTGTCCGACTGGATCAGCGCCGCGGATGAGGTCGTTTGTTTCTGAAGTATCGCCTGTGCGCCACCGATTTACCTGCCATCACGAAGGAGTGCAACCCAATGATCTTCCGTCAGCTCTTCGAAGCGGAATCCGCTACCTATACCTATCTCTTCGGCTGTACCCAGACAGGGCAGGCAGTGCTCCTCGATCCGGTGCTGGAGACCGTGGAGCGGGATCTGCAAGTCCTGCGCGATCTCGGGCTGCGCCTGAGCTATACCCTGGAGACGCATATCCATGCCGACCATGTGAGCAGCGCTTGCAAGCTCAAGGCCCGCGTCGGCAGCCGGATTGCCGGGCCGGCCATGGATGATCTGCCCTGCACCGATTTCGGGGTGGCCGAAGAACGGCCCCTGAGCCTGGGTTCGCTCCATTTTCAAGCCCTTTTTACCCCCGGACATACGGATACCCACCACGCTTATCTGGTGGTGGACGGCGACACTTGGCGGGTCTTCACCGGAGATGCCCTGCTCATTGATGGCTGCGGGCGCACCGATTTCCAGAATGGCGACGCAGCCACCCTGTACCGCTCCGTTCAGGAAAAGCTGTTTGTCCTGCCCGACGCTACCCTGGTTTATCCGGCCCATGATTATCAGCACCGGCATGTCTCGTCCATTGCCCAGGAAAAGGAGCGGAACCCTCGCCTGGCCGGCAAAAGCTCGGCGGAGTTCCAGGCCACCATGGCTGATCTGAAACTGGCCCATCCGCAAAAGATGGCATACGCTGTCCCTGCCAATCTTTCCTGCGGGCAATGTCCGGAGGATATTCCAGAAACGCTCCGCCGTCTTTGCGACCCATCCTTCCAGGGAGGGTGAGCACTTTCCGGCTGGCGAAACCCCAACCCTGAGCGCGAGAAGCCCTTCTTCACCACTTGCTAGGTGATTTATCGTGACCATCCGCTTTAGCCAACGGGGGGTCCATTGGCAGCAGAGGTAGGGTGGCCGAGGGACCTGCCGAGGACCATATCCTCAGTCGCCAGGACACCGAAGGCTGAGGTGGTCCCCATCCATTGGATAGCCTGAAAGAAGATGGAATAAGTGGACACAGCCAACTACACTGAAGTGGCATTGAATGGTCATCAACGAGCATTTGTTCTGGGTCCGTGGCGTAGCGAGTGAACGACGAGGAACAGAAAATGTGGCCTTACATGATGGGTGGGTTTTTCAATGGTTACGGCTGGGTCGGGTCGGTATTTATGGTCCTGTTTTGGGGATGAATACCTGGAAAGACGTCGCGACCTGGAACAATAACGTTTCCCCATCCGCCGAAGCTGGTCCGGATGCGCTACTAGCAGGTGGGACTGTGGTAGACAGCTTGTTTCGTTGGTTCAAAGTCGGCAACCGGCGTTGTGGGCTCCTGCGGCGGTAAATATAGAGAGGGTTCTATGGACCATTCAGGACATCAGGAACACGGGATGGAAACCGCCCACCCCGATTTCCACGCCCATATGCACCCCGCCGCTCATGGCCACGCTGGAATGCATGGCGGTCATGACCATGGTGCCATGATCGCCGATTTCCGGCGACGGTTTTGGGTATCGCTGGCCCTGACGATCCCTATCCTCCTTTTGTCGCCGCTTATCCAGCATCTGCTTGGGCTGGAGGCTGCTCTGGCCTTTACGGGGTCGTCCTATGTGCTTTTCGCGCTATCGAGCGGGGTGTATTTCTACGGCGGTTGGCCCTTCCTGAAGGGGTTGTTTGCCGAGCTCGAAACCCGCAAGCCAGCCATGATGACGCTGATCGCCCTGGCCATCAGCGTGGCCTATTTTTACTCGAGTGCCGTCGTGTTCGGGGTTCAGGGTGAAGTGTTCTTCTGGGAACTCGCTACGCTGATCGATGTGATGCTGCTCGGCCACTGGATCGAGATGAAATCGGTCCTGGGGGCTTCTGGCGCACTGGAAAAACTGGTGCAAATGATGCCATCCGAGGCCCATCTCGTCACCCCGGAGGGCATGAAGGACGTGCCGGTCGCCAATCTGCAGCGCGGTGACCGGGTGCTGGTGAAGCCCGGCGAAAAAATTCCTACGGACGGGCGTATCGTCGAAGGGCGAACCACCGTCAATCAGGCCATGCTCACCGGCGAAAGCCAGCCCGTGGAGAAGGGGGACGGCGAGGAAGTTATCGGCGGTTCGGTCAACGGGGAGTCGAGTATCACCGTCGAGGTCCACAAGACCGGCAGTGAAACCTATCTTTCACAGGTCATCGAGATGGTGCGCCGAGCGCAGGAGTCCCGCTCCCGGACCCAGGACCTGGCCGACCGCGCGGCCCTGGTGCTGACCCTTACCGCGTTGAGCGTCGGCGGACTTACCCTTGCCATTTGGCTGGTCCTTGGCCAGCACTTCGAGTTTGCCCTGGCCCGCATGGTAACCGTCATGGTGATTGCCTGTCCCCATGCCCTGGGCCTGGCGATTCCGCTGGTCGTCGCTGTGTCCACCGCCATGGCGGCACAGCATGGGCTGCTTATCCGGGACCGGTCTGCTTTTGAGCGGGCGCGCCAACTGCAGGCGGTGGTATTCGACAAGACCGGAACCTTGACGGAGGGACGGTTTGGCGTCACGGATGTGGTCGTGCTGGGTGGATACGCCGAAGATCAGGTCATACGGCTTGCCGCGGCCCTCGAAAGCCAGTCGGAGCACCCCATCGCCGCCGGCATCGTGGCATATGCCAAAGTGAAGGGCATCGGCTTCGAGCCTCCCAAGGAATTCAAGGCCATCCCCGGCAAGGGCGCACAGGCCGTTGTAAATGGGCGCAATGTGAAGGTCGTAAGCCCCGGCTATCTCAAGGAGCATGGTCTTGATGTCAGCGATGAGCGGATCGCGGCCTTGGCATCCCAGGGCAAAACGGTGATATACCTGCTCGTCGACGAGAAACCGGCGGGGGCTGTCGCGCTGGCCGACATCATTCGAGCGGAGTCGCGGGAAGCCCTCGCACGGCTGAAGGGGATGGGCGTGCAGGTGATGATGCTGACCGGCGACTCGGAAGCGGTGGCCCGCTGGGTGGCCCAGGAAATGGGGCTGGACGACTATTTCGCCGAAGTGCTCCCTGGACAAAAGGCGGAGAAGATCAAGGCGGTGCAGGCGCGGGGACTGCGCGTGGCCATGGTTGGCGACGGTGTTAACGATGCGCCTGCCCTGGTGGAGGCGGATGTCGGGATTGCCATCGGGGCGGGCACGGACGTCGCCATCGAGTCGGCGGACATCGTGCTGGTTCGCTCCGATCCCCGGGACGTGGCGGCCATCCTGGAACTTTCCCGGGCGACCTATCGCAAGATGATCCAGAACCTGTGGTGGGGTGCCGGCTACAATATCGTGGCGATCCCCCTTGCTGCCGGGGTGGCTTACAGTATTGGCCTGGTGCTTTCTCCGGCGGTGGGGGCGGCCCTGATGTCCGTTTCCACGGTGATCGTCGCCATCAACGCCAAGCTCCTCCAGAGGGTTCGGCTCACCGCCTAGCACATGGATCGGCAAGCAGCCAGCATGTCGCTTGTTCAGAGCTTCCCCGAACGCAGGATCGCTATCACCCACCACACGCAGAGTACGCTGGCCACCGAGTAGCCGATGAGGCCCAGAAGAGGAATCCCCAGATAATGGGGACCGGAGTGAACGGCCATGACCAGGGATGACCCAATAATAACAGCGGCAATGATCAGGCTCAGGCTGAGGCGGTTGCCCGCACGATCAAGGTGCTGCGAGATCTCTTCCATGGGTGCGTTGGCAACCGTTACGGTCAGTTCACCCTTGGTCAGCTGCTGTAACGCACGGGTGAGTGAAACAGGCAATCCTGTCAGGGTTCGGCGCAACGTGAAGAGGGTCCGATAGATGCCAGGAAAGGCTCCTGTCATATCGGGGAGGAATTGCCGGGCAAGCAACTGCGGCGTAAAGGCCTGTAAGGTGGCAAGCATATTGAAACGGGTGTCCAGGTCGCGCGCCACCGACTCCACAATGATAAAGGCCCTGAAAGCCAGCAAGAACTGGCGCAGTATTCGGAGCTGCTAACGCTGGCTCAAGCGGCTGAACTGGTTCACGATTTCGGCGAATGAAGGCGTCTGGTCCGCCGCCCCGGCATAGTACTGCTCCAAAGCTTCGCCCATATCCCGTGTGAACGCGGCACGATCCACGTCGGGAGCAGCGCCGCCCATCGCCAGATAGGCGGCGGCCAGCCATTCAGGATCTCGGGCAATGACGGCCAAAAAAAGTTGGCTCAGATTTTCCCGATCTCGGGGCGAAAGGCGGCCGACGATACCGAAATCGTGAAAGCACCAGCGCCCATCCGGCAGCAGGAAAAGGTTCCCCGGGTGAGGATCGCCTCGGCAAGACGCCGTCGTTCGGTCGGGGTAGTCTGCGCTGAGGTGACGGCCAGGGCTGTGGTCCATGGTCACGACCGCTTTGATAAGCCGAAGAGCACTCCGATTCCGGTCACAACACGTCCCGTGTCATTCGACGGCGAACGGCCGAAAACATCTTGACTTCGGCGGCGCATATTCCATAGACTTCGAAACATGTCGAATTATGGAAATAACACCGAATCCTTCGTAGCACAGTTCAAAGCGCTGAGTAATCCTCACCGCTTGGCTCTGTTCCGCCGCCTCGCTAGTTGCTGCCCGCCAGGCACAAGCTGTAGTACCGAGGATGCGGTGCGTTACAGCGTTGGCCAGCTTGGCGCAGGGGTCAATGTTTCGATTTCCACACTCTCTCATCATCTGAAAGAACTCAATCGCGCCGGTCTAGTCCAGATGGCGCGCAAGGGTAAGCAGGTTGAGTGTTGGGTGGCTCCGCAAACCCTTGAGCAGCTCGCCGCATTCTTTGGCGACTTATCTGTACAAACGAAGATACAAGGATAAAACCCATGAGCGAACAGAACACCTGTTGCGGCGCTTCCGCTGTTACCAATAAGCGTCCGTCCGCTGCCGACCACGATGCACATCGCCAGAGCGTGCGCGAGGCATACGCCCAAGTAGCCAACGCAAATAACGAGGATCAAGGCTGCGGCGTTGGCGCCAGTTGTTGCGGCACCACCGACGATAGTGCAATCAACACCCTTATATCCACTCGCCTCGGCTACAGCCAGACAGATATTGATCTAGCTCCATCAGGGGCTGACATGGGTCTTGGGTGCGGCAATCCTAAGGCCATTGCTGCGCTCAAGCCTGGTGAAACGGTAGTCGATCTGGGTTCAGGGGGCGGTTTTGACTGCTTCCTTGCCGTTCGCGAGGTTGGCAGCAGCGGCCGCGTGATCGGCGTCGACATGACTCCGGACATGGTATCCAAGGCGCGTGCAAACGCGCTGAAGGGGCGGTATGAAAATGTGGAGTTTCGTCTCGGCGAGATTGAACACCTGCCGATTGCCGATGCAACCGCCGACGTCATTATCTCCAATTGCGTAATCAACTTGTCGCCAAACAAGCTCCAGGTTTTTCGCGATGCTTTCCGAATACTCAAACCAGGCGGACGGCTAGCTATCTCGGATGTTGTCGCTACCGTCGAACTACCCGAGGAAATGCGCAACGATGCCGTCCTCATTGCCGGCTGCATAGGCAACGCCTCTCTGATTGATGACCTAGAAGCAATGATGCGCGGGGCTGGCTTCAAGCAGATCCGTATCCAGCCGAAGGATGAGTCAAAAGAATTCATCAAGGACTGGGCGCCTGGCCGCAACGTGACGGACTATGTTGTTTCCGCCGCTATCGAGGCAGTCAAACCTGGTAGCTAATGCGGCAAGTGACTTCCATATGCCAAGTTAAGGTATATCTCAAGAGGTAGATAATCTGCGATAAGCCAGGATGATACTTTTTCGTCCGGGAAAGCTGTTATGTAATTTGTGACCCGGTGACCCAGGATGAAACATTTATTTTTATACCCAATCAGGGGGATTAGTAATCAAAGAGTTACGTGGTATTCAGGATGACATTTTTTGTCGCTGAACATCCGGAGGACTTTTATGGAAATCATCGGTGCGTCTGCCATGAGCAGGCTGCGCACCCAAGCCCAAAACTTTCAGCATACCCAGCCTTACCCATGGACCTGCATTTCTGATTTTCTTTATCCGGAAAAGTTTGACCAACTCTGCAAGGATCTCCCCGATCCCGCCCTTTTTGAATCCCAAATGGGCTATAAAAGGGCGCATGGGCAACAAGGTCATGATCGCCTCGCGCTACAGTATCGTCCGGCGCTGGAGAAGATACTGGCACCGAGCTGGAACCATTTTGTCCATGAATTGCATAGTGATGCCTATAAATCCTTTTGGCGAGAGATGCTGGGTTTAAGCCCCAGGACACCCGTGATTCTCACCATGCACTGGCATTACGCCCCGCCCGGCGCGTCCGTTTCGCCGCATACCGACGCCCGGCGCAAGCTCGGTTCTCATATCTTCTATTTCAATACGCCAGACGACTGGGATGAGGCTTGGGGTGGGCAGACCCTGGTACTGGACGACGGGGGCAAATGGCCACGTCACTCGGCTCCGGACTATGCGGACTTGCGCGAAGTCGGCGCCTCCCAGGTGCTGGGGAATCGCAGTTTTCTTTTCGCTCAGACTGACCATTCCTGGCACGCCGTCAAGGCGGTTCAGTGTCCGGCGGGGCATATGCGCAAAGTTTTTATCGTCGTGGCCAATCGCCTCACGCCGCAGGTGATCTGGCGGCGCATCCGCGGTAAGGACGCCGACGGCTACCGTCTGGCAGGCTGAATTCAGGAAAATTTCACTTGCGACATAGGCGCATAACACGTTTATTGCACAAAGGGAGGGCTCATGCGTCCCCTGTTTTTTACTATCCCACAGTGGGCTACGGGTTCTCGGATTGGTCACCTTGTTTTCAGCGGCACCTTCGGCGTGGGCCGTTACCCTGATGCCCAGCGGCGCACCATATCTGAGCGTTGGTGCCGGCGTTTTCAATCTGGTTGGCGCGGTTGATGACGACGGCTACAATCATACTCCGGCCGAGTTCAATGCGGAGTACCAGTCCGGATTCCGGTTTTATGGTATCGATTATGTACTGGGTCTGCTCGCCAACACCGATGGTGGTGTCGATGGTTATGGAGGCCTTTATGCCGACATCCTGCTGACGCCGCGCTGGATGCTGACGCCAGAAGCGGCCGTGAGCGGCTATAATCAGGGTAACAGTAAATATATGGGCAGTACGTTTCTCTTCCGGCTGGAATTGGGGCTGGCCTACCAGATGGATAACGGCGGGCGGTTGGGACTGAAAATAGCGCATTTATCCAATGCTGATATCTACCCGCGTAATCCGGGAGAAAACGAACTTCTGGTTACCTATTCATTTCCTCTGAGTTGATTCCACCGGCATTGGTGCAAAGGACGTCCTCATGAACGGCAAAGACATCGCAACACTGTATCGTTTCAGAGTGTTCAGCAGTATCTGGAGCGCATGTTTCCTGCTCCTGTGGAGCACAGCAGTCTGGGCGGCAGTACCGAATACGCCCACTATCATTGTCCAGGACATTACCCAAGAGGTCATCCACGTATTGCAGACGCATGAGGGACAACCCTTTACACCCGCCGTCCAGCAACAGATTGCGGATATTGTGCTACCCCACATAGATTTCATGACCATGTCGCGCTTCGTCATGAGTCAGTACTGGAGCCAGATGACTCCGGCACAGCAGAATGAATTTGTTCGGCTTTTCAAGGAGCAACTGGTTCATACCTACCTGATTGCATTCAGTCATTACTCCGGACAAACGGTACAGGTCCTTAGCAGTCGCCAGATATATCAACATCCTGACATCGTGCAGGTGAATACGACGATTCTGCAAACGAATGGGCTGGCGAACATTCCGGTCACCTATGCGTTCCTCCAGGAGAGTTCCGGCTGGAAGATTTACGATGTATTTATCGACGGCGTCTGCATGAACCTGACTTACCGGAATACTTACCGGAAAACAGTGGCCCATAAAGGAATCGCCAATTTTCTCCAAGATCTGAGTAAAAAGGAGCGGCCCTGGAATAAGGGCCAGTAACTGCGACGGACAACGGGCCACAGCCAAAAAGAGGGGCGCCCGTCCGCACTGCACCTGCCCGGACAAACCAAGGCACTGGACATGACAGATCCAAAAAGTGCTGTCGGCTGCGCAACGCACAGGATCAATGACAACTGAACTGGCTGATGGCGGGCTCGTGGTTGGCGGCCAGGCGGCCAGGCGGCCAGGCGGCAAGACGGGATCGTGCTCCATTCGCCTATACGCGGCATTCCTGCTGTCCATTTTCGCCCCACCCGTCCGGTCCTCTCGGCTTAACCTGTTGGAAGAACACGCCTGGGGATCAGCAATGTCAGGGGTAACAGGCAAAAGAAGAGGATGGTGATCCACTGAAACACGTCCAGGAAGCCGATCATTTCGGCCTGGCTGAATAAGGTCTGCCCGAGCAATGCCCAGACGCGGGGATCCTGTGCTACCAATCCGCTGGCCTGCAGCCAATTCGGCAACGCTGCACTGAAAGTCGCGGCTGGTAACGATTGATGAGGCGCCCAACGATCATCCTGGTAACGGCGCTGGCGACGCCGCGCGGAAACATGGCCCAGCCGGTGGTTTCCGGCATGTAATTCAGCAGTCCCTCCAGCATGAGGGGCTGCATGGCGGTAGTGCCGAAGAGACCAAGGCCGAATACGCCGGTGATCAGCGTGGCGGTAGCGAAACTGCGGTCGCGAAAAAGATGGAGATGGTTCAGGAGGGGTAGTCGCATGAATTGCGCTTGCCGCCAAGGGTATCTCCTTTGGTAAAATCGTGAATTGCGCCCGCCGGGATCTCTATGCGGGGTACCCCCGTAATGGGGATTCCTACCGTGAAAAGTAATGGGCTGTCCCCACTACCAACGAAAACCCGACAGGTGACGCCAGCGTGGTAGGTCTTTGGCCATGGGCAGACTTACACCGTGGTCCCATGCCCATATTTCCGGATGGTTCAAGGGACGCGCTGTGGCGAAAAGACGGCGCACGCGATCTTCTGTCCTCGGATGGGTGCGTAACCACGAGGGAACGGCTACTCTGCCCAGTTTGGGGAAAAGTATTTTCATTTCCCGTTCCTGGGCATCTTTCATCTTTTGCAGTGCGCTGGCCAGACCCTGGGGATCATGGGTGAGTTCCATGGCGCCACGATCCGCCTCAAACTCACGGGTGCGAGAAAGAACCAATTGCAAAGACATACTGACCGAGGGTGCGACAATCAGCAAAAAAATCAGCCCCCAGGGCATGGTGTACTTATGCATGATCCATAAGGGTAAATTGATCAGGATCAAAATCTGGCCCAGCAAACAAAACGTCCATGTCATCTGGCTGAAGAGATCCGCAACAATCATGACCCAGATATCCTTGTGGCGGATATGGGAGATCTCGTGCGCCATTACTGCAGCCAGCTCACGCCCATCAAGTGCGCGCAGCAGGCCATCAGAAATCACCAACGACACATGCGCATCCAGTCCGGTGGAAAACGCATTCAGGGCAGGGGTGGGCAGGTGGTACAAGGTCGGAAGATGATCCAGCCCAGAGCGTTCGGCCAGCCTTTGCACCATATCGAAGAGCAGCGGCGATTGCCCCGGTGTAATTACTTCCGCCCCCATTCTACGAATGAGTAATTGTGGCATCAGCCGGGGCGCAAATAAAATAAACAGCATGCCTGCACCCAGCATCACGTAAAGCGTATCCACACCACCCAGGAGCCAACCGATCCACATCATCAGCAACAACATCGCGCTGATGATGCCCGTCGATTCGAGCCAATTGACAAGATGGTGCCAACGCCAACGCAACATTAAGCCCTCTCCCCGGAAATCTTTTGACCCCAGCCCATATATCCGTTGCCAGGCCTAATGAATCGCACCAGCACCCCGGTATTGGTCAGACTTTGCAACGCCCATTTACCCCTATCCGTTTCCGCGTTGTACTGCCAGATGGGCAAAGTTTCTGGCGCGCCTTTCCCGCGCCGATAGGCGGCAAGGACCGCCGCATAAAGGCGATGGCGGTTGCCCTGATCAAACCAGTCGCTGCTTTGGTTGGACCATGGCAGCCCGTGCTCCTTGGCAAAAAAATCGGGGTAAACACCTGCAATGCGGACGGCGTGCCTGACGGCCATAACCACCAAATTTGTGGATTTGCCCCCTAGCCGGTCCAGCCCACTTGCCCCGGCAAATAGTGCATTTGCGCAAGATCACGAGCCGCCTGCAACCAAACCGGTGGTATGGTAGCGTCCGCCTGCGCTGCAGAAAAAAGCGCTGTCATAAGCCATACCATGAGCACACGGTGGAGATCTTCAAGTACCATGACCGTTTCTGCGAGAGGTGGTTGTTGAAGAAATTATGACGGCAGAATGCGCCGATCATATCCGCTCATGAGGTATGGCCACGTCATCTACCGCCTTGCTGTCTTGATTAGTCATGGTAATACTCCTTTTCGAATGGAATGTCGGAACTGTTCTCATCCCTTGCTGCGAACGCAATTTGGATTATCCTTCCCATCGCTGTAGTCATCCAGGTTCTGGATCGTGGTCCTGGCAATGGTGGTCAGTGCCTCACTGGTAAAAAAGGCCTGATGGCCCGTGATGATGACATTGGGAAAAGTGAGCAGCCGTTCGAAGCTGTCATCGCAGATAATGTCGTCGCAATGGTCCTTGAAGTATAGATCAGCCTCTTCTTCATAGACATCCAGACCCACTGCACCCAGATGGCGGCTTTTCAGCGCCGCAATGAGTGCCGTGGTGTCAATAAGCGGACCGCGGCTGGTATTGATCAGCATGGCGCCATTGGGCATCAAGGCGAACCGTTCCGCATTCATCAGATGCCGGGTTTCCGGGAGAAGTGGTAGGTGGAGGCTGACGATCCGGCTTTTGGTGAGTAATTCTTCCAGAGAAACATAGGCGACCCCCAGTTCCTGACAGTCAGGATTGGGGGTAATGTCATAGGCCAGCAGGTGACAACCCATGCCATGGAGGATCCGTGCCAGTGCCGCGCCAATTTTGCCAGTACCGACAATGCCCACAGTCTTGCCGTGCATGTCAAAACCCAGCAAACCGTCGAGGAGGAAGTTGCCGTCGCGCACCCGGTTATAGGCTTTATGCAGATGCCGGTTCAGAGTCAGCATGAGACCGACCGCGTATTCGGCGACCGCACATGGAGAATAATCCCGCACCCGCATGACGGTGATGTCCTGCTTTTCCGCGGCTGGAATATCGACATGGTTGAATCCGGTGCTGCGCAATACCAGTAGTTTAGTCCCCAAGCGCGCTATGATTTCCAGTGTTTTTGCGTCCAGCGTATCATCGACAAATGGGCAGAGGGCGGGATAGCCTTGGGCAATAAAGGCGGTCTCGGCATTTAATGTCGTCTCGGTGAAGACGAGCTCGTGGCGCCCGTTATTGGCGGCACTGAGGAATTGTTGATCATAGGGACGAGCACTGGTGACTAAGCAACGCATGATCTCTCTCCTTTGAACGCTATCAGAAACGGACCGGTCTGCAAAACGCGTGTTTGCCAGCAAAGCTGGCGGCGGTGCCCAGTTCTTCTTCGATCCGCAGCAACTGGTTGTACTTGGCCACCCGTTCGCCACGCGCCGGAGCACCCGACTTCAGATGCCCCGTATCCAGGGCGACGGTGAGGTCGGCGATGAAATCGTCGGTGGTCTCACCGGAGCGGTGGGAGACAAAGGCCCCCCAGCCGTGATACTGCGCCAGCCGCGTGGCGGTGATGGTCTCGGTCACCGTACCGATCTGATTGAGTTTGATGAGGGTGGCATTGGCAATATTGTCGGCAATGGCCTGGGCAATGATTTTCGGGTTGGTGCAGAAAATATCGTCACCGACCAGTTCGATGCTGCCGCCCAGTTTTTCGTTGAGCAGTTTCCAGCTTTCCCAGTCATTTTCAGCCAGCCCGTCTTCCAGCAAAACGACGGGATAGTTGCGGACAATTTCTACGTAATAATCCACCATTTCCGCACTGTTCAGAGCGCGATTCTCGGTGCGCAGCTGATATTTTCCATCCTTGTAGAATTCCGAAGAGGCTGGATCGATGGCGATGCCACAATCTTTTCCGGGCTCGAATCCTCCGCGGCGAATGGCTTCTACCAGCAGGTCGTAGGATTGATGATTGGATTGCACGGCAGGGGCAAAACCGCCTTCGTCACCGACGCCAACGGACAGATGTTTTTCCAGAAGCAATCCCTGCAGGGTATGGTAGATTTCCGCACCCCAACGCAGGGCTTCGCGGAAGCTGTCGGCGCCATAGGGGACCAGCATGCATTCCTGAAAATCGGCCCCTTGCCAGTGCGCATGGACGCCCCCATTCAGCACGTTGAAACAGGGGACCGGCAGACGAGTCGCGCCGGGACCGCCGAGA
This sequence comes from Acidithiobacillus ferruginosus, assembly GCF_018854495.1. Lineage (GTDB taxonomy): Bacteria > Pseudomonadota > Gammaproteobacteria > Acidithiobacillales > Acidithiobacillaceae > Acidithiobacillus > Acidithiobacillus ferruginosus. The sequence continues at coordinate 14,170 of NZ_JABBDR010000216.1, forward strand.
TACGCGTAGAGCGGCAGATCACAATAATCGGCGGCGGCACGGGCGCAGGCCATGGATACACCCAGCAGGGCGTTGGCCCCCAGATTGCTTTTGTTTTCCGTTCCATCCAGGCCGATCAGCGTATCATCAATGGCTTTCTGGTCGCGGACATCCAGACCTTGGAGGTCCGATGCGATGATTTCCTCGACGTTTTTCACTACTTGCCGTACACCCTTGCCGCCGAAACGAGGGCTGTCACCGTCACGCAATTCGACGGCTTCCCTGCTGCCGGTGGAAGCACCGGAGGGTACCGCCGCCCGCGCATGCTGGCCATTATTGAGGTACACCTCCACTTCGACAGTGGGGTTACCGCGTGAATCCAGAATTTCGCGGGCGATGATGTCTTCAATCAAGCTATCCATAAAACCTCCTTGTCATGGGTGGACAGAACCATCCAGGTGAATGAGTTCCAGGCGATTGGTTCCGCCCGAGTGGCCTTTGTTTGGGCCCTGGGTCAAGAGAATTAGCTCCTTTTCAAATCCGTTGGTGACCAGCCAACGGCGTACCGCATGTTCCCAGCCCGTATCGGGAATCGCTATTTCTACAGGATAGACACCATATTGCAGACATAAACGCTGGCAGGTCTGCTGATGGGGGCTCATGTGCCAGAATCCAGGGACACTGTGCCGCACAGCGCTGGCGATCAAGGCTTCCACGCTCGGGGTTTCCTGATGGTTTTCAGACCGCGCGCCACCAGGATGCCATCGGCGGTACCTTGGTGGAAGTAATCATAATGGGACCTCCATTACCCAGCCTTTGACGCTGGGGAAGATCTTCATGCGCGGTGCAGCGCCGTTCATGGGGCGGAATTTTCTGTAGTTATTCACTCAAAAATCAAGAACCATTTCATTGAACAACGTGGGTCACCAAACTTATTCTTGCCTCTTCGACTGCTATTTCATGGATAGGATTATGCCTAGACAATACTTCCTGAAACATAGCTCTAAGATATGACCTAATTGTATCGTCGGATAGATCGCCAACCTCAAGCACTCGCATCGCAAGCCATGAATCAGTTTTATAAGCATTGCCAACACAAAGACAAAGCGCATCAAAAAGCTGACAATTCATCGTGACTAATACCGTTTTATTGCTAGCGACATGAATCTCCTTGAGAATTTGTGCGCCGTCATGCGGAGAGAGGGGTAAATTCACGCATAGTCATCCTTTTTTACTGGTAACTACTCACAAGGATAGCACATGCCAAACATTGCTGCGTTGTTTGAAAATAACTATTCACCAGAGGTACATTTACCCAGTGGCTGGTTGCGGGATTTCCCCTGAAAAGACGGAACCAACGCGTGCCGCGGGTTGACGCCCTGCTTGCGTAGGGTTTCCAGACAGGATCGGATCGTGCAGAAAGCGCTGGCCCCATCGAAGGTTCGGAAACAGCCGGAGATCTTCTGTTTGATGTCAATTTATTGGTGCCCCGAGCGCGAATCGAACGCGCGACCTACCGCTTAGGAGGCGGAAAACGGAAAATATGCAGCTTTTTTGAAATATAAGCGTTTTTCGTATTTTATATTTATCATCATGTTATAATAACCTCTATCCCGCATTATCCCGCGATATACCTACCTATCCCGTTGCTCAGTGCAGCGTCAGTGCAGCGCGAAGTAAGGATGTTTTTGATGGTATTTCATATGTTTCGTTGACTGAAAAGATGCGAGTATAATCTATATTGTTTGGAATATGTGGGGAAACCGGGGATGGATAAGTACATGCAATCTACTCAATCTATAGTTTGGGGCCGGGCATTGGCCTTGGCGGGGCGTGCACAACGCAGAATAGTAGACATAGCCGTTGTGGCGATACTCGCATTGGTGGCGTGGGCAGCAATCCGTGATCCCTACACAGCCCCTGAGGTGCTCCTGTTTGCGACGATTCCCGTACTTCTAACCATGCTCGCTGCGGACCGTTGGGGGGGTGCGGAATTCTGGGGCGCCTGGCATTCCGAGGATGAGCGTCTCGGAGTGCATTCGCCAATCAATGCCCTTGACCATTTCATCGTGCAACCGCTAGACCGCCGAATCAAAAGGAGCAGGAAGCGGGAACATGCCAATCCTAAGCGAGACTTATTCATTCCCAAAGAACTTTCCCAGAGAGGTGCGATTGGCCGTGACATCACCATCCGCCGCGCTGCAAATTCGCACCGTGCACACGGGTGTGCACCACGTAAGAAGGATGGAGGAGGGGCCAGTGATGATGGTGGCGGCGGCGGCAAAGGAGACGGAGAACCGCCATACCAAGTACCAGCCTGTACCTCT
>NZ_JABBDR010000217.1 GCF_018854495.1 Acidithiobacillus ferruginosus
TATAATTCAATATGATGAGTGAACGATGGCCCACTTTATCGACCCCGACCGCAAGACCAGTTATCTCCTGCCTCCGTCCATGGAGGACTGGTTACCCGAAGGGCATCTTGCCCGCTTTATCGTCGAGGTGATTGAGCAGCTGGACCTCTCCCGATTGGTTAAGCAATATGCCGGTCGAGGCTGCAAGGCCTATCACCCAGCAACACTGCTGGCGATTTTAGTCTACGGCTATGCCA
>NZ_JABBDR010000218.1 GCF_018854495.1 Acidithiobacillus ferruginosus
CCATCGGCCTGTCCACCATGCTGGGGGTGGGGGTGGAGCATTTCACCGCTATGCTGGCGGGTTTCCATGCCATGGATAACCACTTTCAGACGGCGCCCCTGGAGCAGAACCTGCCGGTGCTCATGGGTCTGCTGGCGCTCTGGTATAACAATTTCTGGGATGCGCAGACCCTGGCCATATTGCCCTATGCCCATGATCTGGCGCGTTTCCCCGCTTATCTTCAGCAACTGCAGATGGAAAGCAACGGCAAGGGCGTGGATGAGGATGGTCACCCGGTTGTCGTCGATACGGGCGCCATTATCTGGGGTGAGCCCGGCACCGATGGGCAGCATTCCTTCTATCAATTGATTCATCAGGGTACGCGGCTGATTCCCTGTGATTTCATCGGCTTTTGTCAGCCGCTCAGTCCGTTGGCCGAGCAGCATGAGTTGCTGATGGCTAACCTCATCGCCCAGGCCGAGGCGCTGGCTTTTGGCAAGACTGCGGAGGAATTGCGTGCCGAAGGGGTGGCCGAGGCGTTGGTGCCATTCCGCGTTTTTCCCGGCAACCGGCCCAGCAGCGTCCTTCTGGGGGATCGCCTCGACCCCCATACTCTGGGGGCGCTCGTGGCACTTTACGAGCACAGCGTCTTTACCCAGGGGGTTATCTGGGGTATCGACTCGTTTGATCAGTGGGGCGTGGAGTTGGGTAAGGTGTTGGCGCAGCGGATCGTGGCGGAACTGCAGAGTACCGCCCGCCATCCCCATGATGCCTCGACTGCCGCTTTGCTGCAGCGCTATCTGCAGCGCCGGGGTAGCTGATCCCGGCGGGTGTAGCGCTGCTGGAAATTTACGATGCCGGCCGGGAACTTTTACCTGTCGGAGGGTTTCCAACCCAGTGTTATCCGCCGGATGAAGAGCCGCCAAAAACCATGAAATCGCCCAACATTCTGGCCCTCGTGGCGCTGCTGGTGGGGGGGGGTGCCAACGCGGCGACCCCGGATTTACCCCCATTGCCAACCCTGCCCCCGCCTCCACCCATGCCGGCGCCGCAACTGACGGGCATACAGGGCGCGGTCCTCCTGGATGTGAACAGCGGTCAGGTGCTGGTGGCGGAGAACGCCGAAAAACCCCTCAACCCTTCCGGGCTGGTCAAGTTGATGACGGCCTACGTCATGTATCAGGCGGAAAAGCAGGGACTGGTGCCGCCGCAGCGGCAGGTTCATGTCTCCGACGAGGCCTGGCATGCGCAGGGTTCGCGCATGTTTATTCAACCCCACCTGCCGGTGACCATGACGCAACTGGAGCGTGGCCTGTTGATTGACGGGGGGAATGATGCGGCTATCGCCATCGCCCAAACGGTGGCCGGCAGCGTCGGTGGTTTCGTCGATCTGATGAATCATGATGCGGCGGCGATGGGGCTGCAACACACCCACTTTACCAACCCCGATGGCTTGCCCGAGCCGGGCCAGACGAGTACGGCGCTGGATATCGCGCGACTCTCGAAACGCTTGATCCAGGCATATCCGCAGGTGTTGCAGGTGGCGGGGAAGGCCTCTTACACTTACAACCATATCACCCAGTACAACTACAACCCGCTCGCCGGTCAGGTCAACATCAATGGCCTGGGTGTCGGCCTGGCGGCAAAGAACAGTTGGGATCTGGATGTCAGCGCGAGCCGCGGCGGACGCACCCTGGTGGCCGTCGTGCTGGGGGCCCCTTCGCGCAGTGCGGCGGGCAGTGATGCGAGCGCACTGCTGCATTACGGCTGGTACGGCTGGCAGAATCTTCCGTTGTATGCGGCCGGACAGGTGGTCGCGCAAATCCGTCATGTGGACTGGAGTCCGGAAGTGGTGGAGGGGGTGACCACCGGCGCCGTCGTGGTGTCTGAACCCAAACAGCAACTGGGTGCCAGGCTGCACACGCGGTTTATTCCCGCCCCCGGTCTCAAGGCGCCGATTCGCGCTGGTGCACCCATCGGTACCCTGTCTGTCCTTTGGCACGGCCATGTCCTGCAGAGTGTGCCGGTGGTTGCACGGAGCGCCGTGCAGCCGGCGGGATGGTTCACCCGCCTGTTACACGAAGGAGAATCCTGGTTGTGATCTCCGCGCTGTCGGGCGTGTCTACACCCCTGGAAATCAAAAGCTGACGGTTCGTCGCGCCGGCATGCACAGGGTGCTGCGCCAGCCATAGGTCGCTGCAGCGATCTGCAGATGCTACAGTTCCGTACGGACGATGTTTGGGCTGAGAAGTGTCCGGCCTCCGAAAGTAAGGGTCTGTCCATGATCAGAATCCCCGATGTGATGAAATGGTCACTGCGACAGCGGTTTTTTCGCTTCGTGGCCAAGGCGCGTGTCGCATTGAATCTGGATGCCTGGTTTCCACAGATTCCGATGGCGCTGGCCGTTGGGCTGTTGGGGGGGCTGGCGATCCTGAATGCGTTGCCGCGCCTGACCAGGATCTTTCCGGAGCTGGCCGGCCTTGCTCCCTCCGCCAGCCTGACCCAGGCCCCGCTCTTATCGGCACTGGGCACGATACCCGAGGCGATTGTCGGTATCGTCCTGTTGCTGATGGCCATCGGGTTGTTGTTCCGCTCCCGCTTCTCCTGGGCCATTACTCTGGTGCTGGCGGCCGCGATGCTGGCCATGTTGCTGCACCACTACGGTTTTGTGTGGAGTGGTGTCGTTGCCTACAATGCGGCGATCCTGATGGCACTGCTGGTGTTCCGGCGCCATTTTGCGCATTCGAGCGTGGCTGCGGGAACCCTGTTTGCGGCGATATCCATTTTGCTGCTGATGAGTTACGCGGTACTGGGCAGTTACGTGCTGGGCGCAGGCTTTTCGCCGCCTATCATGAATCTGGTGAATGCCCTGTATTTCTCCGTGGTTACCATGTCCACCGTCGGGTATGGAGATATCGTGCCGAAAAGCGAAGACGCCCGGATTTTTGTCATCTCCATCATCATCCTGGGCATCACCGTTTTCGCAACCTCTATTTCCGCGGTTGTCGTACCGTTGCTCAACGGCAGGATGCAGCGTCTGCTCATGGGAGAAAAACGGCGCAGTCACCGTAGCCACTATCTGATCATCGGGGATAATGCGTTGGCCCAGAATACCTACCGCGCGCTGCGCGCCAGGCATTTGTCGGCGCTGGTGCTGGTGTCGGTGCCACCGGAGCGACTTTGGATGGCCACGGAAGATCTCATGATCGGTGATGCAACGGACCTGGATGTATTGCGTAGGGCGGGAGCCCAGTATGCCCTGGGAGTGCTCGCATTGCGGGCGAATGACAGTGAAAATGCCTTTATCATTCTCGCGGCGAGAGAGTTGAGTGTTCCTGGGAAAACCGTGGCGGCGGTTCAGAACGGTAAGCATCTGGAACGTCTACGACAGATCGGGGTCGATCTCATCATCTCTCCGGAAGTGTTGGGCGGGGAACTGCTGGCGCTGGCCCTGAGCGGTGAGAATCTGGCAGGAGATGCCATTATCAGTAAATTGTTTACCGCGAAGGCGGAAGGAGCTGAGATTTGAGTGCTTTGATCGCCATAAGCATTGCCATATTTGCCTTGATCGCACTGGGTGTCGCGGCGCTGTTTTTGCACATGGTGGTATGGCTGCTGGCTGCCATACTCGGTCTGTTTATCTATTTTATCCCCAGCATCATCGCCGCCGCGCGCCACCACGAGCATTTTCTGTGGGTGCTGATATTGAACATCGTGCTCGGCTGGTCGGGCATCGCCTGGATCGCTCTGATTGTCTGGGCCATTCTCGGCGAACGGAGGGAACCACCCCTGCGCAGGCTGAGCGCCGACGCCTTTAACCCTCCTGCTCGCTGACCACAAAGGTACCGAGGCGCAGGCGTCGCAGGCTGGCCGCGTAGTCTTCCGGGGCGGCGGTGGGGGCCATGGGACCGATCTTGATCTTATACAGCCCGCCCCCGGTCGTGGAGGATACCGGCACCATCCGCGCGGTGCTTATGCCGAAATCCTGCAGCTTGCTGCGCTCGCGAACCGCGGTCTGCAATTGCATGGGGCTCGCTGTTTCCAGATAGATTTGCGCGGATCGCGGCGTCTGCCGCCACTGTTGCAATGTATGGGCGGTGGCCCCCCCCCGTGGTAGAACGGGAGCGGGCGGGACCCTGCGGGCGGCGGCAGGCATGGCGCGAACCGGACCGCTGGCAAAAGTGTCGTCCACTACCGCCGTCAGTCTGGCGTTGGCAGTGGAGGGAGCGGTATAGGCGGGTATCGGTATCGCCGTCGGCGCTTGCAGGACCGGTGCGGGTGCCGTTCCGGGCACGCTGCGTTGGACCACGGGCAGCACCCTGGGCAGCGGTGCACCAGGTGCCGGACTGCTGGGAACCACCTGAATATGTACTGGTGTCGTGCCTCGGCTGAGCATACCCAACCGGCTGGCGGCACCATAGGACATATCCATGATGCGGCCGCTCACGAAGGGGCCGCGATCGTCCACCAGGACGACGATGCTGCGCCCGTTCTTCAGGTTGGTGACGCGCACGCACGAAGGTAGTGGCAATGTCCGGCTCGCGGCAGTCATTTGCCGGGCGTGAAAGGCGGTACCCATGGCGGTCACATCGCTGGACGACTGCCGGTCGTACCAGGAGGCGATGCCATTTTCAGAGAAATCCGCGTCACCGCGTAGCGGGTGGTACCAGCGACCGTTGATTTCATAAGGCTGGTTGTAGGCGGCATTCAGGTCGGGCGTGGTGGCAAAGCAGTCCTGTCCGGTAGAATATCCCGAGCTCGCCATGGCCGAACCGTAGCTATTGCGCGGCGGGCCGGCAACATGATCAGGCATGCTCGCACAACCCGCTAGTGCTGCGGCACCAAGGCCAAAAGCCCCCAGCCTCAAAAGCCGCAGATGGAACCGTACGCGCATGTCTCCCCCTGGTCGGAACCGTTCTGGACGTTTGCCGATGCGCGGTCTCCGTCTGGAAATACCCCTATATTCTAGACCATAGTATTTGAAAAGTTCAAGTAAGGCTAGGGGTTGGCTGTTTATCCTCAAGCTGTAGACTAAAAATGCCAGCAAACGAGCCTGTACTGTTGGGGCTTCACCGCCATGGGCCATATCGGTTTTAGCGTGGAGATTGCCGGCGCGGCTCCGGTACACAGGAAGCGTACCGTCCCTCCGGTCTCCCCTGCATGGGTTGCAGGGGGGTGCCGGAGGGGGCTACCCGCTCTGGTTTCCGCTTATTGCGGGGAGCAGGTATATCCTGGTGGGCAGGCGGGTGGCTGCTGGTATTGCGGGGCCGTTGGCGTACACACATAGCCGGCGGGGCAAGGTGCATTACCTTGTGGCGCGGCATAATAGCCGGGTTGTGGCGCCGGCTGCTGCTGCTGGCTATGTGAAAGGCCGTAACCGGCGAGTCCGCCCAGCCCGGCACCGATGGCGGCACCAGCCAGCGGCGAGCCGGTTTGATTCCCGATGACCGCGCCCGCGACGGCGCCGAGCAGGGAACCGCCCGCCGTGTTGGCCGTGGTGCCGTTGGTGGCGTAGGGATTATTCGCGCAGCCCGCAAGCGTCAGGGGCAGTGCAGCAATCATTAACCAGCGTGCAGTGTTCATGGTCATCCTCTCCTCATATCGCCTTGAGCCAGTTACGCCTCATTATGATGCAAAATTCCACAGGTATGCCAGTGTGGTGAATGGGGTACACTCCCACGGCCCGGTCGATCGCGCCGACTGCTCCGGTGGCGGGGCGCCGTCAGGGTGAGTCCCTTCCCGAAGGAATCGCCTGCGCGGTCTTTTGCCGTATAATGGGAAAGCCGGGTTCACCCCGGACCAGCCTCATAATTTCGCTATGGAGAATGCCATGACCTTATCCTCACGCCTTGCAGTAGCTTCTTTGGTGCTGGCTCTTGGGCTGAGTGGCTGCACCGCCAGTTGGGCTCCGCAAGTCAACCCCGTACCGTATTATACTTTTTACCCGGCATCGCTCAGCGTCGTCACGGCAGCGGCTGAGAGGGCGCTGCCCCAGGCGGGGATGCAGTTCACCGGATCCAAACAGATCAATCCCGATACCGTAGAAGTGCATGGCTACGATCCAGAGGGTAACGCCATCCTGATCACCCTGCAAACCAAGGGTGCTGCGGTGACGAAGTTTTCAGCACGTATTGGTCTGTATGGGCACCTCCGTGAGGTGGAAGAGATCGAGCACTGGATAGGGCAGTATGTAGGGCAGGCCATTGCGCGGCCCTGAACGGTCAGCGCAACTGCTCCAACCACGGGCGGTAGATTGCCGCAGCGCTGGCCAGCAACGCTTCACATCGGCGCTCCAGATGGTCGTGAATGGTCTGACGGCTCTGTACGCCCGCACCGGTTTGTTGCAAGTCATCCGCCATGCTTTCCGTCCAGGCTTGCACCGTGGTGGGAGTGACCTCCGGGTGGCCTTGAAGCGCCAGGCAGTGCTTGCCGATGGCAAAGGCCTGCTGGGCGCAAAGGTCGCTGGAAAGCAGGGGCACCGCACCGGATGGCAGGGAAAAGGTCTCGCCATGCCAGTGAAAGAGCGTAAACGTGTCGGGAAGCTCTGTTAACCACGTGCTACCCATTATTGCTTCCGGGGTCTTGGTGACGGGCCACCAGCCGATCTCCGGGCCATCCGGATTAGGGGTTACCTGGCCGCCCATCGCCTGGGCAATCAGTTGCCCGCCGAGGCAGTGTCCCAGGACGGGGAATTCTTCGACCACTGCCCGCCGAATGATTTGTTGCTCGGTGAGCAGCCACGGGTACCGGTCCGTATCGTGGACGCTCATGGGTCCACCCATGATGATCAAGGCGCCATAGTCGGCCAAGTCATCGGGAGCCGGCACGCCCAGATCGAGGCGGTGTACGTCCGTTCGATGCCCCTGTGCCGCAAGAATATCGTGCAGGCTTCCCAGCCCTTCTTTCGGATGATGCTGTAAAACAAGAATCCTGGTCATGATGCAGGCCCTTTAGTGATGCCGGTGTGCCATGATGGCACACAACACGGCGGTTGCCC
>NZ_JABBDR010000219.1 GCF_018854495.1 Acidithiobacillus ferruginosus
CCTCATCGTTTTGTCTCAAAATAGCTCCTCACCGGCAGGCGGAGAACCCAGCAAAATCAGGCCATCCGCCCAGCCTGGATCAGCGGCCACAAGACAATTTGATGCAAATTGTCTTAAGTTCTCGCCGCACATAATAATCAATCTTTATAACGCAAAACACGGTGCCCATTGGAAGACGATAAAATCCCGCTGTGTGTAGACCTTGACGGCACATTGATTCGTACAGATTTACTGATAGAGTCTCTTCTTATACTTATCAAGCAAAGGCCATGGTTGGTTTTTTTTGTTCCGATCTGGTTGTTGCGTGGCAAATCGGTACTCAAGGAAGAAATCGCGAACCGCGTTGACCTGAATGTCCAAACGCTACCCTATCAATCCGGGCTTGTAGAGTTTTTACGGAAAGAACACGCAACTGGCCGAACTTTAGTTTTGGCTACGGCATCACACCGCAAGTTTGCAGATGGCATAGCAAAGCACTTGGGAGTTTTCACCAAAGTGCATGCCACAGAAGAGGGTATAAACCTTGCCGGTCGAGCAAAAAGAGATATTCTCGTTAAACACTATGGCATAAAAGGTTTTGACTATGCAGGCAATAGTCGAGCAGACGTGCCTGTCTGGGGGATGGCTCGCCAGGCTATCGTGGTGAATCCTGGCCCGGGGGTTCTTCAAGGCGCTAGGAATGAGTGCCCCATCTCCCAAACCTTCACCGATCGTCACCCGAGCCTAAAAACCTACGCGAAAGCATTACGTGTGCATCAATGGCTGAAAAATATCCTGGTCTTTATTCCCATGCTGCTGGCCCACCAGATCAGTAATGTCAGTTTATGGGCGAATGGATTATTGGCGTTCATCAGTTTTTCACTTTGTGCCTCCAGCGTCTATCTGCTCAATGACCTCCTTGACCTGTCGGCGGATCGGCTACATCCACGAAAGCGGCTTCGACCTTTTGCGTCAGGAGATCTATCCATGGTCCAGGGGATCGCCCTTATCCCCTTGTTGCTGCTTGCCGCCTTTACCATTGCCGTCTTGTGGCTGCCCACCGATTTTGTGATCGTGCTGGTGGTTTATTATCTTCTCACCGTCAGCTATTCCTTCTGGCTCAAGGCCGTCGTGCTGCTCGATGCCCTATTGCTGGCAGGCCTCTATACCATTCGCATCATCGGGGGCATGGCGGCAACACAAATAGGGCCGTCATTCTGGCTCCTAACGTTTTCCATCTTCCTGTTCTTTAGCTTGGCACTGATCAAGCGCTATTCTGAACTGCTGGCCCTTAAACAACGCGGTCAGTTGACCACCCATGGTCGTGGCTATCATGTGGAAGACCTCGTGATGCTGATGGGTTTCGGCGTGGCCTGTGGCTTTATGGCGGTCTTGGTTTCTGCGCTCTATATCAACAGTGACAAAGTGAAAGTTCTATATCAGCATCCGGCATTCTTGTGGCTGGTAAGTCCCATACTGCTTTACTGGATCAGCCGTATTTGGTTGATTGCCCATCGCGGCGGAATGCACGATGATCCCGTGGTGTTTGCGGCGAAAGACAAGGGTAGTTGGGCTGTGGCGGCGGTCATCGGTGGACTCCTCTGGCTCGCAGCCATATGACGGTGGTCTACGCGTCCTGGGGCCGTTATCCCAAGGCAACGCCTGCAGCCGTCTATCGCGCTCATTGGACAGATGAGGATCTGCCTGGCGGTTCCCATTCCGTGCTGCCGTATGGTAATGGTCGCAGTTATGGGGATAGCTGCTTGAATGATGGGGGTGCGCTGCTGGACATGCGCGGCCTTGACCGAGTGCTGAACATTGATCGCTCGACGGGCACTCTGCGTTGTGAAGCAGGGGTTTTGCTGGCTGATATTCTATCACTGGTTGTGCCTATAGGGTGGTTTCTCCCCGTGACTCCTGGCACCCGTTTTGTAACCGTGGGTGGCGCTATAGCCAACGACGTGCATGGCAAGAACCATCACCGTACTGGCACCTTCGGGCAGCATGTTTTGTGTTTAGCACTGCGACGGTCGGATCAGGGTGTTGTGCTGTGCTCACCTACGGAAAATGCAGAACTCTTTCATGCCACCATTGGTGGTCTGGGTTTGACCGGTGCCATCTTGTGGGCAGAGATCCAGCTCCGGCCCATAGCCAATCCAGGGGTGAATTCCGAGACGATCCGGTTTGCAAACCTGGAGGCCTTTTTTGATTTGTCGGAAGAATCGGATCGGGATTACGAATATACTGTGGCTTGGATCGACTGCCTGGCCCGTGGAAAATCTTTGGGGCGCGGTTTCTTCATGCGGGGGAATCACGCAGCTCCGCAAAAGAGGCCGCCTTCCCCGCCCGGGAAAACGCATACCTTTCCAATAGAGCCACCGTTTCCGCTGGTAAACGCTTGGTCCCTGAGAGCCTTCAACACGCTCTATTATCGCAAGCAGATGGCCGCGATGCACCGGGCCATTACCCACTACGAGCCATTTTTCTATCCCTTGGACGGCATACTTCACTGGAACCGGATGTATGGTCGTCAGGGTTTTCTCCAGTATCAATGCGTCGTTCCTCCGGGCTCAGCTGAGGAATCTATACGAGCCCTGCTGGAGACAATCGCTGCGGCAAAAAACGGATCATTTCTAGCCGTACTCAAAGTGTTTGGAGATCGGCGCTCGCCTGGGCTTCTCTCTTTCCCTAGACCGGGCGCAACCCTGGCTCTGGATTTCCCCAATCAAGGACAACGCACCATGGACTTGCTGAACAACCTGGATAAGATCGTCGCGTCTTCTGGTGGGGCAGTATACCCAGCCAAGGATGCCAGGATGTCTGGGGACCATTTTCGGCAATATTTTCCCCGCTGGGAGGAGTTTCAGCGCTACATCGACCCACGCTTCTCGTCATCTTTTTGGCGACGCGTGATGAGGACATAAGAATGCGTCATATATTAATTATCGGGGCAACGTCAGCCATCGCCGAAGCTACAGCCCGGCGTTTTGCACATGATGGGGATCGCCTTTACCTTGTCGCACGTAATCAGGAGCGGTTGACTGCGATGGCCAGCGATCTGAAAACCCGTGGTGCTACCCAGGTAGAGACTATGGTTCTGGACGTTAACGATACGGCCAAGCATGCGGATCTGATTAGTCAGGCAGAGACCACGATGGGAGAGCTGGACACCATCCTCATCGCTCACGGCACGCTCTCCGATCAAAAGGCTTGTGAGGCGTCATTCGATGAAACGCTGAAGGAGTTACAAACCAACTGTCTCAGTGTCATTTCGCTGCTGACCCATGTGGCCAATCGTTTTGAAGAACAGAAACATGGCACAATAGTTGTCGTATCTTCCGTAGCGGGAGATCGGGGTAGGCAAAGCAACTACGTATATGGAACAGCAAAGGCATCTGTCACCACGTTTTTGCAAGGCCTACGGAATCGCCTCTATCGCTCTGGGGTGACAGTTATCACCATTAAGCCTGGGTTCGTGGATACGCCAATGACCGCAAGCTTTCGCAAGGGTAAGTTGTGGGCCTCTCCTGAGGAAATCGGCGAAGGCATCTATCGAGCCATTCAAAATAAAAACGATGTAGTCTATCTTCCGTGGTTCTGGCGGTGGATTATGTTGGTTATCCGAATGACCCCGGAATCAGTTTTTAAACGCACAAAGCTGTAACCTGATAAATATTTATCTTTCTGGAAATGGAGTGATGGTCAATGCTTGATGTAAATCTGTTTAAAGAATGCAAATCTAAACGGGAGGAAGGAACCAATAAATATGGGCCAGTTTGTGGTGGTTTCGCCATTCCCAGATTAAGTTATTTCGTGATGTCAGTACCACTATTTGTATATATCTGGGCGTTCCTTAAATACACAGTAAATATGCCATATTGGGATGATTACGATTCTGTGTTGGGTTGGTTGCTTCAGTTTCTATATGACAGCAATTTACATCAAAAACTAATCCTGCTTTTCCGTCAGCATAACGAACATAGAATTGTTTTTGGTCGCATCATAGAATTGGCAGATGTTTATCTTTTTGGTAAAGTTGATTTTATATATCTGGATTTTATTGGATTGCTTGGATTGTTTTGTTTGTTGAGTGTGATGCTTTACATCGCGAAAATGAAAGAGCTTAAGACTTACGAGCTCATTCCCATACCTTTTTTAATGTTGACGCTTTCGCAGAGCACCCAAATCTCATTTGCAATGGCTTCAATGCAACAATATTGGCAGCTGTTGCTCTCTGTTCTGTCTCTGGCGTTTCTTATATCATTCCGCGGATACGTTTCATTTGTTACAGCATGCGTTCTGGCTATTATTGCGTCTTTTACCGGGGCTGGCGGGTTGATAGTATTTCCAGTTGGTCTGATTTATTTGGCTTTATCTAAAAAACTTCGCCTCTCCTTTCTATGGTCAATGGTTGCGGCAGTGATTTCTTATATATATTTTATCTATCTTCATTATGAGCCTACGCTAATTGGCAAGGCATCTCACGCATATGCCTATTCGCACCCGATAAAATACGTGGAGTACGCGGTTTCATTTGTTGGGAATGCTGGTCATAATCTATCGCAAGCATTTTATTTTGGTTGTGTTTTGATTGCAATGGCGATGTCGCTATTCGTTATTAGTTTAAGAAAAAACGACAAAATATTGACATATATTTCTGTGTTTGTGCTCGCGACCGCTGCTGCCGCTGGGTTGAGCAGAGTATCTATGGGCATCGGGGAAGCGTTATCTGGACGATACACGATCTATTCACTTTTGATTTTGTCGACCCTCTACATAGCGTTGATTTCATCAGTGGGGCAACAACCTATAAGACGCCTGCTGGCCTCTTCTGGTATTGTTGTTTCAGTCGCACTGTACGCATCGTGGGTAACCCCAGGCTTGAACATGTTAAATCAGCAATATGGTGAGATGGAAAATGTCTTATGTTATCCATCCCAGTCTTCTGCTATGGAAGAGCTTGGTAACGCTATGAAGCACAAGCTATTCACACCAATCGCACAGGTGTATAGGAATCTTCCCGCCAGTGTTCGAGTCTCAGATAGCAATTTATATTAAAATGGGTATCTTGCAACACCAGAACAACCGCGGCCAGAATTACCATATCCAGATCAATTATCTTCTATCGACAAAGACTCCTCATACAAAAAAGCATGGGCTATGCTGTCCAAGATATATCTGTCACGCCCTGACCTGATCTATACTTTCCCATTGAAGTCGCAAGCGTCTTATATTGATCTTCTTCGGTGGGCGGAATCGGATGCAGGGCGAGGCCGCCATTATCAAGCACAATATAAGGCGATGGCTAAAATCGTAGCACAATTACCGCCCCCTTCTTTGT
>NZ_JABBDR010000022.1 GCF_018854495.1 Acidithiobacillus ferruginosus
TCGCCTAACGAGGCATTGCAAAACGGTGGGGGTGCGACAATTTGCCGCATGTAAAAATATTCGAACCAGATGTAAGATTATCCACTTCGGGACGATGAACTTGGTGTCTGTTGGCAATAATCAGCGCGGCCTATAGCTTTAACAGCGTCTTTGGTGTCGTGCTGCGGTGAAGATTGGATTCCAGATCCGACCTGGGAGGTGGACGGTCCCGCTACTGTGGCCAAATACGCCGAACTCCTTTTGATGGTTAGCCGTAACGAAGCAGTCAAACCATCCGTCACTGCATGTGATGGCAATTGGGTCAAGAGTGAGAGCGACTGAACCTATGACAATTGAAAAGGACGC
>NZ_JABBDR010000220.1 GCF_018854495.1 Acidithiobacillus ferruginosus
AACCGCCGGTCAGTTGGCCAGCTCTCACCTCGTTACCGCAGCCCCCGATGAGGATACAGACGCGGTAGCCGAGAAGTTGCTGCGTAAGGATGTACATGCGGTGCCGGTGGTCGATGACAGCGGTTTGTTGCTGGGTATCATCAGTCGCTCGGATATTCTTCAGCATCTGCTGAAACCCTGAACCGGGTACCGGATGCACTGGGATTTTGCAGATGCAGAAGCCTGCCGGGACTGGGGGCGACGGTTTGCCCAGCGCATTCATATCCCTGCGGTGATTTATCTGGAGGGTGATCTGGGGGTCGGTAAAACCACTTTGGCGCAGGCTATCTTAAAGGCGCTGGGCGTTACCCAGAACATCAAAAGCCCGACCTATACCCTGATGGAACAGTATCCGACCCGGATCGGACCGGCTCTGCATCTTGATTTGTATCGTCTGCAAGAGCCGGAGGAGCTGGAATTTATCGGTATCCGTGATTATCTGACAGAACCGTCCCTGTGGCTGGTGGAATGGCCGGAGCGGGGTGCGGGTTTCCTGCCCCCTGCCGATTTGTCACTCGCCCTCCGCATTCTGGACAACGGCAGTCACCGTCTGGAGTGGCTGGGGCATCAGCCCCATGTTCAGGACTGGACCATTTTCTTAACGCCCGCGTCCACCCGGAAAATCTGCCATGGCGAATGAACAGGCACCCCGCGTGCAGCGCCTGGATGCAACATTGGCCAATCAGATTGCCGCCGGCGAGGTGGTGGAACGTCCTGCCTCCATCCTTAAAGAGCTTCTGGAAAACAGCCTGGATGCCGGAGCCACGCGGATCACCATCCATCTGGAGGGTGGTGGGATGGATTTGCTCAGTGTGGAAGATGATGGTGTCGGCATCCTGGCCGAAGATCTGCCCCTCGCCCTGGAGCGCCATGCCACCAGTAAAGTGGCCACCTGGGAAGACCTTCAGGCGATCCAGACCATGGGTTTCCGCGGTGAGGCCTTGCCAGCGATCGCTTCCGTCTCGCGCCTGGAACTCCTCTCGCGGGCGCGCAGCCAGAATCAGGCGGCACGGCTGCAGGTAACGGGGGGCATGGCTGCCGCTCTGGAGCCCGCAGCCAGGGCACCAGGAACCACGGTGCGTGTGGCTGATCTCTTTTTTAACGTGCCCGCACGGCGTAAATTTCTGCGTAGTCCGGCTGCCGAGTTGTCGCGCAATCAAAAGGTGTTGCGTCAGATTGCGCTGGCCAACTTCCCGGTGGCTTTTCAGCTCATTCAGAATGGCCGTTCTCTCGTGCAATTTCCCACGGCAACGGATGCAGAAAGTCGGGCAGCGCGAGTGGCCGCCATAATGGGGGAAGGCTTTCTGGCCAATGCGCTGTATATCGAACAGGAGGATCACGGCTTGTCTCTCAGCGGCTGGCTGGGCCTGCCCACCTACAACCGCGCCCGCGGAGATGAACAGTATTTTTACGTTAACGGTCGTCCGGTGCGTGATCCGGTGGTTTCCCATGCCCTGCGTGCGGCTTATAACGATGTGCTCTTTCAGGACCGTCACCCCCTTTATGCGCTTTACCTGGAGCTGCCGCCCGGGCGGGTAGATGTTAATGTACATCCCGCCAAGGCGGAGGTACGCTTTCGCGACAGCCGCGAGATACACGATTTTCTTTTTCATACTTTGCGACGGGTGATTGCGGAGCAGGGCGGGGCGCAACCACGGGTGACCGTTCCGCTCCAGCCTTTCTCCCAAGGCCCGACCGCTACCAAAAGTCCTGCTTACGTCCCGACTCAGCGGTCGCTGAACGCTGCTGTGCAGGAGAGTGCCGGGGCCTATTGGGAACATCTAGTGGCGCCGGTGATGACTTCCGTACCACCCCCTGAATTGCCAGCGGCACCTGCCCAGGAACTGGCCCCGAACTACCCCCTCGGACAGGCCATCGGGCAGATTCACGCACGTTTCATCCTCGCCCAGAACAGCGAGGGGATGATTCTCATCGATCAGCACGCAGCTCATGAACGCATCCTCTACGAGAAGATGAAGAATAGGTCTCAACAGAATGAGAAGCAGGTGTTTATTATTCCTGAATACGTGCATGTAACCGCGGCGCAAATGACGCGCTTCGGCAAACGACAGGCCGATCTGCAAGCCGCCGGGCTGGAAATCAGTGTTGCCGGTCCCGGTACCCTGGCCATTCATGCGGCCCCCAAAGCTATCGCGGCCGCCACCTATGGGCAGATTGTCGCTGATATTCTTGCGGAAGAGCCCGCCTGGGCCGAGGGAGATGGTGACGCCGTCCTCGCCGACATGGCCTGCCGTGCCGCCATCAAGACAAACCACCGCCTCAATCTCGAAGAGATGAACAGCCTGTTGCGCCAACTGGAGGCCACCCCGCGTTTCGGGCAGTGCAATCATGGGCGACCGACGGTAGTGCATTTTTCCTTGGCCGATCTCGATCGGCTCTTTCTCCGCGGGCGATGATTCCTGCCATTTTTCTGATGGGTCCGACGGCCAGCGGTAAGACCGAACTGGCCGTAAGCCTTGCCGATGCGTTGCCCATAGACATTATCAGTGTCGATTCGTTGCTGGCATATCGTCATTTCGATATCGGCAGTGCCAAACCCAGCCTCGCCCTGCGCCAGCAATATCCCCACGCGCTGGTCGATATCCGGGAGCCCGACGAGCCCTATTCGGCGGGCCTGTTTCGGGAAGATGCCCTGCGCTGTATTGCGCTGGCGCGGGAACGCGGTCGCATCCCCTTGCTGGTCGGCGGCACGGGCCTGTATTTTCGCGCGCTGGAGTGTGGTATTGATACGTTACCCCCCGCCGATCCCGCCTTGCGCCAGAGTCTGATGGCGTTAGCAGAGACGGCGGGATGGCCCGCACTACACCAGCGCCTCGCGACCCTGGATCCGGAGACCGCCGCGGGTATCGCCCCCCATGACCGGCAACGCATTCAACGCGCCCTGGAAATCATCCTCGGCTCGGGGCAGACGATCAGCGGGGCACGCCACTGGCAAGGTACATTCCCCGGCCCGCTCTGCAAAATCATCCTGCGTCCGCCAAGAAGCTGGTTACATCAGCGTATCACTCAGCGCTTTGACGTCATGCTGAACGAGGGATTTCTGGACGAAATTGCCGACCTGAGCGCGCGTCACTACGCGCCGGAGTTACCCGCCATGCGCGCCGTGGGTTACCGCCAATACTTCGCCTGGCATGACGGCCTCTGCAACGCCGCAGAGGCTTACCAGGCGGCACTGGCGGCGACCCGCCAACTGGCCAAGCGCCAGGATACCTGGTTTAAGAGGGAATCGGCGCATTATTATCTCGATCCATCCCGCGACGACGCATTATCTCTGTTATTGCAGATGGCCAGCCGACCCGAACAGGGCGAGGTGCATTCCATCGGATGGGACAACGGAGGTGAAGTGGATGAAACCGGATGAACGCATCCATAACGGGGAGCCCGACGGATGGGCTGGGACCTCGAGGAAGTCGACCAGCCTTCCGTCGCCCAGTTGCAGGCTTAGATCTGACACGGTCCTGACATCAACATCGGCGCGCCGGATGTCAATGCGCCGGATTGCCAGCGAATACGCAGAATGCTAGCCTATGGCCACTCTGACTTTTACCCCCATTGAGGATCTTATGGCTGTTGAGCGCACCCTTTCCATTATCAAACCCGATGCCGTTCAGAAAAATGCCATCGGTGCCATTCTTGGTCGCTTCGAGAAGGCGGGGCTGCGCATCGCAGCCGCCAAGATGTTGCACCTCAGTCGCGATGACGCGGGTGGGTTTTATGCGGTGCACCAGGCCCGGTCTTTTTACGGCGAGTTGTGCGACTTCATGAGCAGCGGTCCGGTATTGGTTACGGTACTGGAAGGTGAGGGTGCCATCGCCAAAAACCGTGATCTGATGGGCGCTACCAACCCCAAGGATGCCGCTGCAGGAACGATTCGTGCCGACTTTGCCGACAGCATTGATGCCAACGCCGTGCATGGTTCAGACAGTGCCGAGACTGCGGCATGGGAAATCAGTTACTTTTTTGGTCAACGGGAGATTTTTGCGCACTGAATGATGGGCGATTTTTTGGTGGTTGCTCCGGCCGAAAGGCCACACCTGCTGGGACTGGGTCGCCAGTCCCTCGCTAAGTTGTTGCGTACCTGGGGAGAGTCCCCCTTTCGTGCCAACCAGATTTTGCAATGGCTGCATACCCGTCAGGTGACGGATTTCGCGGCCATGACCAACATCAGTAAAACCCTTCGCGCTCGCCTCGCCGCAGAAACCCGCATCGACACGCCGGAAATTATCGCCGATCAGACAGCGGCGGACCGCACTCGCAAATGGCTGCTCCGGTTGCCCGATGGCAATGCCATAGAAACTGTTTTCATTCCCGGAGAAGATCGTGGTACGCTGTGCATCTCTTCGCAGGTAGGCTGTTCTCTGGCCTGCAGTTTCTGTGCTACTGGCGCGCAGGGGCTCAGCCGCAACCTCGAAACCCATGAAATTATCGCGCAGGTGCGGGTGGCGCGCGATTTTTTGGGCCTGGACGCGATCACCAATATCGTTTTCATGGGCATGGGCGAACCGATGCTCAATTTGCGCGAGGTATTACCGGCGCTGGATTTGTTGCGCGACGATTATGCCTACGGCTTTGGCGCGCGGCGCATTACCGTCAGCACCGCAGGTGTGGTGCCCGGTATGGATCGACTGGGTGCCGAAGGCCCGGTCAATCTCGCGATCAGTTTGCACGCCAGCCGTGATGAAATCCGCGACATTCTCGTGCCGGTAAACCGCCACTACCCGCTGGCAGAGCTGCTCGCCGCCTGCCGCCGCTATCCTTTGCCGCCCCGACGCCGCATCACCTTTGAATATGTGATGCTGGAGGGTGTCAATGACGCCGATTCCCATGCGGGAGAACTCCTCCGCTTGTTGCGAGACATCCCGGCCATGGTGAATTTGATTCCCTTCAACCCCTTTCCCGGCTCAGATTATAAACGGTCGCCGCAAGTGCGCATCGATGCTTTTCGCGATATCATTCTGCGCGGTAACGTAATGACGGTGACGCGCCGGCCACGTGGTGACGACATCGCTGCCGCCTGTGGTCAGTTGGCCGGACAGGTGCGCGCCGGCCGTCGCAGTATTCCCTTGGCAGTGCATTCATGAAAAGACTTCTGGGACTGGGGGCTGGCGTACTTCTGCTGAGTGGCTGTGGGCTTTTTGGTGGCAAAGGAGCGGGATTGACGCCCGATCAGCAAATGGCTGCCTATATTGCCCATGAACACAAGGCCAACGCTTCCGCTTCAGACTTCAGGCCGACACCCGTCAATAGCGATAAAGCCAAGGCCGGTATCTACACGTCTCTCGGGGCCGCTTATTTGCAGAATGGCCATCCCCGGCAGGCGATCCGGGAACTGCAGTTGGCGATTGCCGCTAACAGCCGTTATGCCAATGCGTACAATGTCATGGGTCTGGCCTACGAACAGTTGCAGCAGCGTGATCTGGCCCGCAGCGCCTTTCGCCGGGCACTCTCCATAGACGCAAAAAACCCCGAGTACCTCAATAACTACGGCGCATTTCTCATCAACTCCCGCAACTATGCCGAGGCGATTATCGAGCTGAAACGGGCCACGTCCGATCCGCTATACAGCACGCCGCAGTTCGCCTGGACCAACCTCGCACAGGCCTACGCAGGGCTCAAGGACTTGTCGGCGGCACGTGATGCCCTGAACCGGGCACTTTATCTGGTACCCAACTATCCGCCAGCCCTGCTGATGCTTGCCGAATTGGATTATAAGGACGGTAAAGCAGATGCCGCTTTCGCCCATTTGCAGGTGGTTCTGGCGCAGGAGCCGGATAACGCTGACGCGCTCTTGCTGGCGGGGCGGATTGCCGCCCTGCAGGGGCGGACAACTCAGGCACAGTCCCTTTGGCAGCGTTGTGTGACTGCTTCGCCCTATTCCGCAGCAGGCAAGCAGGCGCAGCAACTGCTGCTGCATAACGGTTGAGACGATACGCCATGGATATGACAACAGAAAACGAAACTTCTCAGGACTTGCGGGCGGCAAGGGAGGCACATGGCTGGAGTCTTCGCCAAGTCGCAGAGCGGATGCATATCACCGAAGCTCAGGTAAAGGGTCTGGAAGAGGGTGATTATACGGCTCTGCCAGGAGCCGCTTTCGCGCGTGGTTTCCTGAAGAATTACGCGCGGCTGCTGGGCCTGGATCCGGAACCGCTGCTGAAGACGTATGATGCCTCCAATGAGGGGTCGGGGTTGCATCCGTCGGAAACGGTGTTGCCCACCAGCGAAGGGCCGCTGTTGGATTACAGCCGACGCGTACTGATTTTTTCCGTATTGATCGTGATAGGCGTTATTGCGGTCGCCTGGTGGGTCTGGAGTCATCAGCAGGTGCAGGGCCTGCCTACCACGGCGGTTTCGCCTATGGTGGCAAAACATCCGGCGGCTTCCGCTAAGGTAGTTACCATGGCGCCCGGCGTGTCAGCCGCTGCCCCGGTGCCGGCGAT
>NZ_JABBDR010000221.1 GCF_018854495.1 Acidithiobacillus ferruginosus
GGATCGCTGCCTGGCCCCATGCTGATCGAAACCGCCATTGCCCAATTCATCGAAACGCTCCGGCAGGGCGGGAGGGCCAGTCCGGCCACGATCAGCGCCTATGGCCGCGACCTGTATGCCTGGGCGCGGTTTTCGCTGCATCGCGGGCAGACGGAGATCGCGCAGATCGATCGCGGCAGCCTGCGTGCCTACCTCCTGGCGGAGCGCAGCCGCGGGGTGTCCATTCGCAGCCTGCGTCGACATTTCGCGGCGTTGCGCGCCCTCTATCGCCATCTGCAGCGGGATGCGCCCGAACTGCGCAACCCGGCGTCGGGGCTCGCCATGCCCAGGGCGGAGCAGCGCCTGCCCGACTGGCTGACGGTGGATCAGGCCCGCCTGCTGATGCAACCTGCCGCCATATCCGACGCCGAAGCGGCGCCGCAGGATTTCACCAGGCTGCGGGATCAACTGATCCTGGAGCTGCTGTACTCCAGCGCCCTGCGCGTCAGCGAACTGGCGGGACTGAATCTGGGCGATCTGGACCGCCACGCGGGCACGGTACGGGTGCTGGGCAAGGGGCGCAAGGAACGTATCGTGCCGGTGGGACAGCCCGCCTGGGCAGCGCTCCGCGACTACCTTGCGACGCGACCGGCCGTGGCCGCCAGCGGCGAGATGGCCCTCTTCGTCAACCGGCGCGGCCAGCGGCTCACGGTGCGCAGCATTCAGGTGCGGGTCAAAAATCTCGGCGGTGCGCGGCTCGGGCAGTCGCTGCATCCCCATACCCTGCGCCACAGCGCCGCCAGCCATCTGCTGCAGTCGTCCGGCGACTTGCGCGCGGTGCAGGAATATTTAGGCCATGCGGGTATTGGCACGACCGCCATCTACACCCATATGGATTATCAGCAACTGGCGCGGGTCTACGACCAGGCGCACCCGCGGTCGCGACGTGGTGACCAGGACATGAAGCACTTTGAGGGAAAAGCATGACGGATTCGCAACAAATGCACGGCACCACCATCCTCTGTGTGCGGCGGGGCGCCAACGTGGTCATGGCCGGAGATGGCCAGGTGACCTTCGGCAATACGGTCATGAAGGGCAATGCTCGCAAGGTGCGCCGCATAGATCCCGGTGTACTGACCGGTTTCGCTGGCGCCACAGCCGACGCCTTTACCCTGCTGGAGCGTTTCGAGGCCAAACTCAAGGCCCACCCCGGCCAGTTGGCCAAGGCCGCCGTGGAACTCGCCAAGGAGTGGCGCACCGACCGGGTACTGCGCCGTCTGGAGGCCATGCTCGCCGTCGCGGACGACAAACAAAGTCTGATCATCAGCGGGCAGGGCGATGTACTGGATCCCGAATACGGCATCATCGCCATCGGTTCCGGGGGGCCCTACGCCCTGGCGGCGGCGCGCGCGCTGCTGGAAAACAGCGATCTGCCCGCCCGTGAAGTCGCCGAACGCGCACTCGGCATCGCTGGCGATATCTGCATCTATACCAACCACCAACATACGATCGAAGAGCTATGAGCATGTCTGAAATGACCCCCCGCGAGATCGTCCAGGAGCTGGACAAGTACATCATCGGCCAGTCCGAGGCCAAGCGCGCGGTAGCCATCGCCCTGCGCAACCGCTGGCGGCGCGGACAGGTGCCGCCGCCGCTGCATCAGGAAATCACCCCCAAAAATATCCTCATGATCGGGCCGACGGGAGTGGGCAAGACGGAAATCGCCCGGCGTCTGGCGCAACTCGCCAATGCCCCCTTCATCAAGGTAGAAGCCACCAAATTCACCGAGGTGGGCTATGTGGGCAAGGATGTGGAATCCATCATCCGCGATCTGACCGAAACCGCCGTCGACATGATCCGTAGCGAGCGGCAGGTCGCGCTGCGCCAGCGCGCCGAGGAATTGGCCGAGGAGCGGATTCTCGACATCCTCATTCCCGGTCCGCGCGACAGCAGCGTACCGCGCAGCGACGAGGGCACTCGCCAGAAGTTCCGCAAAATGCTGCGCGAAGGCAAGCTGGATGCGCAGGAAATCGAGATCGAGGTGAGCGCCCCCAAGGGCGGGGTGGAGATCATGGCCCCGGCGGGTATGGAGGAGATGACCAACCAGCTCCGCGAGATGTTCTCCAACATGGCGCCAGGGAAGACCAGCACACGACGGGTCACCGTCAGCGAAGCGCAGCGTCTGTTGACGGACGATGAGGCCGCCAAGCTGGTCAATGAAGAGGAAGTTCGCGCCCTGGCGCTGGAACGGGTACAGTCCGGCGGCATCGTCTTCATCGACGAAATCGACAAGGTGGCGGTGCGCTCTGGCACTCAGCAGGGCTCGGATGTCTCCCGGGAAGGAGTACAACGCGATCTTCTGCCGCTGGTGGAGGGCTCCAATGTGAGTACCCGTTACGGCGTGGTGAAGACCGACCATATCCTCTTCATCGCCTCCGGCGCCTTCCACCTCAGCAAGCCCTCCGATCTGATCCCGGAACTGCAGGGTCGCCTGCCTATCCGCGTGGAGCTGGAGGCCCTGAGTGCGGCGGATCTGGTGCGGATACTGCAGGAGCCGGAGAATGCGCTGGTCCGGCAATACAGTGCGTTGCTGGCCAGCGACGGGCTGGCTTTACACTTTACCCAGGATGGCGTGCAGCGTATCGCCGAAATTGCCCAGCAGGTGAATGAACGGGTGGAGAACATCGGCGCCCGGCGCCTGCATACGGTCATGGAGCGGCTGCTGGAAGAGGTGGCTTTTGTCGCACCGGACGGCAGCACTACGGCCCTGGAGGTCGACGCCGCCTATGTGGACAGCCGTCTGAAAGATCTGGCGCAGGACGAGGATTTGTCCCGTTATATTTTGTAACGGGGGTAACTGTACAGCGGGGTCAGGGCTTGATGTAGAGGGCGCCAGCCTCCTGGGCATCCGCAATGGCGATGATGCCGGCGGCGACCAGTTGGCTGCCCGCAGGTCGGTCGTCAGGGTTCAACCCCATGTTACGCAGGCTGTTTTCACAAAAATCGACCTGCACCCCGGCACTGATGCGCTCTTCGATCTCGCGCCGCCAGTGCCCCTTTGCCCAGAGGGATACGGGTGCCTGACCATTCGCGATGACCCGCAGGCTTTGCGCCGGAGCCGCTGTCTGGGCATTACGCAGATTGGCCAGCAGATTAGGCCAGCGCCCGGCATCGTCAACGTGAAAAAGCAGTACGGCGCTCAAGCTACCGCCGCCGTCGTTAGCATTTGTTGACGCAACTTGCCCATACTGCTTTTTTCCAGTTGCCGCACCCGTTCTGCCGAAACGCCCAATTCATCGCCCAACACCTGCAAGGTCTTGGGGTCGTCGCTCAGCCAGCGGTTTTCAATGATGTAGCGATCCCTCTGGGGCAGGGCCGACAACGCCGTATGCAAGGCCTTGTGCTGCTGCTGATCCCAGTCCCGCTCCACCAGTTGCTCGATGGGCGACCCGGTGGGATCCGCCAGATCCAGGACACGTCCGCCCTCCCGTTCCTCATCCGGTTCGAGGTTGAGCGAGTAGTCGAAACCGGACATCCGCCCTTCCATCTCCAGCACCTGGGCCTGGGTAACGCCCAGATCGTCTGCCATGGCGGCGCTCTCCTCACCGCTCATCCAGCCGGTATGGCTGCGGCTGGAACGGAGGTTGAAGAACAGTTTGCGTTGCGCCTTGGTGGTGGCCACCTTGACAATACGCCAGTTGCGCAGGATGAATTCGTGAATCTCCGCCTTGACCCAATGCACTGCAAAGGAGACCAGACGTACGCCATGATCCGGGTCGTAGCGCTTCACCGCCTTCATCAGGCCGATATTGCCTTCCTGAATCAAGTCGGCTTCCTGCAATCCATATCCCCGATAACCCCGCGCCACCCGTACCACAAAGCGCAGGTGGCTGAGCACCAGATCCTTGGCCGCATCCACGTCGCCGTGATCGCGCAGGCGCCGGGCCAGGTCACGTTCTTCTTCCGGCCGCAGCAGCGGTTGGGCGTTCACAAAACGCAGGTACCCCGCCAGCCCGTCGGGGCTGATCAAATCTCTACTGGCTATCGCAAGTTCTTTCATGGCAATCCTCATGCACCGTCCCGCGTACTTGGACTCTGAACGCGGCCGCACGTTCCGTCTGGTGGATTCTGATTCACGACACATCGCCCGGCATATGGAACCACCGGCCCGCCCTCAGGAAAAAGTATGGTCGAGGTGCCGCCCGACTGCAAGGCGGGATCCCAGCCAGCCGAGAAGCGCACTGGCAGCGATGAGAACAAGGCCCTGTCCGGAACTCAGACCCAGCAAATGAAAGTGGGTCCCGTAGAGTTCCGCCAGCCGTTCCACAGGCCCCTGCAAGACCGATACCGTGACGGCGACAATCATCCAGGCCAGCACCCCGGCCACTGCTCCCTGAAACAGGCCCTGGTAAAGGAAAGGGCGGCGGATGAAGGCGCGAGTGGCGCCCACCAGACTCGCCACATCGATTTCGTCACGCCGCTGGGCGATGTGCAGGCGAATGGTGTTACCCATGACCAGAATCACGCCCACCGCGAGTAATCCGGCGAGAATCCAGACCGCGCGCTGACCCAGCGCAAGTATCGCCT
This sequence comes from Acidithiobacillus ferruginosus, assembly GCF_018854495.1. Classification (GTDB taxonomy): domain Bacteria; phylum Pseudomonadota; class Gammaproteobacteria; order Acidithiobacillales; family Acidithiobacillaceae; genus Acidithiobacillus; species Acidithiobacillus ferruginosus. Next base: position 4,567 of record NZ_JABBDR010000221.1, read on the forward strand.
GCAGACGGGCCACCCAGCCCAGGTCTGACTGTGCGCTGGCGACCCCCGGCTGCCGGCCCCAATAGGCCACCAATGTCTGCAGCGCCGACGGACTCTGGGCCAAAGGGTTTAGTTCAACCACGAAAGAGGCTGGCAGGGGATTTTCGCCCAGGGTCTGGATGGCCGCCGTCATGCCGGCGGTGTGCTCGAACTCCGTCAAGGCGGCGGCTTTGCCCACATAACGCACGCTCACCACCCCGGTGCCACGTTCGAGGAGGGTCTGGAGGTGCTGAATCTCGGTGGCGGGAGCTTCCTGGTGCAGAAAGAGAGAGATCTGCGCCTGATCCTGCCAATGTCCCAGCAATTGCTGGAGATTGTTGAGGGTCGCGAAAAGACCCACCGGAAGGGCCAGAACGATGGCCAGCGCGAACACGGTCATGAAGGTGGCCACAGGCTGTCTGATCAGCGTGTTCAGCGCATTTTTTGCGGCTTCCAGGCGAATATGAAGATTCAAGCGTTGCCCTCCCCAGGCGTGTGCAGATGGCCCTTTTCCAGGTGAAATACCGGCAGGCCGAGGCGGTTGACTTGCGATTGGTCATGGGTGGCCACCAGCACCGTCGTTCCGTGGTGATGGAAGTCGCGGAAGAGGTCAAGGATCTCCGTGCTCAGAGATTGGTCCAGGTTTCCCGTCGGTTCGTCGGCCAGCAGAATTTCCGGGGTATGGACGATGGCGCGGGCGATACCCACCCGCTGCTGCTCACCCCCGGACAGGATCGCGGGAAAATCCTGTGCGCGATTCCCCAACCCCACCTTCTCCAGCGCTGCCCGCACCCGGCTTTGTACTTGCCGACCACTAAGGCCGCCCACCTGCAGGGTCAACGCCACATTGCTGAACACATCGCGATCCATCAGCAGCTTATGGTCCTGAAAGACCACGCCGATCCGCCGCCGGTAGGCGGGAATATGGCGGCGCCGGAGGGTGGAGACGTCGATACCGTTGACCATCAGCGTCCCGTGGCTGACATCCTCCAGGCGCAAAAGCAACTTGAGGAGTGTACTTTTGCCAGCGCCGGAAGGTCCGGTCAGCAGGGCCATCTCGCCTTTACGCAAACGCAGATTCACCTCGCGGAGGACATGATGTCGTCCGGGGTAATGCTTGGTGACGTTGATGAACTCGATCATGGCTTCGACTCCGCAAATAAGGCATCGACAAAAGATTCGGGGTCAAAGGGACGTAAATCTTCGACCTGCTCACCGACACCAATGTAGCGAATGGGGATGGGCAGGGCCTTGGCGATGGCCGCCACCACGCCCCCCTTGGCGGTGCCATCCAGCTTGGTGATGCAAATACCCGTCAGCCCCACCGCCTCATGAAACTGACGCGCCTGATTGAGGGCGTTCTGCCCGGTCCCGGCGTCCAGCACCAGCCAGATCTGCTGCGGCGCCTCCGGGTCCTGTTTGCCGAGAACCCGTCTGATCTTCTTCAACTCTTCCATGAGATGGCCCTGGGTATGGAGGCGCCCGGCGGTATCGGCGATGAGCAGGTCGCTGCCACGCGCGCGGGTCGTGGTCAGCGCATCGAAAATCACGGAGGCGCTGTCAGCGCCCGTACCCTGCGCCACCACCGGCACCTGCGCGCGCCTCCCCCAGCCCTGCAACTGCTCGACGGCAGCGGCGCGGAAGGTGTCCCCGGCAGCAAGCACCACCGTGAAACCTTCCGCCTTCCAGCGTGCCGCCAGTTTACCGATGGTGGTCGTTTTGCCTGCGCCGTTGATACCGACCATGAGCAACACCTGAGAATGCCCCTTCTCGGGCGACCAGGGTTGTGCGCGGGGACGCAGAATATCCAGAAGCGACTCGCGCAGTGCCGCCTGGAGCGCGGCGGGGTCTGTGAGTTCCTTGCGACGCACCCGTTCCGTGACGCTGTCCATGACTTCCCGGGTTGCGGCGCTACCGAGATCCGCCTGTAGCAGCAAGGCTTCCAGATCTTCCAGCAGATCCGCATCGATCACCTTTTTACCAAGTACCAGACGCCCTACACCCCCGGCCAGTTGTTCCCGGCTGCGGGCCAGACCTTGCCGAAGACGGGAGAAAAGTCCCTTGGGGGCATCTTCCGGGATAGTCGCCACAGTAGCGGGGGATATCACCTCTTCGGCGAAGGTTTCCCCCGCAGGGAGGCTTTTGTTACGCTTGAACCAGTCGAACACCATTGGGTTAAGCAGACCTCAGACGCCATGAATCTTTACATTATCCACCGAAGGGCGGAATCGAACAATGCGCGGGATGCCGGCACGCACCTTGCGGGACGATCCCCGCTGCCGGGCCGCTGCGCATGAGCGTCTCCATCATCGCGGGGCGTCATCGCGGGCGGCGCCTGCTGACCCCGGCGGGCCGTAGCCTGCGCCCCACGCCCGGCGCGGTACGGGAGAGGCTGTTCAACTGGCTGGAGGGGCAGGTGACCGGGGCGCGGGTGCTGGATCTTTTTGCCGGTAGCGGGGCGCTGGGACTGGAGGCCTGGTCACGCGGCGCCCGGGAAGTCGTTTTTGTCGAACAGGACCCCGGGCATCGCCGGCTCCTGGCCCGGAATCTGGCCGCCTGCGGCGTAGCGCCACAGCAGTTGGCGGGAACGGACGCGCTGGGGTACCTGCAACAGTGTACCAGGCCCTTCGATATCCTTTTTGCGGACCCGCCTTTCGACCAGGGCTGGCCAGCCCGGATGGCCCGTCTGCTGTGGGAGGACCGGACACTTGCTGCGGGAGGCTGGCTCTACCTGGAAACCTCCGCTGCGGAGCAGTGGGACGACGCCCTGATCCCTCGCCACTGGCAAGCCCACCGGCGGGGCCACTGCGGTACTGCACACTATGTTCTCTACAGGACCTTGCCGGAGCACCCCCAT
>NZ_JABBDR010000222.1 GCF_018854495.1 Acidithiobacillus ferruginosus
CGTCACGCCGGAGACGTCCCGTGCGCCTTCGGCAATGGCCCCGGCCATGGTTTCGATATGCCCCCAGAGGCTGTGATATAGCACCAGTATTTTGCTCATGATGGTCTCCTCGTATTGGCCAATATTGCCCAAGAGTAAGGATAGTCAGTATATCTTGTAAAGTAGGTACTATCAGGTAACTACTCCCAGGCGATCCTAGAAAGGAGGGTGTCCTGAATTTTGTGTAAACGGCGTTTTCAGTTAGCGTTGCTGCTGACCAACCCTATAAGGGGCCTGTTGGCGGCCTGGAGACGGTCCACCTTGTCGTGAGCTGCTATAATGGGGCGGAAGACACAAAACCCGTCCTGCACTCAAATAACGGAGGAGGTGAAGCATGCAACGCGTAGCGGGTGCCGTGATGGGCGCCCTGATTGGTGATGCGCTGGCTTTGGGGTGTCATTGGTACTACGACCTTGCCGAACTGCGGCGGGAATGTGGCCCCTGGATTACCGACTATCTCACGCCGCGCCCCGACCGTTATCACGGTGGCCTGCGTGCCGGCGACATCTCGCAAACCGGACTGCTGCTGGTCATGCTGATGGAGTCGTTGGTGCGCTGCGCGGGTTATGAGGAGGACGATTTCACCCATCGGCTGGATACGGAACTGTTCCCGCAGTTGGACGGCACGCCCATGCAGGGACCGGGGGGCTACACCAATCAATCCATTCGGGAGGCCTGGCGTAAGCGCGTGCCAGAGCATCGCCCGTGGGGAGAATGTGCCGGGGACGCGGACACGACGGAGGGTGCCGAGCGCGCCATTGCCATCGCTGCCTTTTATGCCCTGCAGCCGAGAAAAATGGCGGAGGCGGTGTGTAGCAACATCATCCTGACCCAGCGCGATCCGGCCATCGTCGCCATGAGTGTCGCTTTCAACGCCGTTCTGGCCCAGTTGGTCTCTGGCGCTGCGTTGACACCGCAGATTGGCGCCACGCTCATGGCGCAGGTGCGCAGCGGAGCACTGCCATTCCACATGGTTACCCAAGGCCACCTGCAGCCACCGTCGCAGGGTGGCGAAAGGATGCGGGTAGGCCAGTTTACGTCGCCCGACGCCCTGCTCACGGCGGGATATGCCGCGCTGGCCGCCGCGGATCCTGACATCGTCATTGAACCCGCCTGGAAGGTGAGTCTGGTTTACGGCATGCCCTGCGCCATTTACCACCAACTTCCTGCGGCTTACTACCTGGCCAGTCGTTTCCGGGAAGATTATGAATCAGCCGTACTGCACGCCATCAACGGGGGCGGACAAAACATGTCTCGCGCGATGTTGACGGGTGCGCTCGTGGGTGCCCAGGTAGGTCTGGAGGGAATTCCCCGTCGTTTCATCACCGGACTGCGTGACGCCCAGCGCTATCTGGGGCTGGCGGCGGAACTGGAGCAATGGGCGGCCAGACCGGAAACGCCTTGACCCAGGGATGGGGTAGGACATGGCAGGTCCGACCGAACCATGTCGTTGGGCGCGGATGTTCATGGGATGAACCCGGTCTGCCTCAATCCAGCTTTAGCCACCCCATGCGGTAAAACACCCCGGCCGTCAGCATCTCCACCAGCACCAGGCCCCCGGTCACCGCCGCAAAGCCGTAACGCCAGTGCGGCAAAGGTCCCAGGGGCACGTTCATGGCGACCGCTCCGGGAATGAAGAGCGGAATCGTTGCGAGAATGATCAATGCCGCCATGAATTTGAACAGGTGATTGACATTGTTGTGCACCACATAGGCGTAAGATTCCAGCAGTTCGCTGAGGGTCGCCTGGTCACTGTCCACCTGGTCCCGTACCTGGGACAGCTCCACCCTGGTGTCTTCGTGGAGTTCCATCAGGAACGTGTCTCCGGCGGGGAGAAAATGCGCGATTTCACTGACCACGTATTCGAGTTGCAGTAGTCCCAGATCTAACGCCAGCAGACGGTCGTTGATATCCAGTCCGCGGTACACCACATCATGGCGCTGGGCCTGGCGCAGGTCCCGCTCCACTACAGTCATCTCCCGGGTTACTGAGCGTGCGGTGGGCAGATAATTGCGTGTGACTTCGGCGATGATGCGCAGGACCAGTTCCCAGCGCTTGCGCGGCTTCTGCGGATCGATCAGGCGGGTCAGGAAGGGAATCTCGCGCTCGGCCAGGGTGACGAAATAACCGGGTACGAAATACAGGCTCAGGGGCACCAGGGTAAATTGTCCTGCCACGCCCGCTTCAGGCATGGGTACCTGGAATTGCAGAGAAATCAGCCGCTCTTCCTTGATCAGGGGGCGTGATGCCTCGCCCTCCAGGCGTTTGCGCAGAAAGCTCTCGGGGATGTCCAGAGTCGCGGCCGCCTGTGTCAGTTCGCTGGTGGAGGGGTCGGTCAATGCCATCCAGCTCCGCCGGTTGGCGTTCCCGGACAGCAGGGAGTCGCGGATGATGCGCATCATGAATCTGTCCTCTCCCTCACATGGAAAAAAAGCCGTGCTTGCCGGCCCAGCGCGCGAACAGCCAGGTCACGCCAAAGACATAGGCGAGCAGTCCGAACCAGAGATAATGCCAGTGCTCCAGGGGCAAAGGCGTCATCATGTGCCAGGGCATAATGAAAGCGATGGGCATCATCAGCAGGGCCAGCCATACGGTCATGACTTTCATCACAGTATGGGCATTGTTCTGGATGATGCCGTTATAGGCGTTCGTCACGGCCAGATAGCGCTGGTGAATCAGATTCACGCCATCCTCTATCCGGCGTTGCTCACGTAACGCCGCGTCCAGCAGGGGGTAGACCGGTGACTCGCCGGCGGTGGCGCGCAGCGCATCGCGCAGAATGAGGCCAGTTTCCCGCAGGGCAATAACCAGTTCACCAAGGTCGCGATTCAGAACCACGATCTGGCGTAGTTCCACGTTACCCATGGCGGTTTTGAGTGCCATGCGCAGCACCTGCAGGCGTTCCACCAGCACCCGCGCCACCCGCTCGTGGCTATAGATGCTGCTCAACAGCACGCGCTGCAGCAGTTCGTCCATGGCGCTGTGCCGCAAATCCCCGAGCCAGTCCCGCTGCAGCGTAGGGATCAACGCTTCTTCACCCAGAATGGCGAGACTTCGGGGAGTATGGTGCAGGGTCAGGTGCGCCATCCGTGCCACCGTGCCAAATCGTGCGTCCTGCTCCAGCAACGCCACGGGGAGGCGTAGGGTGATCTCGGTGTTCTGGCAGTAAAGACGTTGTTCCGAGCAGTGCTGCAGCACCGCTTCCAGTTGCGGGCAGCGATTAACAGCCTCCGGTGTCAGCAGAAATAGGCCGTCCGCCGTATAGTGTTCGGCGACTGTCCAGGCGCCTGCGGTCTTGTCGTAAAACTGGCAGCCCATGGCGCGCTCAGATCCAGTCTTTCTTGCGGAAAATCATGAACAGCATGCCGGATACCACAAATCCGCCCCCCATGAGCACGGGCCACGCATAGGCCCAGTGCTGCAGGGGCAGGGGCACGTTCATTCCGTAAATGCTCGCCACCGTCGCGGGCGCGGCCACGACCACGGTCCAGGCTGTGATGATTTTCAGGGTGTTGCTGATGTTGTTCTGTAGCACGCCGACATAGGCATCCATCATGTTGGTAATGGTGGATGCGTAAATTTCGGTCATGTCCCGCGCCTGCTGCAGATCGATAAGGGCATCGGCGATATCTTCCAGATCGCCCTCGTCCTGTTTCAGCAGCGGCAGCCGCAGGGTTTGCTGGGCCACCGAGATGTCGCCTTTGAGTGCCGAAGAAAAAAGGATGAGGCTTTTGTTGAGGGCGAGGAGCCGAAAAAACTCGTTGTTATTCTGGGAGTCGCGCAGTATTTTTTCGGTGGCGGCGATTTCGGCGTTGATGAGGCGCAAGGCGCGCAGATAGTCCCTGGCGATGGCCTGAAAAATCTCCGCCAGCAGCCCCCGTACGTGCAGTGTCTTGCCCCGCTGGCGCTGCCCGCGCAATTCATCCCAAAGCGCCAGGGGCTGGGCGCTCGCCGTCACCATCTGGTGGGGCAGCAACCAGAGTCCCACGGGCAGTGTCCGGAAGCGCAACTCGGCGTCGGCCTGCATGGGCGCGGGCACCTTGAGAATGATCAGCGCAATATCTCCTTCCCGCTCCAGGCGCGGGCGCTCGTCCTCATCGGAAACGTCCTGAAAGAGGTAGTCGGGCACCTGCAGGTGCTTTGCGACAAAATCCAGCTCTGCAGTCGTGGGGCCCACCACCTGAATCCAGGTTGCGGTCGGCGGCCAGTGAAAATCCGCCGTGACTTCCAACGGAGCATCCGTTTTTTCGTCAAACCAGTGCAGCATCCCGACCCCTCCGTGCGCCCGTCCGTCTGTTCATATCCAGCCCTTCCGCCTGAAAAACCATGCCAGCCCGCCAGACACGCTTGTCCCCAGACCCAGTATCACCCAGAATATCCAGTGGGTGTTCTGAAAAGGCAGGGTCGTATTCACCCCGTAGAGCGTCGCGAGCAGGCTGGGCACGTAAAAGATCATGGCCAGCACCGTCACCACCTTCAGACCATGGTTGATATTGTTCTGTACCATGCCGGCGTAGGCGTCCATCATGGAGGTGCTGGTCCCGGCATAAACCCGCGCCCGTTCATGGGCTACCTGCAGTTCCAGCAGGGCAGTATCGATCTGGCGGGTGGCGGGCAGGTCGTCGCGGATTTCCGGCAGACGGGAAATCTTGAATGCCGTGGCAATATTGCCGACCAGCGCGACCTCGAAGCGGGTCAGGCTCTTGCTGATCTCCAGCAGGGTAAAAAAGTCGCCGTTGCTCTGGGTCCAATCCAGTTGCTGCTCGTTATCGTGGATGGCGGCATTGAGCTGGTGCAGGGCGTCTTCGTAACTTTGCGCCAGAATCTTGAGGATGGCGGCGAGAATTTCGACACTTTCCGGTGGACTGGAAAGATGTTCCAGTTGCCCGAAAAAAGGCGACAGCGGCGCAAGTTCCCGCGCCAGCACCGTGGTAATCCGGGGCCCCTGCAGGATGATGCCCAGAGGCCGTTGCTCCCAGCTATCCGCATCCGCGTCACCCCCTTTCACGGGGAACTGCAAGGTGATGAAGACGTGCCCGCCATCGCGGCGCAGCCAGGAGCGTTCATCGGGATCGAGGATATCCTGGGCAAAGTCCCAGTCATCCGCCAGTTGCCCCGCCCGTTCCCAGTCCGTCGGACGCGGCGCCGTGAGATGCTGCCAGCCGCCCCCGTTCACCAGCGCGGAGCTCGATGCGGGGGGATGGTACGGATCTGCTGGCAGGGACACATCCATGACGCTCTCCTGGTCAGAAGCGGACTGTTTCGGTGCCGGCGGCGTCCGGAATATCAACGCCTATGATGAGCGCCGCACGCCGTGCCCCTTGGACCGTAGGACGGAGCCTCTTATACTGGACTTTCCGTCATCCTGTAAAGGGAATACCGCCGTGAGCCGTGCGCAGCAATCACCCGAAGGCAAAGCCTTTTTACCTCTCGCCATCGCCATACTCACGGTTTCCGACAGCCGCAAGCCGGAAACCGACAAATCCGGCGACAAAATTGCCGAACTCGCCAGCCACGCCGGACACCGGATCGCCGCCCGTCAGATCATCGCCGATGATGCCGAAACCCTGCGCGCGCAAATGCGCGACTGGATCGCCGACCCCGCCATCGACGTGATCATCGCCACCGGTGGTACCGGCGTCACTGGTCGCGACGTCACTCCCGAGGCCCTCGCCCCCCTCATCAGCAAGCCCATCCCCGGTTTTGGCGAACTCTTCCGCATGCTCTCCTTTCAGGAGATCGGCACCAGCACCATCCAATCCCGTGCCGAAGCCGCCATCTGCGATGGCACCATCGTCTTTCTCCTCCCTGGTTCCACCGGCGGCGTCCGCCTCGGCATGGAGGCCATCGTCATCCCGCAACTGGACATCCGGCACGGCCCCTGCAATCTGAGCGAGCTGCTGCCGCGCATCCGGTATGAGCACTGAGCGGGTATGATGGCAGAGGACGAGAAGCGGGCGCGCTGGCACGCGTGCTACGCGCAGGCAGAGGCGCTGGCGCCGGAACCGCTGCCTTTTCTGGCGGCGCATGCGGATTGGCTGCCTGCCGGCGGCCGGGCGCTGGACCTCGCCTGCGGCCGAGGCGGGAATGCGCTGTTTCTGGCGCGACGCGGGCTGGAGACCTGGGCATGGGATTATGCGGAGAGTGCGGTGGCCGGTTTGCGGCAGCGGGCGGATGGCCTGCCCCTGCGGGTGGAATGCCGGGACGTGATCACTCACCCTCCGGAGCCGGAATCTTTCGATGTGATCGTCGTCGCACATTTTCTGTACCGGCCATTGTTTCCAGCCCTGGCGGCGGCGTCGCGGCCGGGCGGTCTGCTGTTTTACGAGACTTGGGCGGGGACATACGCTGGGCGCGGGCCGCAGAATCCGGAGTATCGTCTGAAGCCGGGGGAGCTGGCAGGGGCATTTCCGGCGCTGACTTTGCTGGAATTGCAGGAGGATGTGGATCGGGCGGCAGGGGTATGGCGGTGCTGAGGCCGCACGCCGTGTTTCTCTCCGTTGCCATCCTTCTGGGCGGTTGTGCCACCCAACCCGCAGCGCTAACCGGCATGCGAGTGCCCAAGCCGGACACCACCCATACCAGCCGGAGGGTGCGGGATTGGGCGGGCACCTACGCCGGGGTGCTGCCCTGTGCGGACTGTCCCGGTTTGCGCGAGACCATTACGCTGAACAAAAACCTCACCATGGAGATCACTACTCAGTATGTGGGTCGCAGTGACCAGATTTTTCGTCGGGGAAACGAATTCTCCTGGGTCGACGGTAACACCATTCGGCTGGAAGGCATGCGCGGTGGGCCGACTTTCTACCGTGTCGGTAAAAATCAGCTCACCCAACTGGGTATGGATGGCAAGCCTATCACGGGTCCGCTGGCTGCCCGTTTTATCCTGAAAAAATTGCCAAAACCCCGGTGAAACGCAGATAATCCCGCCATGCAAAACTCATTTGACGTTATCGTAGTCGGCGGCGGTCACGCCGGGACGGAAGCGGCTGCCGCCGCCGCTCGTCTCGGTGTGCGCACGCTTCTGCTTACCCAGAATCTCGATACCATCGGCCAGATGTCCTGCAACCCGGCCATCGGCGGCATTGGCAAAGGTCATCTGGTCAAAGAAGTCGACGCACTCGGCGGCATCATGGCTCTCGCCATCGATCAGGCGGGCATCCAGTTCCGTACCCTCAACTCCAGCAAAGGCCCGGCGGTGCGCGCCACCCGCGCCCAGGCCGATCGCAGCCTGTACAAACGTGCCGTACGCCGTTTGCTCGAAGACATACCCGCCCTGCAACTATTTCAGGGCATGGTCGGCGATCTGCTCATGGAAGGCGACCGGCTGGGTGGCATCATCCTGGAAACCGGCCTGGTGCTGCGTGCCGCACAGGTCGTTCTGACCACAGGTACTTTTCTGGGCGGCCGGGTGCACATGGGTGATCAGAATTACCCCGCCGGCCGCGCCGGCGATCCGCCGTCCAACGCTCTGGCGCAGCGCCTGCGGGAGATGGCCTTCCCGGTGGCGCGGCTGAAAACCGGTACCCCGCCGCGTATCGACGGCCGCAGCATCGACTATGGGGTGCTGGAGGCACAACCCGGCGATACGCCACCGCCCGCTTTTTCCTTTATGACCCGGCGCATCGATGTGCCACAACTGGCCTGCCACATCACCCACACCAACGCCCGCACCCACGAAATCATTCAGACGAACCTGCACCAGTCGGCCATGTATGGCGGTCATATCCAGTCGGTAGGGCCGCGTTACTGTCCCTCCATCGAGGACAAGGTCGTGCGCTTTGCCGATAAGGCGTCGCATCAGGTTTTCCTGGAGCCAGAAGGCCTCGATACCCACGAAGTCTACCCCAACGGTATCTCCACCAGCCTGCCCTTCGGTGTCCAGGTCGAACTGGTGCGCAGCATGCGCGGTCTGGAAAACGCCGTGTTGCTGCGCCCCGGTTACGCCATCGAGTACGACTACCTCGATCCCCGCGAACTCCACCCCAGTCTGGAAAGCCGACGCTTGCCGGGTCTGTTCTGCGCCGGCCAGATCAACGGCACCACCGGCTACGAGGAGGCAGCAGCCCAGGGACTGCTCGCTGGTCTCAACGCCGCCCGCCGCGCGCGCAAACTCGCGGCGTGGACGCCCGGTCGCCACGAAGCCTATCTGGGGGTGATGGTGGATGATCTTGTCACCCGCGGACTCGACGAACCCTACCGCATGTTCACCAGCCGCGCCGAATATCGCCTGCAACTGCGGGAGGATAATGCCGACCTGCGTCTGACGCCCCATGGCCGGGCATTGGGGTTGGTAGATGACCAACGCTGGACCGCCTTCCGTGCCAAGCAGGACACGGTGCAGGCGGAGCGCAACCGTCTCGAGGGCTTGCGCATCCATCCCGGCAGCGCCATCGCCGGGCGTATTGCGGCGAAGACGGATCAGCCCCTCTCCCGCGATGTCACTGCTCTTGAACTCCTCCGCCGCCCCGACTGGGATTACGCCAGCCTGCTCCAGGTGCTCGACCTCGTTCCGTGCGGCGATGCGCAGGCCTGCGAGCAACTGGAGATCGAGTGCAAATATGCCGGCTATGTCGCCCGTCAGCACGATGAGATCACCCGCGCCGCGCGCTGGGAGGGAACGGATATCCCTGCCGACATGGACTACGCAGCGGTGCGGGGCCTCTCTACCGAAGTGATGCAGCGCCTCGCCCGTCAGCGACCGCAGACCATCGGTTTAGCCAGCCGTATCCCTGGGGTGACCCCGGCCGCCGTCTCCCTGCTTCTGATTCATGTGAAACGTCGTGGTCTGCAGCAGGCGGGCTGATTCGATGGCCAAGCCGGAGCTGTCCTCGCAAGTGCTGCGTGCCCGTCTGAATGCCGGATTAGTGGCTCTCGACCTCGACAGCATGGTCGGCGCTGAGCAGCGTAACCTGCTGATCCACTATGTCGCCCTCCTGCAGCGCTGGAATGCCACCCATAACCTGACGGCGGTGCGCGATCCCCTGGAGATGGTGCCCCGCCATCTGCTGGACAGCTTGGCGGTGCTACCCTATTTGCCGGAGGGCGCGGTGGTGGATATCGGTAGCGGCGCCGGATTGCCCGGCATCCCCCTCGCTATCTGCTGCCCAGCACAAGCGTTCACCCTGGTGGAACCGGCGGCTAAACGGGTCGCTTTCCTCCGCTACGCCATCGCAGATCTTGGGCTGACCAACGTGCAGGTCGCCCCACAGAGCAGCGAAGATTATCACCCCGATCTCCTGCCAGACGTCATCATCAGCCGCGCTACCGCGCCCCTCGCGCGTCTCGACGCCATGACCAGGCACCTACAGGGTCCGCACACCTGGGTGCTCGCCCAGAAAGGCCCGGGTGTCGGGGAGGAGTTGACCGACTGGCTCCGTGCCGCAACCCTCCACATCACCCGTCAGGACCTCGCCGTTCCCGGCCTGCCGCCGCGTTTTTTGCTTTCCTGGCGCATCCCGATCGCCACGCCCTAGCCCCCCGCACCGCTACGGGGTATCCTACGCCAAGTTATCGTCGAAGATGGAAATCCGCCCAGTCGCCATGCGCACCGTCGCTATCGCCAATCAAAAGGGGGGGGTGGGTAAGACCACCACCGCCGTCAATCTGGCCGCCGGACTCGCCCAGAACGGCAAGCGCGTCCTCCTGATCGACCTCGATCCCCAGGCCAACGCGACCACTGGTCTGGGTCTCGGCAGCAGCGCCACGGCGACGATTTACCACGCCCTCCTTGGCGAACTGCCCCTGAGCGCGGTGTTGTTGAATGCGTTTCCGGAAGGCCTTTCCCTCGCACCCTCCAGCCCCGATCTTGCGGGTGCGGAGGTGGAGCTTTATGGCCGCCCCGATCGTGAGCGGCGCCTGCAGGATGCCCTCGCACCGGTCGCGGGCTTCGACTATGTCCTGATCGACTGCCCGCCTGCCCTCAATATGCTCACCATAAACGCACTGGTCGCCGCCGATAGTGTCCTGATCCCCATGCAGTGTGAATACTACGCACTGGAGGGGCTGACCCAGTTGCTGGGCACGGTGCGCCGGGTCCGCGCCCAGTTGAATCCCCGTCTGGAGGTGCATGGCCTGCTGCGGACCATGTTCGATAACCGCAACCGGCTGGCTTCCGAAGTGGCCCAGGAGCTGGAGCGGCATTTTCCCGACAAGCTGTACCAAACGGTCGTCCCTCGCAATATCCGCCTCGCCGAGGCCCCCAGCTTTGGCCGTGCCGCTCTGGTCTATGATCCCGCCTGCGCCGGTTCGCGGGCTTATCAGGGCGTTGCCACCGAATTTCTGCGCCGCGAGTGGATGAAATGAAACGGGTCGGCCTGGGCCGCGGTCTGGACGCCCTTTTCGCCAGTGAAGGTGGTGCGGGCGCGGCCATGCGCGAGGTTCCCCTCGACGTACTGCAGCGCGGGCGTTATCAGCCGCGCGGCTTGATCAGTGCCGAGTCCCTGGAAGAACTGACCGCATCCATCCGCAGTCAGGGGGTGGTGCAGCCCATCGTCATTCGCGCCATCGGTGGCGGCCGCTATGAGATCGTCGCCGGCGAGCGCCGCTGGCGCGCGGCGCAATTGGCGGGCCTCAGCCATATCCCCGCCGTGGTCCGTGAGTGCAGTGATGAACAGGCCCTTGCCATCGGTATCATCGAGAACATCCAGCGTCAGGCGCTGAATCCGCTGGAAGAAGCGCAGGCCCTGCAACGCCTGCTCGACGAGTTCGGCCTCAGCCACGAAGCGCTGGCCGAATCCCTCGGCCGTTCCCGCGCTGCCATCAGTAACCAGTTGCGCCTGCTGCGCCTCTGCCCGGACCTCCATCCCCATGTCGAAAATGGCGCGCTCAGCGCCGGTCACGCCCGTGCCCTGCTGACCCTGCCGGACGGGCGCCAGGTGCAGATTGCGGAAAGGGTGGTGCGTGAGGCCCTGAGTGTGCGGGCCACCGAGCGACTGGTCCAGGCCGAGGGCCGGGTCAAGGCGCCCAAGGCGGAGCCCGACGCCAATGTTGCCGCGCTTTCCGCCCGGATCGCCGCGCGCCTGGGGCTGCCCGTCGACCTGCGTGCGCAGGGGCGGGGGGGTGAATTGCGGATCCGCTGGGAGGATCCGGAACAGGAGGCGGCACTTTTTCAGTGTCTGGGCGTGTCTCTGGATGATGACGAAAGCTGATATTCGGCGCTTGACGGGCTGCATCGGCGTGTTTAGACTCACCGCGTATTCAAGAATTGTCTGTTGAAGGCGCAAAAAAAACAAACCGCGATGGTCAATTTTTCGTCGTATGTGGGACGGGTGACCGCCACTGTACTGACGTTAGCCCTGCTGATGGCCGCGATAGCGGCCTGGGGCTGGGGGCGCGAAGAAGCCTACGCAGTGCTTTTTGCGGCATTTTTGAGTGTAGTCAACATGCTTATTTTGGGTGGTCGCCTTATCGCGCTCCCCGCCTCTGCGCAACGCGCTGCACAGCGCTTGGGTGGAGCGGTGTTGCAGCGCTGGACGATCACCATCCTCGGACTGATTTTTGCAATATTCTGGCTGCGCCTGCCCGTCATCGGGCTGGTCGCCGGATTCTTGCTGACCCATTTCGTATTTTTGGCATTTCTGGTGCGGGAACGTTCCAGACAAAGGAGTTAAGCGTGGCATCAGGCGATATCGCCCATCACCTCGTAAACTGGTCCATCGGTGAAGGCTTCTGGACCTTTAATCTCGACACCATCGTCATGGGTTGGGTCCTGGCTGCCATTCTGGTGATTACCGCCATGGTGGTGGGCTCCCGTTTGCAAGCCAGCGCCCCCAGCGGGATGCAGAACTGGCTGGAGGGGGTGGTGGATTTCATCGACGATCTGGTACAAGGCAGCTTCCCGGTCAAAGATCCGCTGATTGCCCCGGTCGCCATGACGGTGTTTCTCTGGATTCTGTTGATGAACAGCATGGACCTCATCCCCGCGTACCTGCCGGGGATGGTTGCACACTGGTTCGGGATCACGGAGTTCCGCATTACCCCGACCGTCAATTTGAATACGACGCTGGGTGTGGCTATCGCAATCTTCCTGCTCATGATAGCGACCAATCTACGTGTCAAGGGGTTCTCCTACTTTAAGACCTATCTGACCCATCCCTTCGGTATCTGGCTGGCGCCGATGAATATCATCATGTCGCTGATCGAAGAGATCACCAAACCGTTGAGCCTGGGTCTGCGACTTTTCGGCAACATGTTTGCCGGCGAACTGGTCTTCCTGCTGCTGGCCATGCTGCCCTGGTGGGGCGGGCTGGTCATGGGCGAAGTCTGGTCGCTGTTTGAGAGTTTGATCATCATCCTGCAAGCATTTATTTTCACCGTGCTGACGGTGGTTTATCTCGGCATGGCGAACATGCAGGATCACTAAGAGTTTATTATTCCACTTTGCGACACTTGTAAGGAGTTACCATGGACGCACATACCATCATTGTTGCTGCTACTGCCATTGCCGTAGGTATCATTTTCGGCGCCGCCGGTCTGGGTTCCGCCATTGGTTGGGGTCTGATCACCTCCAAGACTATTGAAGGCATCACCCGTCAGCCGGAAATGCGCCCACAGTTGCTGGTGAATACTTTCATCTTTGCCGGTCTGATGGAATCTTTCCCCTTCATCATTCTGGCCTTCGGTTTCTGGTTCCTCTTCGCCAACCCGTTCCTGGGCTGATGCTGGACCGGCTGAGCCGGCCCACTTGCAAGTGAGGTAGTCATGAATCCAGTAGGTATCAATGGAACGCTGATCGTACAGTTGGTCACCTTCGTCATCTTGGTGGCCTTGCTGTACAAGTATATGTATGGTCCTTTGCGTAAGGTCATGGATGACCGCCGCGCCAAAATCGCCGACGGCCTGGCGGCAGCGGAACGCGGTAAGGAAGAGATGGCTCTGGCGCAGAAGCGTGCGACGGAACTGCTCCGCGAAGCCAAGGAAAAGGCGGCAGAAATCATCGCCAACGCCGAGCGTCGTGGTGTGGAGTTGCGTGAAGAGGCACAGGGTAAGGCGCGCGAGGAAGCTGATCGGATCATCGCCAGCGCGCGCGCCGAAATCGACGTCGAAACCAATCGGGCGCGCGAAGTACTGCGTGGGCAGGTGGTGGAGCTCGTGGTGAATGGCACCCAGCGCATTCTGCATCGCGAAATCGACGATCAGACCCACCGCGACATCATCGACCGTATGGTCGGCCAATTGTGAGGAGCCTCCCATGGCGGATCTGATCACGGTGGCGCGTCCCTACGCAGAGGCGCTTTATGGGCTGGCGAAAGAGAGCGGCCAGGAGCAGGCCTGGGCGGATGCGCTGCAGGCGCTTGCCGCCATGATTGCCGATGTTCAGGCGCAGGCCTTTCTCACGGATCCGGAGCGTGCTGACGCCGAAAAGGTGTCCTTGCTGACGGCGGTTCCTGTGGCGGTGGACGCCAAGGCGTGGAGGGCATTTCTGGCGCTGTTGATCCACAACGATCGCTGGCCCGCGACGGCCGAGATCGGCACACTTTTCGCGGACGCCATGCGCCGCGCGGAAGGCGTTGTCGATGTCCTGGTCACCAGCGCCGTCGCCCTGGACGCCGGGCAGAAGACGGCTGTGCAGTCCGCGCTCGAGCGCCGCTTTACCGGCCACAAGGTGGCATTCCGGGAAGCGGTCGACGCCGCGCTGATCGGTGGCCTAGTTATTCATACGGGTGATCTCACCATAGATGCTTCCGTGCGTGGACAAGTGCAGCAGCTTGCCCGAACCCTTCGCAGCTAAGTCTTGAGGAAATGGTATGCAACAACTGAATCCATCGGAAATCAGTGAACTGATCCGCGCACGGATCGCCGGCTTTGAAGGCCGTGTCGAAACGCGCTCGCAGGGCACCATCATCAGCTTGAGTGACGGCATTCTCCGCATTCACGGTCTGGAAGACGTAATGTACGGCGAGATGCTGGAACTCCCCGGCGGCCGTTTCGGGCTGGCCATGAATCTGGAACAGGACAATGTCGGCGCGGTCGTGCTCGGCGAGTTCTCCGGTCTCCAGGAGGGCGACGTCGTCAAGTGCACCGGCAGAGTCATGCAGGTGCCCATTGGCAAGGCGCTTCTCGGTCGTGTCGTCAATGCCCTGGGCCAGCCTATCGATGGCAAGGGCGCCATTGACGCCGAGGAGTTCGACGTCCTTGAAAAAATCGCCCCTGGCGTAATCGACCGGCAGAGTGTCGACGAGCCCATGCAGACCGGCATCAAGTCCATCGACGCCATGGTGCCGATTGGTCGTGGTCAGCGCGAACTCATCATCGGCGACCGCCAGACCGGCAAGACGGCCGTCGCGGTCGATGCCATCCTCAATCAGAAAGGCAAGGATGTGCAGTGCATCTATGTCGCCATCGGCCAGAAGGCTTCCACCGTTGCCAGCGTGGTGCGCAAGCTCGAAGAATACGGCGCCATGGAGTACACCACGGTGATCGCCGCCAACGCCTCCGAATCCGCCGCCATGCAGTACCTGGCGCCCTATGCCGGCTGCACCATGGGGGAATATTTCCGCGACCGCGGTATGAATGCGCTCATCGTGTATGATGATCTTACCAAGCAGGCTTGGGCCTATCGCCAGATTTCCCTGCTGCTGCGCCGTCCGCCGGGCCGTGAAGCGTATCCGGGAGATGTGTTTTATCTGCATTCCCGTCTGCTAGAGCGCGCCGCGCGTGTCAACGCGGATTTCGTCGAGAAGTTTACCAAGGGCGAAGTGAAGGGCAAGACTGGTTCGTTGACCGCCCTGCCCATCATCGAAACCCAGGCGGGTGACGTGTCGGCTTTCGTGCCCACCAACGTGATCTCCATCACCGACGGCCAGATCTATCTGGAAACCGATCTTTTCAACGCCGGTATCCGCCCCGCCATCAACGCCGGCCTGTCGGTATCGCGGGTGGGTGGCGCGGCGCAGACCAAGATCATCAAGAAGCTGGGCGGCGGTATTCGTCTGGATCTGGCCCAGTATCGTGAACTGGCGGCCTTCGCGCAGTTTGCATCCGATCTGGATGAAATTACCCGCAAGCAGATTGAACGCGGCAAGCGGGTTACGGAATTGTTGAAGCAGGATCAGTTCTCTCCGATGTCGGTGGCAGAGCAGGGCGCGGCGCTTTTTGCGGCCAGCAGTGGTGCGCTGGACGATGTCGAAGTGGCCAATGTACGACCTTTCGAGAAGGCGCTGCTCGCTTATTTGAACAGCAACTACAAAGAGTTGATGGCTGGAATCGAAGAGAAGAAGGATCTGACGGACGACTTCAAGAAGCAACTCGACGCGGCGGTTAAGCAGTTCAAGTCCGGCTCGACGTACTAGGAGAGTAGCATGGCCAATGCCAAGGAAATCCGGGGGCAGATCAAGAGCGTAAAAAATACGCGCAAGATCACGCGCGCCATGGAGATGGTGGCTGCGAGCAAGATGCGGCGCGCACAGGAGCGGATGCGCGCCGCCCGTCCTTACGCGGAGAAGATTCGCGAGGTATTGGGGCATCTGGCGCAGGCCCATCCCGAGTATGAACACCCGCTGATGCAGGTGCGCCCCATCAAAAAGGCGGGCTTTCTGGTGGTGACCACGGATCGAGGCCTTTGTGGCGGGCTCAACGTGAATGTGCTGCGCAACGTCGTCCAAAAGGTGCGCGAGCTCCACGAGGGCGGGGTCGAGTCGAATCTCGCGGTGGTGGGCAACAAGGGGTTGGGCTTTTTGCGGCGCCATGGTGCGCATCTCGTGGCGGAGCTGAACGGATTGGGTGACAGGCCGCATCTGGGCGACATGATCGGACCCATCCGGGCGATGGCGGATGCTTACGCCAAGGGGGAGGTCGACGTGGTCTATCTGGTCTCCTCCCGCTTCGTGAATACGATGTTGCAGCGAGCAACGGTCGAGCAATTGCTGCCGGTCGAAAAACCGACGGCGTCCGCAGAACAGCGTGCGGAGTTGTGGGATTACATCTATGAGCCCGAAGCCCGTCCGGTGCTGGATCGCCTGATGCAGCGCTATGTGGAATCGGTGGTGTACCAGGCGGTTATCGAACACCTTGCCTGCGAACAGAGCGCGCGCATGGTCGCCATGAAAAGTGCGTCGGACAACGCCAAACGTATGGTGGATGACCTCCAGTTGGCCTACAACAAGGCGCGCCAGGCCGCCATTACTCAGGAAATCGCCGAGATCAGCGCCGGTGCGGCGGCGGTTTGACGATGGTGAACAGCATTTTTGGAAATTTTGAGGGTTAAATCATGAGCGAAGCGGTTGCTAAAGAAAACGCCGTCGGCCATATCGTCCAGGTGATCGGGCCGGTGATCGACGTCGCCTTTTCTCGCGGGCAGGTCCCCGAGATTATGGAAGCTATTGTGGTCGGCGAAAACCATCTGACCATCGAGGTGCAGGCCCAGTTGGGTGACGGCGTGGCGCGCGGTATCGCCATGGGGCCCAGCGAAGGCCTCAAACGCGGGCTGGCCGTCACCCGTACCGGTGCGCCGATCAGTGTGCCGGTAGGGCATGCCACCCTGGGCCGGATCATGAACGTCCTGGGTGAGCCGGTAGATGGCAAAGGACCCGTACAGACGGAAGATCGCCAGGCCATCCATCGCCCGGCGCCGGCCTTTGATGAACTCGCGGCAAGCACCGAGGTGCTGGAGACCGGCATCAAAGTCATTGATTTGGTCTGTCCTTTCGCCAAAGGCGGTAAGGTCGGTCTCTTCGGCGGCGCCGGCGTGGGCAAGACGGTGCTCATGATGGAGTTGATCCGCAACATCGCTATCGAGCATACCGGATATTCGGTGTTCGCAGGCGTCGGCGAGCGGACTCGTGAAGGGAACGACTTTTACCATGAAATGACCGACTCCGGCGTTTTGGACAAGGTCGCCCTGGTATACGGGCAGATGAACGAGCCGCCCGGCAACCGTTTGCGCGCCGGGTTGACCGGCCTGACCATGGCGGAGCACTTCCGTGACGAAGGTCGCGACATTTTGATGTTCATCGATAACATTTTCCGCTATACGCTGGCAGGCACCGAAGTCTCGGCGCTGCTGGGGCGTATGCCTTCTGCGGTGGGCTATCAGCCGACGCTGGCTGAAGAAATGGGCCAGTTGCAGGAACGTATTACTTCCACCAAGGTGGGCTCCATCACCTCTGTACAGGCCGTT
The DNA here is from genome assembly GCF_018854495.1 of Acidithiobacillus ferruginosus. Classification (GTDB taxonomy): domain Bacteria; phylum Pseudomonadota; class Gammaproteobacteria; order Acidithiobacillales; family Acidithiobacillaceae; genus Acidithiobacillus; species Acidithiobacillus ferruginosus. The sequence goes on from NZ_JABBDR010000222.1 coordinate 17,159, forward strand.
TACGTGCCGGCGGACGATCTCACCGATCCTTCTCCGGCGACGACCTTTGCCCACTTGGACGCCACAGTAGTGTTGTCGCGGCAGATCGCGGAACTGGGCATCTACCCCGCACTCGATCCGCTCGATTCTTTCAGCCGTCAGCTCGATCCGCAGATCGTTGGCCAAGAGCACTATGATGTGGCTCGTTCCTGCCAGAAGACGTTGCAGCGCTACAAGGAATTGCAGGATATCATTGCCATTCTGGGCATGGATGAATTGTCTGAGGACGACAAACTGCTGGTGTCGCGGGCACGCAAGATTCAGCGCTATCTGTCCCAGCCTTTCTTTGTCGCTGAAGTGTTCACCGGCAGCCCCGGTACCTATGTCTCCCTGAAGGAAACGATCCGTGCATTCAAGGCGATCGTGGCAGGAGAGTATGACCACCTGCCCGAGCAGGCCTTCTACATGGTCGGCACCATAGATGAAGCCCTTGCCAAGGCCCAAAAGCTGCAGCAAGGCTAAATCATGGCGATGACCATAGATGTGCGGGTAGTCAGCGCCGAGGGCAGCATCTACGCGGGGGTCGCCGATATGGTGGTGGCCCCCGGCGAGATGGGCGAACTTGGCATTCTGCCCCGCCACGCGCCGTTGCTGACCGGGCTGCGCCCCGGTGAGTTGCGGATCATTCGCGGTGCGGAGACGGAATATCTCTTCGTCAATGGCGGGATTCTAGAAATTCAACCCGACATGGTGACGGTGCTGGCCGACTCGGCGGAACGCGCGACAGATATCGACGAAGCCAAGGCTTTAGCGGCCAAGCAGGCTGCTGAAGCGCGGATGGCGGGACACACGGACCAGATGGAGTATGCGGCGGCTCAGGCGGAATTGCTGGAGCAGATTGCCCGCCTGAAGACAGTGCAACGCCTGCGGGAGCAGGGATTGCTGCGCTGACCGTCGCGCAATATGTGCAGACGTGTCGAGTAACACCACACAGACCCCAGCGGCTAAAGAGTCCCTGGGGTCTGTGTATTTTATGGTCTGACGTTTATGCTGACAGACAACGCAGGGCATGGAGACATCATGTTGACGGATATCGTAATTCTCGCTGCCGGGCAGGGCACGCGCATGCACTCGGCTTTACCCAAGGTGCTGCAACCGCTTGGGGGAAAACCAATGCTCGCCCACGTACTGGCTACGGCGACAGAGCTGGCGGTGCGGCGCATCCACATTGTGGTCGGTTTCGGCGGCGATGCCGTGCAGGCGGTCTTCCCGGACACGCCGGCGAGCTGGTGGATTCAGGCACAACAGCTCGGTACCGGCGATGCGCTGAAATCAGCGTTGCCGGGCCTCAAGGGGGCGGACCGGGTGTTGGTATTGTACGGCGACGTGCCCCTCTTAACGGCAGCGACACTGCGCGAATTTCTCCAACAAACCCCGGTGTCCGCACTTGGATTGACGACAGCATCGGTAAGCGAGCCCCACGGCTACGGCCGGATTCTCCGTGATGCGGACGGCCAAGTGCAGGGTATCCGTGAGCACAAGGATTGCCAGACGGACGAACAGGCCATCTGCGAGATAAATCTTGGGATGATGGTACTGCCGGTACAGCCGCTGGCGGGCTGGCTACAGGGACTGTCTGCACGCAATGCCCAGGGCGAGATTTACCTGACGGATGTGGTGGCGGCAGCGCGGGCGGACGGCTATGTTGTTTGGCCCTTTACACTGGCGGATGCGACCGAGGCTCTGGGGGTGAATGACCCCATGCAGTTGGCGATTCTGGAGCGCGTGTTTCAGCGGCAGCAACTGCGCGCGCTGCAGATGCAGGGATTACGGGTGGCGGACCCGGCGCGGGTAGACATTCGTGGGGAGCTTACTTGCGGTCAGGACTGCTGGGTGGATCCCAACGTGTTGTTTGTCGGCGAGGTGCATCTGGGGCATCGCGTCCGCGTGGGAGCCGGCGCCGTTTTGCAGGATGCGCAGATTGGTGACGATGTGGAGATACTACCCTACAGCCTTATCGAAGGCGCCCAAATTGGGGCGGGGGCGCGGATAGGACCTTTCGCGCGGATTCGCCCCGGAACGGAGATCGGCGAAGCCGCTCATATCGGCAACTATGTCGAGGTGAAGGCTGCCAAAATCGGCGCGGGCAGCAAGGCCAATCACCTGAGTTACATCGGTGACGCGGAGATCGGTACCGGGGTGAATGTGGGCGCCGGGACGATTACCTGCAATTATGACGGAGCGAACAAACATCGGACCATCATCGGCAATGACGTGTTCATCGGCTCCGACAGCCAGTTGGTGGCGCCAGTGAACATCGGCGACGGAGCGACCATCGGCGCGGGCAGCACCATTACCAAAGAGGTACCCCCAGGGGGGCTGACGCTGAGTCGCAGCCCGCAGCGTACCATTCCCCATTGGCAGCGGCCGCGGCGTGACAAAAAGTAATTTCCGGATAACGCGGAATGGTCTTCGATAACAGGAGAACAGAATCATGTGCGGTATTGTCGGTGGGGTGAGCAAAACAGATCTGGTCCCGATGATTCTGGAGGGGCTGCAGCGCCTGGAGTATCGTGGCTACGACTCTGCCGGGCTGGCGATATTGGGGACCGATGCGGATTTGCTGCGGGTGCGCAGCGTCGGGCGGGTCGCCGAGCTGACTGCCGCCGTTGCCGAGCGTGGCTTGCAGGGTCAGGTGGGTATCGGCCATACGCGCTGGGCCACCCATGGCGGCGTCGCCGAATGCAACGCACATCCCATGATCTCCCATGAACAGATCGCGGTGGTCCATAACGGCATCATCGAGAACTTTCATGCCTTGCGCGCCCGCCTGGAAGCGGCGGGGTACATCTTCACCTCCGAGACCGACACGGAGGTCATCGCGCATCTGGTGCACCATTATCGGCAGACCGCGCCGGACCTGTTCGCGGCGACCCGCCGGGCAGTGGGCGATCTGCGCGGCGCCTATGCCATCGCGGTGATCTCCAGCAGCGATCCGGAGACCGTGTGCGTGGCACGGATGGGCTGCCCGCTGCTGCTGGGCATTGCCGATGATGGGCATTACTTCGCCTCGGACGTGGCTGCCCTGCTGCCGGTGACCCGCCGCGTGCTGTATCTCGAAGACGGCGATGTGGCCATGCTGCAGCGGCAGACCCTGCGGATTACGGATCAGGCCGGAGCGTCGCGGCAGCGGGAAGAACACTGGAGTCAGCTCAGTGCGGCGGCTGTCGATCTGGGGCCCTACCGCCACTTCATGCAGAAGGAAATCCACGAACAGCCCCGCGCAGTTGCCGACACCCTGGAAGGTGCGCTGAACAGTCAACTGGATCTGACGGATCTCTGGGGAGATGGTGCCGCGGCTATGTTTCGCGATGTGGACCGGGTGCTGTTCCTGGCCTCCGGCACCAGCCACTACGCGACATTGGTGGGACGCCAATGGCTGGAAAGCATTGCGGGGATTCCGGCGCAGGCCGAGCTGGGGCACGAATATCGCTACCGGGACTCCATTCCCGACCCGCGCCAGTTGGTGGTGACCCTTTCGCAATCCGGCGAAACGCTGGATACTTTCGAGGCCTTGCGCCGTGCCAAGGATCTCGGTCATACCCGCACGCTGGCCATCTGCAATGTCGCGGAGAGCGCCATTCCGCGGGCGTCGGCGTTGCGCTTCCTGACCCGGGCCGGCCCAGAGATCGGAGTGGCCTCGACCAAGGCGTTCACCACCCAGTTGGCGGCGCTCTATCTGCTGGCCCTGTCCCTGGCCAAGGCGCAGGGGCATCTGAACGATGTGCAGCAGGCCGATCACCTGAACGCCTTGCGGCAACTGCCCGGCAGTGTCCAGCATGCCTTGAACCTGGAGCCGCAGATTCAGGGCTGGGCGGCACGTTTTGCCAGCAAGGACCATGCGCTTTTTCTGGGTCGCGGCCTGCACTACCCCATTGCGCTGGAGGGCGCGCTCAAACTCAAGGAAATCTCCTATATCCACGCCGAGGCTTATCCCGCGGGCGAATTGAAGCATGGCCCCTTGGCCCTGGTGGACCGCGACATGCCCGTGGTGGTGATCGCGCCCAATGACCGCCTCCTCGAAAAGCTGGCCGCCAACATGCAGGAAGTCCACGCCCGTGGCGGAGAGCTCTATGTTTTTGCCGATTCGGACAGCCACTTTAACGCCAGTGAGGGCGTGCATGTGATGCGTTTGCCCCGTCACGCCGGTCTGCTCTCTCCCATCGTCCATGCTATCCCGGTGCAGTTACTGGCCTATCACGCGGCGCTGGTGAAGGGCACCGATGTGGACCGGCCGCGTAACCTCGCGAAGAGCGTGACGGTGGAGTAATGGGGCGCGTCGGTGCACGGGGAGCTGTTAACGGACAAAAAAGTATCATCCCGGACAAAATAGTTTCATCCTGAACAAAAAAGTATCATCCTGTGTTTTCAGCTTTGGAGTGAAGGTGTATGCTGATTCACAGATCATCAGGTTGGGGATACCTGCTATGGCTCGCCGGCGTTACGCGTTTGATGAAGGCAAAATCGCGCGCTTCCAGAAAGAAGGGCGAGGCCGCGGTACAAGTTACAAGCCGTGGCTGACCATACAGGATGTGGCCTCCCATGGCCGCTCACATCGAATTGCCGGAATCAAGACCGGTCGCGTACACCACTTCCTCTCCGACATTGAGCGAGATGCTTTTTACCAGTTTGACTGGGCGGATACCGTTACTGACATCCGCGAGCACTACCGTGGTGCAAAGGGAGACTTGGTGTCTTCAGTCAAAGTGCGGCCTCTCATGAAGTGCTTGTATTGTTGGCCTTTCGCAAGCAACGAAAACCAGCACTCTTCTTGGTTACTACGATAGCAGACAGCCTCTGTTATCGACAGGGTTACCAACTGAAACAGATCCAATCTAAAAAATCTTGAACCCAGCGCTTAATCCTTCCGTCCACGAGTTCTGCCGAAATGGTTGATCCTCAGCAAAACCCCCACCATTGCCTATCGTGACTGCCCAGATCGGGGCGGCAAGCCATCTCAATACCGTGCAGCCCAACAAAAGATCCAGCAGCGTGATCGGCATCCGGTAGGGGCTGCCCATGCTCCACGCCATCAGTGCGGGCAATACATACCCACTCGTCGCCACCACGAACGCGATGACCATTACCGCAACAAATCCGGCGCGGCTGTCGGTGATCCATTGCAGCATACAGATCCCTCATTTTTGCTGATATGCGAATCATATAGTCGACTCCGAGGGATTGGGTGCTGGCGCATGGTCGATGGCTGACGCTGATTGACACACGCTGTTTAACAATCCCTGTATTCTAACGACAGGCATACCATCATTACTGTGAGCCCAGGCGTCGATATCGATTCTGTCCATGATTTTTCACAGGCACGTCTTCAACGGCAGCGTTGAATCGCAAAGCCGCAGCAACTGCGATCGAATGTCAGCTGGCGACGCCGTCAGATCCACGGTCGCGAATCGAATGTGGTGCCCCTGGATCACCACCGCCTCGTCGACCGTCTGACCGATTGCTGGATATAGCAACAATCCGCTGACGCAATCGGCAAGCGCATCACCGCGCCCAACCGGAGAACTGCCTAGCTTTTGAATTCCAGCGGATAGGCTAGTATCTTATCCATGGCCCCAAGCTGATTTAGATTCCGTCGATCCAGTCAGCGCAAGCCTGCTCTGTTAGACTCGTCAAGCGGTATGGTAACGATTTTATAGGCCTGTATGTTAAATTAAACATCAACTTGAGGACTAAAATCATGTCTATTCGCATCAACGATGTTGCTCCTGACTTTACGGTAGACTCCACCGCCGGTAAGCTCAATCTTCACGAATGGATTGGCGATAGCTATGCCATCCTGTTCTCCCACCCGAAAGATTTTACCCCAGTATGTACGACCGAGTTCGGCGCTGTTGCCCAGCTCGCACCAGAGTTTGCCAAGCGCCACACCAAGGTGATGGGCGTGTCAGTGGATAACGTCGAAGAGCACAAGAAGTGGAAGCGCGATATTGAAGCATTTTCTGGTGCTCCTGCCGATTTTCCGATCATTGACGATACCTCCCTGCATGTTTCCAAGCTTTATGACATGCTGCCGGCCGATGCCTATCTGACCGGTGATCGTACACCCGCCAACAGCGCCACCGTGCGGACGGTGTTCATCATTGGCCCGGACAAAAAAGTCCGCCTCACCATGTCTTATCCGATGTCCGTGGGCCGCAACTTTGCCGAGATTTTGCGCGCATTGGATGCTATCCAGATCACCGATGGTGCGCCCATCGCGACGCCTGCCAACTGGGTGCCTGGTCAGGACGTCATCGTTGGATTGAGTCTCAATGACGAGCAGGCCAAGGAGAAGTTTGGCGACCTGAACATCAAGTTGCCTTACCTGCGTCTTGCGAAGACACCGAAAAAGTAGACGGCAGTGTGAATCAGCGCCATCGTTTGGCCACCAATCAGCGTCATAGGTGGCCACCCATAGTCGCAGCTAGAGTTTCTCTAATATACTGTACATACGTAGTATATTCTGTGATAGCCTAGGAGGCGGGTGGCTATGATTGATGCTGTTTTATCCCCAGAACTGGACATCTTTACGCGCTGATTCACATACAGCCGTGCTGACGAGTTTCGAGAACTTGATGGTCAGCCTGCTGGACGACTGCTACCGCTGCTTTTGTGCCATTGGGTGTAGCGCAAGCACAAGGGATGCCCGTAGGCACCAGGATGAAACTTTATTGTCCGCTATCACCAGGGTCGGCAAAGGCCGTAGGGCTGCTCAGGATGATACTTCGTGAAACGTGGTAATTGTTCAAAACCTAGAATCAAAGGGATACGGCTGATCCAGGATGATACTTTTTTGTCAGTGAACAGGAGCTGGACCTGCTTGACAGACGCGTCCGAAGGTACCGCGAATAATGCGGTTATGGCCATCGTATGCCGGTTCTCGGCGAGGCCGTGCTCACAGATGACTTGCGACCGTAGTATTCTCCATGGTCTGATGACGGTTAAATCTGGAAGCTGTCATTGGGATCGGCTAGAATATGTCTCATACTTAACGGGGTGAGAGTGGCGGAATTTCATTGTTTTATCTCATGTGGGGCGTCAGCAGAAAGGCAATAAATACAATAGGATAGGCTTGGCATCGAAGGCGCCACATAGGACAGAATGATGCAAACTGTCTATAGATTGATTTCCTCTTCATGACTACGTAAAAAGATGGCTTTTTTTCGCAACAGCACATGAGTTATCCTATGAATACAGAATGTTGGCGCTTTAGGCCATATCAAGGGTCAGCGGCATCCTAGGAATATCCCATAACAACTGCATAACAAGGAATACGCTTGATGACTCGCAAAGCCATCGCCGCCCTCAGCCTGATAACGCTCCTCTCAGGTTGTGCCATCAGTAACGTAAGCACTTCTCCTAGCCCCTTGGTTCAGGCCGAGCCACATACCCCTACGATCACCTCACAGGATCGCATCTTACGTTCCTATATGATGCAGGTGAACCAAATCGTCGCCGGTCAGGTCGGCAGAATTCGTGCGGAAAAGGAACGTGCAGCCATGGAAAAAGAAGGACATCCCGTAGCATTGCCTACAGGTGCCTGTCGGGCTGTGGCGGTAATTTTGGCCAATGGAACGGTGGTGCGAGCAGAACTCGCTGGATGTGCTTCAGAAGCCCTCGGCAAGATCGAATTGGCAGCTATTCACGCCGCTTCCCCTTTGCCGCCAACGCCATTTGGACATAATGCCAGCATCACCCTTAGAACTGTCGCCCCTAACCCCACTCCAGGGATCGGCGGGCAATAATACGAAGAATAAGGCAGAATGCTACATTGTGTCTCGCCGTCTATTTCAACGGGCAACCTCGACCAAAAGCCTAGTCAAGGTGATTACCCGCGTTACTTTTTCTGGGGCAACTGATTCAGGGTGTCGACCGCAGTAGCCCAAAATAATGCACCTACCCTCTCGCGAGGAATCCCCATCAGCGCCTGCTTTGGATGCGGCACCAGCCCCCGGTGTCAGGGTAGTTGTCGCCTCTCTGAAATGGAGTAAGTCGTAGAGCGGGGGCGGAAAGTGGATTATCGAGA
>NZ_JABBDR010000223.1 GCF_018854495.1 Acidithiobacillus ferruginosus
GAGGGTGATAAAGGGGCTGGCCCGACATCCTATGCCCGTGTTGATTCTGGCCAGACTTGCCGTCGATCAAAATCACCAAGGCAAAGGCCTTGGCAAAGCGCTGCTCAAGGACGCCCTGCTGCACACTACGCAGGCGGCCGATATTGCCGGCATATGTTGCCTGCTGGTCCATGCTAAGGACGAGGCAGCCCGGCAGTGGTATGAGACCTGGGAGTTCGATCCAAGCCCGATCGACTCATGCCACCTTTTCCTTATGCTCAAGAATCTCAAAACATTACTAGCGGGGTGAATCATGGCATTGACCATAGCGTTCAACGTGGCAGGTACTGGCTTGCAAAGTGACCCAGCTGGAGTGTCATACACAACAAATTTTCGAATACCCGAAATCATCAACGCTGATATCTCCGATGGTTAACCATCTCTTGGGTCTGTGCCTCAGGAGTTGCATCATTTTGCCACCCCTTATCAGAAAGGGGTAACGATCCTGCATTTCCTTCCCGGCATGAGGGCTGTAGTCGATCCATAGGATTTCCTGCCTGTTTTGGTACTCAGCCCGCTGGCGTCACCACAATTCAGCACCAACTCGTTCAG
>NZ_JABBDR010000224.1 GCF_018854495.1 Acidithiobacillus ferruginosus
CCTTGTACTGCGGTGGTCAGGACCTTGCCACCGATGGCCGTTTCCACGAGACGGTTCACATCCGCCACCGAAAGGCCATACCGGGCGGCCTTGGCGCGATCGGTGTGGATGACGATGTAGCGGCCGCCGGTGACCCGAGCGGCATAGGCGCTCTGGGTACCGGGTACCTTGCGCAGGACGGTCTGGAGTTCCTGCCCCAGGCGGTTCAGGGTATCGAGATCCGTTCCCCCGATTTTAATGCCTAACGGTGTCTGGAGGCCGGTAGTCAGCATATCCACCCGTCCCTTGAGCGGTTGTGTCCAGATATTCGACAGGCCAGGGATCCGCAGGGCCTTGTTCATCTTGCTTTGCAGCTTGTGCATCGTCATCCCGGCTGGCCACTGGTCGGGATTCTTTAAATTCACCACCGTATCGAACATGGACAGGGGCGATTGGTCCGTCGCCGTCTGGGCCCTGCCCGCCTCGCCAAAGACCGTTTTCACCTCGGGGAAGGTCTTAAGGATGCGGTCGGTCTGCTGCAGGAGCGTGGCTGCCTCACCGATGGAAACCGCCGGGTCCTGGGTGACCGGCATGTAGAGCAGCGTCCCCTCGTTCAGGGGGGGCATAAACTCCGACCCCAGGCGCTTCCAGGGGTAGTAAAGGGTGGCTGTGAGCAGCAGGGCAAGGACCAAAATGATCCAGGGCGCGCGCAGGACAGCGTGGATGACCGGACGGTAGAGGAAAGCCAGGACCCGATTCAGGGGATTTTTGTTTTCAGGGCGGATGCGGCCGCGGATGAACCAGGCCATGAGAATGGGCACCACGGTTATGGAAAGGATGGCGGCGGCGGCCACGGAAAATGTCTTGGTAAAGGCGAGGGGCGCGAAGAGCTTGCCCTCCTCGCCACCCAAGGCGAAGACCGGCAGGAAGGAAACAGCGATGATAATCAGCGAGAAGAACAGTGCCGGACCGACCTCCTCCGCCGCCGCCATCGCCGCCGCCCAGGAGTCGCCACCGGGGTTGTGTTCCAAATGCTTGTGCATGTTTTCGATCATGACCACGGGGGCATCCATCATCACGCCGATGGCAATGGCGATGCCGCCCAGGGACATGATGTTGGCGGGGACACCCATGGCCCACATGATGAGGATGGCGGCCAGTATTCCCAGCGGCAGGGCGACGAGGGCCACCAGCGCCGAACGCGCGCGCAGCAGGAAGAGCAGGGAGATGAGTGCCACTGCCAGGGATTCTTCCAGCAGCTTGCCGGTCAGGGTATGAATGCTGCGCTGGATGAGCGGGGCCTGGCTATAGGTCGTGACGACCTGCACGCCCTTGGGCAGGGAGGGCTGGATGTCCTTCAGCTTGCGCTCGATCTGGTGGATGAGGGCATAGGCGTTGCCGCCCTGGTTCATCATCACGATTCCGCCCACCACCTGGCCCTGGCCATTGAGATCGGCGATGCCATTGGGCAGCTGCGGGCCCAACTGCACCCGGGCCACCTGCCGCAGCGTAATGGGCACGTCGTTGCGTACAGCCAGCGATGCATCTTCCAAATCTTTCAGGGAATGGATATAGCCCGAGGTACGGACGATATAACTCGCTTCTCCCATGTCCACCACCGAGCCGCTGGTCTCCCCGTTGGCGGCACGGATGGCGGCCTCCACTTCCGGCAGGGTCAGGTGGTAGGCGAGAAGCTTCTGCGGATCCACTACCACCTGGTACTCCTGCACCATGCCCCCCACCGTGGCCACCTCTGCAACGCCGGAGATGCCCTGCAATTCGTACTTGAGGAACCAGTTCTGCAAGGTGGTGAGCTGGGCCAGATTCAAGGTCCCGCCGGGGTCACTGAGGGCATA
>NZ_JABBDR010000225.1 GCF_018854495.1 Acidithiobacillus ferruginosus
GTGGACTCCGATGCCAGATAGACCCCCTCATCCGCCAGCCGTGGCACAATCTGGGTCGGTGGCAGGTGTGCGGTATCCGGACGATGGCAGGCGTCCAACACAGCCCGCACCTCTGCTTCACTCAGCTTGTTGCTGGGTGCCGGTCGTTCGACCGTTGTGCGGGCATCTGTCTTTATCACTCCCGACTCCTCTGTCCATCGCTGGACGGTGCGTAATGATAAGCCTGCTTCTGCGCAGGCCCGCGACCGGCGGGCGCCACCGTCAGAGGCTTCCTGTATCCATGCGACCAATTGTTGCCGCTCCGGGACCGGGGTTAATCTTCCCCGGCGTCGTCCCCCCAGAGGGCGTTCAATTTTTTTCGCAAGATCAACAGCGCAGCCGCCTCGGCTAACGCCTTGTCTTTGCGACGCAGTTCCCGCTCCAGCTCACGAATCCGTTTCTGGTCCGCGCGGGCTTGCGCACCCGCTGCCTGTTTCTGTTGGGTGGCGGTCTGCTGTCCGACGATACATGCCTGTTTCCACGCCTTCACCTGGTCTGGATACAGCCCTTTCTCCCGACAATATTCGCTCAACTCCACCTCTGGCAGCAGGGCCGTTTCCACCACCGCGGCCAACTTGGACTCGGCAGACCAGCCCTCTGCTGTCTTCTTGGTCACTGCACTCATCGCCCCACTCGCCATCGCCTGCTTACGCCAATGGTACAGCGTAACATCAGAAATCCCTTCCTGTTTGGCCAGTTCCGCCACGGACAAACTGGTGGGCGGCAACATCTTCTGCAATACAGCGGCCTTACGTTCTGCTGAGTAATGTTTCATCTCGATAATCCACTTTCCGCCCCCACCCTACGCCTGACTCCATTTCAGAGAGGCGACAACTACCCTGACACCGGGGG
>NZ_JABBDR010000226.1 GCF_018854495.1 Acidithiobacillus ferruginosus
TCTCGAAAACCGAACGGATTGATGTTCGTGCCAGCAGTTCCGTGAAGCAACTGCTGCAGGATGCTGCGCGCGCCTGCCACAAGAACGTCAGCGAATTTCTGCTGGACGCCGGTGTGACTGCTGCCAATCAGGCACTCGCGGATCGTCGCCACTTCGCGCTCAACAAGGAGCAGTGGCAAGCATTTCAAGATGCGCTGGATCGACCGGTCCAGGTCAAGCCTCGTCTGAAGAAACTGCTCACCGAGGCGGGATTGCCGGGGTGAGTGCAGCTTATGAACCAGTCCGAAAGCTCAGCGCTGCGGATCTGGTCGATGGGTTCAACTGTGGCCAACCAGCACTGAACCAGTTCCTGCAGCGTTATGCACTCGTCAATCAGAAGGCCAACAGTGCATAAACCGACGTCTGCTGCCAAGCAGACATCGTTGGATTCTACAGCCTTGCGGTCGGCAGCGTCGATCCCGAGTCGGCCCCGCCGAGGGTGATAAAGGGGCTGGCCCGACATCCTATGCCCGTGTTGATTCTGGCCAGACTTGCCGTCGATCAAAATCACCA
>NZ_JABBDR010000227.1 GCF_018854495.1 Acidithiobacillus ferruginosus
GGCGCGGACTACTGGCAACACATTCCCTTCTGTCTATGACGTCCCCCAAGGGGCAGGTGAGGTACCCTGAATCTCGTGGACACTCTCGATTGGATATAATGGATCGACGAGGATTTTATGGGGAAGAAAGTACAGAGCTATACGACCGAGTTTCGAGCCGAAGCGGTCAAATTGGTCTTGGCGCAGGGGCTTACACTGCAGGAGGCTTCGCAGCGGATATCAGTGCCTAAGGGGACGTTGGCCAACTGGGTGGCCAGTGCCCGTGGTGGGAAGCCGGTGGGTGCCCCTGGGGCGCGTACTGTGGCAGAGCTGGAAGGAGAGAATAAACAGTTCCGGAAGGAATTGGCGCAAATGCGTATGGAACGGGATATCGTAAAAAACCGCCTTCGCGGGTTTCCGCGTCCCTTTGAGTAGAAACACGTGTTCTATACTGGTGGTGTTCGGACAGTAGCCGTCTGCTTTTTGGAGGCGTTGACCCCGTGAAAAAACCTGGCTCAGGGAGACCTGCGGACCCATCTGTGGTGGCACATTGTGACCCCGTTTAGGAAAGTGATTCATCCGAGCTCCCGTCCGATATACCCACAGACAGGAGATATGATCATGTCAAAAGGCCATAAAACATCATTGAGTTTACCGGTGGTCCATCAGAAGGCAGCCGGGATAGATATCGGTTCACGATTTCATGTCATTACCGTTCCCCCAGACATGTGCCCCGAGCCCGTGCAAACTTTTCAAGCTTTCACAACGGACCTCCAGAAGATGGCAAATTGGCTGGTTTCTCTAGGGATTGAGACCGTTGCCATGGAATCTACCGGGATATATTGGGTTCCCGTTTTCGAAATGTTGGAGTCAGCCGGTATCGAGGTGATTCTAGCAAATGCGCGCGAGGCGCATGCAGTGCCCGGCTGCAAAAGTGATGTGAATGATGCTCAGTGGATACAACGGCTCCATGCTTGTGGGCTTCTTCGCGCCAGCTTTCGGCCTGAACAGAATATTACTGCATTGCGGACATACCTGCGGCTACGTGATCGGTTTCTGGAATACGCTGCTGCCCACATCCAACATATGCAAAAAGCCCTCAATTATATGAATATTCAGTTACATCATGTAGTCAGTGACCTCACTGGTGTAACAGGCATGCAAATGATTCGTGCGATTGTTCAGGGAGAGCGTGATCCGGCGTACCTGGCCAGATTCCGAGATGTTCGTTGCAGAGCAAGCACAGAAGTTGTTATTAAGTCTTTGACTGATAATTACCAGCCAGAGCATGTTTTTGCACTTGAACAAGCCCTAATGCTTTATGATGCTTATCAAGAGCGTATTCTCGCCTGTGACGCACAGATCGAACGGATTCTAGCCGATCTCAACCAAAGTAAGCCTCTCCCAAAACAGCCCTTAACTCAGACACGCAAACGCAGCAAGCAGGGCAATGCCATAAATTTTGATGTCCGTACAGCATTATATCAGTTGACTGGCGTTGATTTAACGCAGATTCACGGAATAGGGCCTTACCTGGCGTTACGATTCATTGCCGAATGGGGTACCGATTTCAGCAAATGGCGTACAGCCAAGCACTTTACGTCATGGCTAACATTGTCCCCAGGTTGTAAAATCAGTGGTGGAAAGGTGTTGTCAGCCCATACCCGCAAGTCAGCGAATCGTCTTACTGCACATTTTCGCTTAGCTGCTGTCACGGTGGGCAGGACGAGCACAGCACTGGGGGCGTTTTATCGTTGGCTCGCAGCGCGGATAGGTAAGGCTAAGGCAGTAACCGCTACTGCACGGAAAATTGCCATCCTATTTTACAACATGATGCGATATAGGATTGCGTATGAGGATCTGGGCGCAGATCGATATGAGCTGGAATATCGAGAGAGAATTATTAAAAATCTCCATCGCCGCGCCAAAGAGTTCGGTTATACATTGCAGGCTGCGAGTGAGTGTGTTTCTTAGGAAGCGGCAGCGTACTTTGCCAGGGAATCGCTGCAAGGTACGCGCTCATGAAGGCATGGCGAAGCCAATACCCCGTAACGGTCACGGCCAAGGTGTTCGATGTCTCCCGGAGCGGCTTTCACGCATGGTTGGAGCGGCCGCCGTCGAAGCATCGACAGGAGGATGAGCGATTGAAGGTCGCTATTCGCGCAGCACATGAAAAAACCCGGAAGACCTATGGTGCTAAGAGATTACACAAAGAGCTGAAAGACGAAGGTTTTGTTACCGGACGCGACCGTGTGGTGCGGTTACAGCGGGAGATGGGCATCCAGTGCAAGCAACGCCGCCACTTCAAAATCACCACGCAATCTGATCATGATTCCCCTGTGGCTCCTAATCTGCTGGAGCAGCAATTTATTGCCCAAAGACCTGATGCCGTCTGGCATGTGGACATCACCTACATCGCCACGGCGGAAGGTTGGCTCTATCTCGCGGGCGTCAAAGACCAATGTACCTGTGAAATCGTGGGCTATGCCATGAGCGCGAGAATGACCCAGGAACTTGCCATCAGCGCCCTGAACATGGCGATACAGCATCGGCGTCCACCACCGGGACTGGTCCATCACTCTGACCGCGGCAGCCAGTATCGCGCCATCCTCAAGAAAAACGGCCTGGTGGCTTCCATGTCGAGAAAAGGCAACTGTTATGATAACGCGCCCATTGAGAGCTTCTGGGGCAGCCTCAAGAACGAGATGGTCCACCACCACCGCTTCGAGACCCGTGCTCAGGCAGAATCTGCCATTCGGGAGTACATCGAGATTTTTTACAACCGCCAACGCCGGCATTTACGGATTGGTTATCTGGCTCCCGCTGTGTTCGCACAGTCTTTCACACGGCTGGCCGCTTGAAACGGGACTATCCACTATTGTCAGGTTACCTCAGCCTGTGCCCGCCTCAGTTCTTCAGCTGTCTTCGCGCTGCGCAACAACTCTCGTGCCGCCACCACATGCTCTACTCCACCTGCCGGACGTGCCATGCCATGCCCCCCTGAAAAACATGACATATTATCACTGTTTATAACGTAAATTTGAATAAGGCGGGGCGCCACGTGATGTGTTGTCATTATTGACATCGCCGCCACGGAATTACATGATAGCCTCCATGAAAGCCACCCTAATCACCAGCTTCAAGGATGTTGCGCCGAATGGCGATCTCATGGAGATGGTGGTGTGGCGCGTACCAAAGCCTGTGCCGCCATGTGGGCACTGCTTCAAGTACCGGCTGGTCTACGTGGTCAACGGCACAAGGGTGATCGGCTATGACAACGAGCGCGGCAAGGGCGACCATCGTCACGTCACCGGCGAGGAAAATGAATATACGTTCACCAGTGTGGACCAGTTGATTGAGGATTTCATCGCGGAGGTGGAACAATGGAAATGCGAACACTGACCATTACCGTACAACCGGACTGGAAAGCAGCCCTACGCGCTGCGGGTAAAACTGCGCAGGCGGAAACCTACCAGGGGGAAACCCTGAACTTTGAATCGCCGGATGTGTTCCTGGGCCGACTGACCGCGCTACGATGGTCTCTGGTGCGTCAGATCATGAGTGCGGGGGAAGTATCCATCAGGGAGCTGGCCCGGCGGGTAGGCCGGGATGTGCGTCGCGTTCATGACGACGTGCTAGTGCTCGCCGAACTCGGACTGATAGAGCGCACGACCAGCGGCGGGGTGCGCTGCCCGTTCGCCGACATTCATGTGGATATGCACTTGCGCAAGGCGGGATAACGCGGTGCTGGAGAAAGGAATATGACACGGCGCAAGATTGTACAGACAGCCGATCCTTATCAAATCCAAGAGGTCATTGAAAAGGATGGGCGGATTCATTGGGAGATTTTTGGTCCCTATGGATTTCTCAGCGATCATACATCGTTAGCTGATGCGGAAGCGAAGATAAAGAATCTCACCAAAGGTGTTACGCAGTAACGAGCCGTCTGCAAGACGGTTATCGGGCTGGTGCATGTGTGAGTACGGTCAAAGATATTGATAGCTTTGGATACGCTGATGGTCACGTAGCGTGAGGGGCTGTGGGTAAACCCCCTCGAAGAACTTGAACAAACGCGCCTGTTGGGGGAGTGTCACTTTCCAGCCAAGAAAAGGACCCCACCAGTGTGCCATAACCTTCTGCATGATCCCAAAATATTTCAGTTGTTGTACCGCGTTGATAAAGCCCCTGCCGAAGAAGCCCGGACCACTCGGTGTGCCTGTGGTGGGAAGTGGCATCGGGCGGACTACCCCCGCAAGCCGAGAGGTTGTTTACGGGATTTCAGGATGCAGTACGCCTCGCGCTTCAGCTTCTGCTGCAGTCACTGCCGCAAGCGCAGAACATCACCCTCCGTGCGTTTTTTCGGGCGCAGGGTCTATCTGGCCCTCGTCATACTGCTAATGGCTGGGCGGTTCACTATCCAGCCGGGAGTTCAATCAGGACACCAGCCGCGCCAAGAAAGCCGCCTCAGAGGGGCCGGTGTTTATCACCGACCGGGGCAAACCCGCCCATGTCCTGCTCAGCATCGAGGACTATCAGCGCATCACGGGCGGTCATCGCAAAATCGCCGACGCGCTGGCAATGCCCGATCTTGCCGACAGCGAATTTGATCCGCCCCGCGTCAACATTGGCCTCCGGCCGGCCGATTTCTCCTGATGTTCGTTCTCGATACCAACGTCGTTTCCGAGCTGCGAAAGATACGCTTGGGGAAGGCCGACCCTCACGTCGAGCAGTGGGCCGACAGCGTGGACGCGGGCAGCCTGCACATATCCGCCATCACCATTCTTGAGCTGGGAATCGGCGTTTTGCAGATCGAACGCAAAGACCCCCGACAAGGCACGGTGCTGCGCACATGGCTCGATACGCTCGTTTTGCCCGCGTTCAACGGCCGGATTTTTCCGGTTAATACAGCCGTCGCGCAACGCTGCGCGCGTCTGCATGTGCCCGACCCGCACGCCGAGCGAGATGCGTTGATCGCCGCGACGGCGTTGGTGCATGGCATGACGGTCGTGACCCGCAACGTCGCCGACTTCGAGGCAACCGGCGTGCCTCTTTTGAACCCGTGGGACGCTTCCCAATAGCCTTGATTACGCCGGATCGAACCTGCCGGCGAACTCGCGATCGGCATAGTAGCGCAGCTTGTCGGCGACGATCGGCCGGAGGCCGGCGAAGAACAGCAGCTCACGGCCTTGCGGCAGGTTGCGGACCTCATCGGGCGTGAGCAGCGGCCGGCCGGTGTGGTGCTCCGCGAAGCTCAGGCCCGACCGCTCGCTGTCGAGCGCCAGGCTCATGGTCTGGAACACTACAGTTTCCTGGCCGAGCAGATCGGAGAACAGCTAGCGGCGGCTCCTGGCGCTCTACCGAACTGTCGGTTGCGGGAGCTTTTTCAGGCGGCGTCCAATACAATGACAATGCGTTATGTTAAAGCCTTGCCGAATTTTGCATAGTGCTTAGAGGCATGGATATATGTATAAAAAGCAGAAAAACCCTTCCAAAAATGACAAAATCAGACGCTGTTTTTATTTGGTTTTCTTCGCAACCATCTTAGGAAGAAACTTATTGCATCCCTTTGTTTTTCCGTGCTTCTATATCAGATTGTGATTCCGGTTGTCGCGGGTTCGAGCCCCGTCAGCCACCCCATATAAAACAAAACACCTGGCAAGTATTGCTAGGGGTTTTTTTTGCGCCTGATTGACTCTTTGCCCAAACCTTTCCCAGCCATGCCCAAGAACGGCATCCATCCGACCCAGAGCTGATTTTTGACGACCTGGGTGAAGTGGACTTTGTAGCCGCACCAAGCCATGGGTAACCAACGCTATCGCTTCCCCCCGAGTTCGACAGTTCATCGGCAAAAATCGCCGATTTCGTAATGCTGCCCCAGCATTCATAGGGGTTTCAGCGCG
>NZ_JABBDR010000228.1 GCF_018854495.1 Acidithiobacillus ferruginosus
GTCGTTGGCGATGACCAGTACCGCCGGGCCGGAAAAGGGCGCGGAGACATGGATATCGGCGGTGCTGCCTGCGGCATATTCCGCCGTGCCGCTGCGCACGGAAACCCGCTGGGGCGCCCCCGGATTGCCGCTGGTCTGCCAGCCGGAGTAAAAAATCACCGAACTGGCGGCCAGGCCGCCATGGGCCTCAATCACTCGCAGACGGTAACGGCCATAGTCCAGCACGGGCAGTTGCAGGGCGTAGGGTTGACCTGTCGGCAAGGTTACATCCTTGGTCAGCACCGGATGGTTGATATAGGTATAGCCCCAACTGGCTACCCCATTATGTAAGGAGATATTCCACTCGGAAGACTGCCGGACCACCTGGATCTGCACCGGCATGATCCTGGCCTTGCCGTCCGGGGCCACTGCTGCGATGTGGAAAACCGGTATCTTCCCTGTGGCTACGGTTTCATCCTGAAACCCGCTTTCGATGCCGATGAGGGGACGATCCGGCGTGATGGGCAGAGTGATGCGACTGTTCACCGGGCGGCCAGAGGGCTCGTTGATGGAGACCGCCACATGAGCCTCCAGAAAACGGGTGCTGTCCGGCATTTTCTTCAAGTCAATGGGTACTTGAGTGAGGCCCGTGGCGTCGGTTTCCGGCAACGCGGGTTCTTGCACCGGTGCCGTAAACACCTCGCCATGCAGGCCGAAATGGTAGTGCTGCCATTGCGGATAAGGGGTGGAGCCACTGCTCAGGCTGATCCGCGCTGTACCCGGCAGATGGGCGCCGGGGGCACCGTAGAGATAACGCACATGCACCGGCCACTGTACCTGTTGGCCCGCCGGAATGGCCCTGGCGTTGCCCAGTTCGACGGCCAGGGTCGGCGGTACAAAGGCGGATACCGTAAAGGTTTCCTTCGCCAGAGCGGACTCATGCACGCCGGTGGCCAGGCTCACGCTCCAGTTACCATCCTGCGCCGCCAACGGCAGTTTGACGGGCACGGCGATGGCGTCGTCGTCAGACAGTTTGGGGACGGTGTCCAGGAAAACCTGCCCACCGGGCCGGCGGACGATGAGGTGCAAAGGCAAGTCCAGCGGTCTGCCGGCAGCACTGCGATAAATGGCCGCCACATGTACCGTCTCGCCGGGACGATAAATACCGCGGTCCAGCCACAGGAAAGGGCTGACCGGCTTCAGCGCCGTTCGCCCGGAGATGCCGCGTCCGGACAGATTCAGCGGCGAGCCCTGCAGGTTAAAGAGGGTGAACTCGTTACCGGGACCATAAATGTGCAGCGCCGCTGGACTCTGCCCGCCGCTGCCCTGCAGGATGGGCTTCGGGAAGACGGCGATGCCGTCGCTGTTGGTCCGTACCGTTTGCAGGATATCGTTGTCCTGGGCGATGAGTTCGACTTTGACGCCGCTCCAGGGGCTGGCGTCGGTATAGCGACGCATCTGCACATACAAGCCATTACGACCCTGCCAGACCGTCGGCGCCAGGTTGGTACGCAACACCAGTTGCACGGTGTTGAGGCTGCCGTTGGCATTGGGCGTGCCGTCCCCGGGGCTGATCTGGATCGCGTAAAGCCCTGGCTTCTGAAGGATTTTGGGCAGGGGCAATATCGTGTGCATCAACTGGTTCTGCGTGAAATGCGGGATGCCTGCCGTCCCGTGCCAGACCGTCAGGCTGTTCTGGTTGTTCAGGGTGGATTCGTCGCTGTCCTGATTCAGCAACGGGTGATTGGCGACGAAAGCCAGCAAGGCGCGTTCCGGTACCCGATTGATCTGCAGTTTGACCCGTGAAATATTGACGCTGGAAAAGCCCACCGCCGGTGGCAATGATGCCGGAATGATAAAGCGGCCGGTATCGGAGATGATGCTTGGTGAGCGATTGGGCAGGGTCAACGTAACGTTTTTCGCCGCCGTCATGACCGCTCCGGCAATGGCGGGCAGGCCTGCCCGGATATGCATCCGCGTACTGCTGCCCGCAGGCAGACCGGTAATGCAGATGCCGCCGTTTTCGCGGACCACCGCCGCATGGGGCCGGGCGGGGGAAAAGGTTACCCAGTTACTGGCATGAAAATCCGGTGCCTCGGAGAGCGGAGCGGTAAATTTCACGCAGGTGCGGGTTGGAAACTGGTTGGCATCCGGGGTGACACTCTGCACCTGGAAGCCGTAGGTCATCACCGTTTTTTTCAAATCGGCAGCGATCTGCGCATCTGCGGGATAAGCGCGATACATGGCTTCCAGCAAGTGAATTTCGCCCAGGTGATTACCGCGCGCCGCCAGAGTTTGCCGCAAGAGATTCAGGGCGGGAAGGAGTATGGCGACATCGGGTTTGTGCTGCTGAATGGCGCGCTCATAAGCGAGATAGGCGGCGTAAGCGATATCTTTCTCAAAGGGTGCGCCATTGTTGCGTATGGCGTTGGCCAGGTGCCACCAGATCTGCGGATTGCCGTTGTTGCCAAGGGCGATACGTTGCTGGTAGTCAGCGACGGCCGATGACCAGTCGCCCGCGGCGTAAGCCTTTTCCGCTGTGTCCAGGGCATGGGTACGTTGCTGCTTTTTCCAGACTTCGTGCTGGGTCTGGAGGCGTGCGGCCTTGGCCGTGTCGCCACCTTTCAGGGCCGCGCGAATCGCCTGGTCGTTGGCCCGGCCTGCCGCACGGAAGCTGTGGCCCAGCTTGGAGGACTCCAGATCACTGGCATAAGTCTCCGCATCGTTCCCCATGCCGGGCAAGGCGCGGGACAGGTTGACCAAGGGAAGCGTGGCACCACTGCTCGCGGAGTTCGTCAGTGCCGTAGGCAATGCCTCAGGGGTGGCTGGGGTGTTGTCACTGCGTTGGATCGGGGATTGGGGCATCGCCGCGCTCCTGGTTGCCAGCGCGGATGTGGCGCCGGCAACCGGCGCGGCAGAATGAGTGCCTGGTGTACCCTTGCCGGTGAAGGCCCAGGCGCCAAAGGCGATGGCCGCAATCAGCAATGCTGCTGCTGTCGGTATAATCCGGCGACTGCTTTTGCGTTGCGGCATTATCGGTTTCCCTTGGGTTGGGGCTACTGAGCTGTATTATTATTTTCTACAGTGCTTTGATCAATACCTTATTCTTGGCCGCTCGGTCAACACAAACCACCTACCTAAATTCCTAATCGAACAAGGCGGGTGTGGCCCAATGCTGCGTGGAGCCAGATACCCCGGCGAGAAAAGCGCAACGTTTATTTAGCGTATTCCGATAATCTTAAATATTATGGCGTATAAGTCCCGCGCGCCGGTGCGACAATTTGCCGCAGTTAACGTGGGCTGCATAGCGTGTAATATTCCTACGACTTACAGGATAAAATAGTTGTTACTAGCGCGCATCCAACCCCTAAGGAGGTATTCCCATGCGGTTTAGACATCATGTTGCTTTGGCAACGTTGATCTTTTCGTCACTTGTGGCGTCGACGGCCATGGCCGGTGTGCCGGTGCAGTGGTCGGTGGATGTCCATGCGCCGATCTACAACCCACCTCGGGTAGCCGATGGCGTAGTTTATTTCGATACGGCTCAATCCAAAGGCCCCAACGTCTTCTCGGCGAAAAATGGGAAAATTCTTTGGCGGTTCATGACCGGTGGGACAGTTCTAATGCCCCTAACCGTGGGTCATGGACAGGTTTGGGTTGCGTCTGACGTGGGCAGTACCCATTATCTACGGGCGATCGAGGCCAAAACTGGCAAGTTGATATGGGACTACACCCGACATGAGCCTCCGGAGTGCATGTGCAGCCATCTCACCCACTACGAGCATCATTTGCTTTTCGCGCAGACGGATGGTCACAGTCTGTATGCCTTTTATCCAGTCGGGAATATTCCGAACCGCCGGTTATGGGCATTTACGGGAGATGGCGCCAAATTGACGGCACCGGTAGTGGTGGATCATACCGTCATTTTTGGTTCTGCCGATCATAGTATTTATGGGCTCTTCGATAAAACCGGGAAAATTCGTTGGCAACAGAAGACCGGTTATGGCTTCATGGCGCAACCCGCTGTTTGGAAGCATGAAGTGATCATCGGCAATCGGGGTGGTACCGTACATGCGTATTCGACAACGACGGGCACAACGTTATGGAATTTTACGACCAACGGACCGATTAATACCACCGCACTCATCTGGCATGACAGTGCCTTTATTGCGTCAGGGGCTGGGGACCGCGGCGTCTATGCTCTCTCGGCTAAAACTGGGAAGCAACTATGGTATACCCGGATGGCTGACTACACGGCCTACGCTCCGGTCATGGCCAAGCAAATCCTGGTTGTTGCCTCGCAGGACGGAAATATACTAGGCCTTTCCGCAAAAACCGGGGAAATACTTTGGCGTAGTGAGTTGCACGGTATTCCCAAGTCACAACCGGTACTTTGGAAAGGCGACGCTGTACTTAAAGTAAATGATCACAAAATTATGGCATTCAATGCACAGAGTGGGGGCTTGGTGTGGACCTATCATAGCAAGAATGTGGTCACCAGCCCCGTCCCCAAGGACGACAGCGTCTATGTCGGCACCAGCGGCGGGACCGTGGTAGCCATTGGCCAATGATGGGGACGGCACATGAAAAATTTATATAACCGGTATCGCGTATGTCGTCCGGCATGCCTGGCGGCATTTGCTTTAACCTGCCTGTCGGCATCGCCATCGATAGCCGAGGCGAACAATCTGAGCTCGGCGGTTTCCTGGAATCTGCACCTCAGTCTGGAGGGTATCGACAATTTCTCCGGAGGAATCGCCCCGGGCGCCGTGGGTAATGCTACGGCTAGGGCCGGTTTTGCCTTCAATACCGGTCGCGCCGGCTGGTGGACCGGCGGGCGATTTGTCGCACAGTTTCTAGGCATTCAGAATGGCAACCCGGAGAACTACGTGGGCGATACCCAAGGGGTTAACGCCTTTACCGGGCTTAACCGGGGCGCGTTGTATAAGCTGTACTACCGGCAAAATATAGATAACGCAACGTTGAGGGCAGGGCTCATCAGTGCCAATGATTATTTCGATTCCACCGGTGTGGCGAGTAATTTCCTGAACGTTTCTTATGAGTTTGGGTCCGCTATGGGAATCAATGTTCCAGGAGCTTCTTCTTACCCTTATTCCAGCCTTGGGGTTATGGCGAGCTATAGCGCTGGCGGCTGGATGGGGATGGCGGGTATTTTTGAGGGCGATGCCATTCATCCTTTCAGGGACCCTACGCATCGTGGAAACATGATCTGGCTGGAGGCCGACAAGAGTGGTTCTCTGGGTGATGGAAATATATTGTGAAAGTGGGCGGGTGGCGTAACCGCCAGTTACCGCAGTATCAGGCAACGCTGGGTAATGACACCAGTGGTATGTATACAACGGGAGAATACCGCTGGGAGCAGGATGGTATGGAGTGGGGCAGCTTTTTGGAGTTTGAAGCTGCGCCTAATCCGGTAAATCATCTGCCTTGGTATATGGGTGCCGGGTTGCGCCTGAAACACTTCTGGGCGGTGCGCCCGGGCGATAGTGCGGGTATCGGCATGGCCCGGGCATGGTTGAGGGGCGCTTCGTATAATGCGGAGACAGACTTTGAGGGCTATTATTCTGCGCGGATAATCCGTCGTTTATATCTACAAACAGACCTTCAGTATGTCGTTCATCCCAGCGCAATATATCCGAATGCGCTGGTCGGCATCGTGCGCCTGCATGTCAGCTTTTCCTAGTAAAATGGGAACAAATTCTGCATTTATATGATTATGTCGATGTTCAATTTTTGGCATAGGATGGTGGAAAACCATAAGGATGCATGATTGCCCAAGTTGGGCGTCCAGATCAGGGATAAAGAACCTCGTCTTATTTAGCGTTGTCGTGTAGTGCCTTCTCCTTGCTTGCCGGGCGGATTCCCCCCCGGCTTTTTTGTGTATCCAGGCAGAAAATGCATCCAATAGTGATCCACCGAAAGTAGATCACGGAAACCCATATCGGCGCCACATGATTTGCTGTCTTTAGTCATAAATCACATGGTTATGCTCGTGTATGCCAGCGGTTCACTTGAAATATGGCAAAATCTCGCTTATACATATGCGGTGTGAGAAGGGCGGTGGGGGTGTCCCATGCTCCGATTCGCACCACCATGCTCTGGTGGCTATGGGCTATCAAGTTGCCGGGCGTGCTGCGAGGGGGCATCGTGACCTGCGGCAGGGGTTTTTAAGGCTGGTCCGGAAACGCCGCGATGGAGGGCTCTATGGGGCTGCTTGCGCAGCAGTTGCGAGTGCCGTAAGGTTGGTTATGGTGACGGCGTCATCTGTCGAATCTGGATGGGCGAGAGGATTGCTGGAAATCTTTAGACTATTAGTGTAAGGCCCGGCTCGAAGAAATTTGGAATACCGTCCTTAGTAACATATAAATATTGCATTATAAGGAAATTAAAATGGCAAGGATAGCTGAAGTAATCATGGCGCTTATTGTTGTGCAACTGCTCTCCGGATGCGCAATGTCCGAGGACAAGGGCCAGGCTAGTTATTATAAGGGGCTCGCATCGCAGCAGGATCTCCAAAAAATCTCCGCCATACCAGCAGAAAAAACGCCGATTGCTGTAAACCAGTCTAACAAGATAACCGATCATGCACCTCAGGTTATTGACACACAAAAACCAGAAATACCCCGCTCGGAAGGAAATGGTTTTGCTGAAACAGCGAGGTTTCGTGAGCATCTCAAAATCGGTGATATGTCCCAGTGCGGTATGGTGGTCAAGATAAGACGACCCATCGTCAAGATTCAAATGGCGGACAATGAGAGATGGATAAGAATATCGGAAATTTATCCTGCCAGTTCCGGGCGTTTGTGCCGTTTCAACGTCGGTGGCAGGTAGCCCATGCCAGTGTTTGTCATGGTTCTGTAACGCTCGACGTGGACTAGGCAAATGATGCGGGGCGGTCGTTGATATGCAATTTTGTGATATGGGCAGTCATACCGGATATTTGTGATGACCAATTATAGCGGTATCCAGAATATCATGAACTCATTTCTGATGTTCTGTGTGTTGTGTTTGATGAGCACGAGCGTTGCCATGGCCGGTGATGCGCCGCATAGCGGGGGCAAAGCAAATATATTATGGACGCAAATACTGCGGCATCGTGTTACCTATATCCAGGATGGAACGCATGGTCCGGTTATATATGATGTTCAGGATCCGAATTGTCCCTATTGTCACGTACTATATGAAAATGAGATCCCCCTGATCGAATCCGGGAAACTAACCGTGAGGTATATACCAGTAGCGATCCTGACTCCCCGAAGTCAGGGGGAAGCGGCGGCATGGTTGCAGGCCTCACATCCTCTGTTTGCGTTGCAGCATTTTGAAAACATCGTTGGTGATGCTTTTCGTAGCGAAAATACTAGCACCCTGCCGACCGTAACAGCCAGCGCGTCGACGAGAATCAAGCTTCATGATAATCTTCTTATTATTAGGTCATTGGGCGTAACAGGAACGCCCGCCATTATATACCGGACCGAAGACGGCAGGATTAAAATAGTTATGGGATTGATATCCAGGCGCAGGTTGGTTGCCATGTTGCCCTATTTCAAATAGGTTTCATCTGAAAAGCACAGTCAGGATGGGTTACCGCCCAGTCATACCCCGCCTTCCTGGCCCTTTCTTATGCTCCCCGATCACTGCTGCAAGGGCGTGATCCAGCCTCTGATCACTGGTGACCACTTCGATTTTTATCCTGGGAATATAATCTGAAACATACGCATGGCTGCAACATATATCAAAACCGATGACTTCCGTAACGGCCATACGCTGTATGCCGATACTAGCCAGTGCCTCACGGACATCATCGAGCTTGAAGGGCTTCACTATGGCAGTAATCAATTTCATGGCGACACCTCTTGCGTAGGGTTGGAACATCGCGGGGGCAACGACCCCGGGGTTTAAAACATGAAGCCGGTTTCGACCATGCCCCGGAGTTGGTTTTTGGCGAGGCCGTTGGTACCCGAGAAACCAGTACCGCTCTGCATAGACGCTGTAACATAAGAAAGCTCCGCCCGAGCGAAAAAGCTGCCGTCCTGATAAGTCGGCGTCACGGTCAGCGACCAGGCATGGGAACCGGGGCCGAAGCCGGTGAGATTGGCGGCACCATCTGTGGGCGAACCGGAGTTGCTGATGTACTCCACCCGCCCGGCGACGGAGATTTTGTCCGTCAGGCTGTAGTCGGCA
>NZ_JABBDR010000229.1 GCF_018854495.1 Acidithiobacillus ferruginosus
GATAATCCACTTTCCGCCCCCGCTCTACGACTTACTCCATTTCAGAGAGGCGACAACTACCCTGACACCGGGGGGGTCTGAAGGAAGTCCAATCCGAAATTGCGGGGCGATGAACAAGAAGCGGATAGGAGGCGTGATGCACCCGGGACGAACGGGCACATGACCGCGAAGTCCTCGACGGGCAACCAGCATTGAAAGCCATGGAGAAGTCAGCAATCATAGGACCATCAATTTGCTTGATCACACTCACCCCTATCCCGAATAGATGTTAGATGACCGACCCCGCAACGTATGGTGATCCCCTCGCCGCGCTACTCACCCGTGTTCGCGAATGCGAACTTTGCGCCGGGCACCTGCCCCTTGGTGCGCGTCCGGTACTGCAGATGGATTCGCGCGCCCGTATTTTGATCGCTGCGCAAGCACCGGGCAGGAAGGTGCACGAAACAGGTATCCCCTTCAACGATGCCAGCGGCGATAGGCTTCGTGTCTGGCTGGGTATCTCCCGAGAGGTGTTCTACGACGCCCGACAGGTGGCGATCGTGCCCATGGGATTCTGTTACCCAGGCACCGGAACGTCCGGAGACTTGCCGCCGCGGCCAGAGTGCGCTCGTGCCTGGCATGGGGAATTGCTGCCGCATTTGCAGCATCTGCAACTCACCCTGGTCATCGGCCAGTATGCCCGGGCTTATCACCTTCCCGCCGAGGCCGGAACGCTGACGGAGGTGGTTCATGCATGGCGCGAAAACTGGCCCAACCGGATACCGCTGCCGCATCCCAGCCCGCGTAATAATCTGTGGCTGAAGCGCAATCCGTGGTTCGAGGAAGAACTCATTCCGGTGCTTCAGGCGCGCGTGGCCGAAGTGCTTGCGCAGGACCGTTAACGTGGCGTTCAGGAACGGCGTTATGGTAATGCGTTACGTCCCGCAAAAGGTTTTGAATGGCCCGAAATCCTCTGGGGCGGGCTGGGCATAGCTCTCCAGCCCCGGACGCTCCGCGAAGGGCTGTTCCAGCACGGCGAGCAGCGCTTTAAACGGGGTGAGGTCCTGGTCCAGCGTGGCGGCGGCCAAGGCTTCCTCCACTTTGTGGTTGCGGGGTATGTAGAGCGGGTTGACCTGATCCATAGCCGCGGCGCGCGCCGCCGCGGTGGTGTTTTCGTGCGCCAGCCGGGCCTGCCATTGTACCAACCAGAGATCAAACGGTGCCGGATTAGCAAAGTGGGCCCGGACCTGCGCCGGATCACCGCGCGCTGCCGCTGATAAACCGCGGAAGACCTGGGTGTAGTCGGCATTCTGGCCTTCCATGGCGGACAAAAGAGCTTGCGCCAGCGCGAGGTCACCGTCCTCCGACGTGGCCAGGCCCATCTTGGCGCGCATGCCATCGAGCCAGTGGCGGGTGTAGAGCTTGGGAAACTCGTTGATCTGTTCGGTCAGCAGGCGCACGGCCTCATCGCGGTCGGGGTGAACCAGATCCATCAGGGTTTCGGCGAAGCGCGTGAGATTCCACTGTGCAATCAATGGTTGGTGGGCGTAGGCATAGCGGCCATGGGCGTCGATGGAGCTGAAAACGGTCTCCGGATCGTAGTTATCCATGAAGGCGCAGGGGCCGTAATCGATGGTCTCGCCGGCGATGCTCATGTTGTCCGTGTTCATCACACCGTGAATGAAACCGATCAGCATCCAGCGCGCGATCAGGGCCGACTGTGCGGCGGATACCGCCGCAAACAGCTCCAGATAGGGATTGTCCGCACCTTTCAGGGTGGGATAGTGGCGGGCAATGGTGTAATCAGCCAGTTGTTTGACCCTGGCGTTTTCGTTGCGTGCGGCAAAGAACTGAAAGGTGCCGACGCGAATATGGCTGGCGGCGATGCGGGTGAGGATGGCGCCGGGGAGCCATGTTTCCCGACGGACGGTTTCCCCTGTCGTGACGGCGGCCAGCGCGCGGGTCGTGGGTATGCCCAGCGCATGCATGGCTTCGCCGATGACATATTCGCGCAGCACCGGCCCCAGTACCGCCTTGCCATCGCCACCCCGCGAAAAGGGCGTGCGACCAGAGCCTTTCAGTTGCATATCCCGGCGCCGACCATGGCGATCGATCAGCTCGCCGAGCAAGAGGGCGCGGCCATCGCCCAATTGCGGGGAGAAATGACCGAATTGGTGCCCCGCATAGGCCTGGGCGAGCGGATGCGATCCTTCCGGCACTTGGTTTCCCGAGAAAATGGCAGCGCCGAGATCGCTATCCAGCGCCACGCTATCGAGCCCCAGTTCTTCGGCTAGCGCGTAGTTCAATAGCAGCAATCGGGGCGCCGGAGCAGCGGCGGCCTGCCACGGGGTGAAAAACCCCTCCAGGTCGCGCGCATAGGTATTGTCAAAATGTAATAATGCCTTATCCATCCGTCAGTCTTGATGCACGGGCAGCGGTATTTCCAGTTTTACCGCACCGTTCTCCAGGCGCGCAGTGATTCGCGTGCCCTTGGGCAGGTCACCAAAGAGGATATGCTCCGCCAGCGGCTTCTTCAGGTGCTCCTGAATCACCCGCGTCATTGGCCGTGCGCCCATCTGTGGGTCGTAGCCCTTGTCCGCCAGCCATTGCCGAAGTTCAGCGCTGATTTCCAGGCTATAGCCCTTTTGCAGCAACTGCTCGTCCAGCTCCATGACGAACTTGTCCACCACGTGTAGCACCGTCTCCTTGGAGAGCGGTGTGAAGGGTACGACGGCATCCAGGCGATTGCGGAACTCCGGCGCGAAGACCCGGCGGATGGTTTCCATTTCCTGTCCGCCATCACTCTGGGGGGCGTTCATGAAACCAATATTCGCCTTGCCGCGCGCCTCCGCCCCCGCATTGGTGGTCATGATCAGCACCACATTGCGGAAGTCCACCGTGCGGCCGCCGGCATCTGTCAGCTTGCCGTGATCCATCACTTGCAGGAGCACATTGAAGATATCCGGGTGGGCCTTCTCAATTTCATCCAACAACAGCACCGCATGTGGATTACGGCTCACCGCCTCCGTCAGTTGTCCAGCCTGATCATGCCCGACATATCCTGGCGGTGCACCGATGAGTCGTGACACCGTATGCCGTTCCATGTATTCACTCATGTCGAAGCGCAGTAGCGGAATGCCGAGCAGACTGGCCAACTGCCGGCTGAGTTCGGTCTTACCCACGCCGGTCGGGCCGGAGAAGAGAAAACTCCCCACCGGCTTTTCATGGTGGCGCAGGCCTGCCCGCGCCATTTTGATGGCCGCAGAGAGTTCGTGGATGGCCTTTTCCTGACCATAGATGACGAATCCCAGATCCCGTTCCAGATTTTTCAGGGCCTGCCGATCATCGGTAGAGACGCTCTTACCCGGAATACGGGCCACCCGGGCGACCATTTCTTCGATGTCATGCACACCGATGCTCTTCTTGCGTCGGGAGGCTGGCAAAAGCGCTTGCGCGGCACCTACCTCGTCGATGAGGTCAATGGCCTTGTCGGGTAGATGACGATCGTGGATGTGCTTGACGGACAGCTCCACCGCCGCGCGCAATGCCGTGTCGGTATAACGCAGGCCATGATGCTGTTCAAATTGTCCCTTCAGTCCGCGCAAAATCTGCACGGACTCTTCCTGAGAGGGCTCCGGCACGTCAATTTTCTGGAAGCGGCGGGTTAGCGCGCGATCCTTCTCAAAATACTGGCGGAACTCCTGATATGTGGTCGCCCCGATACATTTCAGTTCACCGGAGGCGAGAGCCGGCTTCAGCAGATTGGAGGCATCCATGGCGCCACCCGAAGCGGCCCCGGCGCCGATCAGGGTGTGAATCTCGTCGATGAACAGGATGCTGTTGGGTTTTTTGCGCAGCGCCTTCAGCACCCCTTTCAGGCGTTCTTCAAAGTCACCCCGGTAGCGGGATCCGGCGATCAGCGCCCCCAAATCCAGGGCATAAATCGTCGCGTTTTCCAGCATCTCCGGCACCTTGCCGGCGACAACGGCACGCGCAAGGCCCTCGACGATGGCGGTTTTCCCGACACCTGGTTCACCGACGAAGAGGGGATTGTTTTTCCGGCGCCGTGCCAGCACCTGCAGGGCCCGGATCAACTCCTCCTGGCGTCCTATCAGCGGGTCCAGCCGTCCTGCCCGTGCCATGGCGTTGAGGTTGCGCGCATAGGCTGTGAGCGGATCCTTGCTGTCTCCCTTCTTTTCCGTGGTACCCTCGACTTCCTCTTCTTCCTCATCCATGACTTCATCCTTGCGCATGCCGTGCGCCAGAAAATTGACCACATCGAGTCTTGTCACATGTTCTTTCTGTAGGAAATAAACAGCGTGGGATTCCCTTTCGGCGAAAATGGCGACAATGACGTTCGCCCCCGAAACCGCATCCTTACCCGCCGACTGCACATGGTAGAGAGCGCGCTGAATGACCCGCTGAAAACCTATGGACGGCTGGGTATTGACGGTGCCCGCCGGACCCATGGCGGGCACTTTGCGTTCCAGAAACTGCCGTAGTTCCACAGACAGATGGCTGCGGTCGGCGCCACAGGCGCTGAGCACATCCATACCGTCGGGGTTGTCCAGCAGGGCCAGTAGGAGATGTTCCACGGAGGCATATTCATGTCCGTACTGGCGGGCAATCTGGAAGGCCTGATTGATGGACTGTTCCAGGGGTTTGTCGATCATGGTTTACTCCTTTTCCATGATACAGCGTAGCGGATGCTGATGTTGCCGTGCGTCGGCGGTGACCAGGGCCACCTTGGTTTCTGCGAGATCATAAGGAAAAATCCCGCACAATCCCCTACCCTGCTGATGGACGGCCATCATCACTGCCACTGCCTCGTCATGGGGCTTATGAAAATACGCTTCGAGAATATGCACGACATAGTCCATGGGCGTGAAATCATCATTTACCAGTAGTACCCGGTACATGCGGGGCTCCTGTGCCTGCGGTTCGCGCTCCAGGATGGTACTGCGACGATGTTGCGTTCTACCCATGACCTGCACTCCATAACGTTTACTATTCGCTGTCATTGTGGCGCCTGCCTTCTGCGCTGGCAAGGTGTCCCATGAGCCAGTTCCGCATCAGCCACGTCCTTCGAAGATGGGCGCGCGGGCGGTGAAAAAAAAGCGCCGGGAATCTCCCGGCGCTTTTTGTTTGGGCGATACCAAAATTACTTGGTGATATTGATCTTCGCCTGGCTGCGCAGGTTGGAGACGAACTTGGCGGCCTCCTGCTGCTGCAGTTGCATCTTGATGCGATCCTTCATGGTACTCAGCGGCGGGGGGGTCAGGGCACGCGTCGCCTGTACCTCGATCACATGGTAGCCGAACTGGGTCTGCACCGGGCCAACGGGCTTGTCGATAGGAGCAGTCTCAATGGCCTGAGCGAAGGGTGGAACGACCATGCCAGGGACAATCCAGCCCAGCTCGCCACCATGAGCGGCGCTGGCCTTGTCGATGGAGTATTTTTCCGCCAGAGCGGAGAACTTCTGACCGGCCTTGAGATCGCCCATGACCTTGTCGGCCTCGGCCTTCGTCTTCACCAGGATGTGACGCACTTCAAATTCCTTCTTGCCCATGGCCTGAACGAATTTGTTGTAGGAGTTCTGAATGTCGGTTTCCGGAATGGGGTGCTCTTTCACGTACTGTTCGACCGCCGCATCGGCTAGAATCTGACGCTTGGCCATAGCCAGGCGCTCTTTCACGTCAGCGGTCTGGCCCAGCTTGTGATTGACGGCGTACTGCGAAAGCACTTCCATGTTGACCAGATTCTGCACCACCTGCTCGCGGGCATTGGGCTCCTTGGCGAGCGCCGGGCTCATGGACATGATGGCCTGCACCTCGCTGTTATCAATGGTGGCGCCATTGACGGTGGCGACGGGGGCAGCAAAAGCAGGTATAGCAAAAGCGCTGACAGTGGCAGCAAGAATGACCACGCGAAGTTTCATAAATTTTCCTTCAGGTTAAGTGATGCTGGCCCTATTATCCATAGTGGCGGACAAAGGGGAAGTCTCAGGGGTGCTACGTTGCAGTGGTGCCTCCGTTTCCTGACGTTTTTCAGGGCCGAGAAGGAGTTCCACCAGGGTAAGGGCAAAATCCATGGCTGTACCCGGTCCGCGGGATGTGATCAGAGGACCGTCGACCACTACGGCATTTTCCTGGTAGGTATAATCCCGGCTCTGCGGATCGAGGGTGCCGGGATAAGCGGTGACCTGACGGCCATCGAGCAGGTGATGGGCCGCCAGCAAGCCGGGTGCGGCACAGATGGCGGCTATGATCTGCCCCTGCCGGGTTCTTTCCTGCAGGAGCCCGATGAGCGGCTGATGCTTTGCCATGCGCTCTACACCCCCGATCCCGCCGGGAAGCAGAATCACATCGATATCCGCGTCGGCCACATCGGCCAACAGCGCGTCTGGTTGCAGGCGCAGGCCCCGTCCACCGGTGACCAACCCGTTTTCCAGTCCGGCGAGGACCACATGCAAACCCGCCCGTCGCAGAATATCGCAGGAGATCACTACCTCCATATCCTCAAAACCATCCGCTACGGGGATCAGCACCTGTATCGCAGAAGTCACTGGCGTCTTGCTCCTCTTGAGAAAAAATGCACGACCGCCTCCCGCCCACCAATCGGGAAATCATATTGGATTGGACCATGTTGGCGCAGAATTTATCCATGCTCAAGGCATATAGAACAAAACAGTCCTGGCCGGATCATTGTCCCACTGCCTTCGGAAGGGGGATCACCATGGTGACGCTATGCCCCTTTTCCTGCACCGGGACCGCCTGGTTTTGCAGAATGGCGAGCGCTTCGCGCAAGGGGTAATCCTTCACCAGATTCGGTTTCAGGATGCTGCTGGCGGCTATGGCCTCGTCTGCGGCCGTGGATTCGGTAGCGGCGGTCGGTGTCGCCACTGTGGCGGAAGCCGGCAGGGCGATGGTGTACCGGGGTGTGGCCTTGCGGCACTCGTCCGGCGCTTTCAGCACGCCATGTAGTTCCGACTCCTTCAGGAGATCCGCATCCAGTGCGCGCAGCCGCGCATTGGATGGCTGCACCTCGATGTTGGGGACGATGCCCTCGCTCTGGATGGAGCAGCCCGCTGGGGTGTAATAAAGTGCCGTCGTCAGTTTGAGGGCGCCGCCGTTGCTCAGCGGTATCACCGTCTGTACCGATCCCTTGCCAAAGGTGCGCTGACCCATGATCAGGGCGCGGTGGTCATCCTTGAGCGCGCCGGTAACGATTTCCGCTGCCGAAGCCGAGCCGCCATTGACGAGTACGATCATGGGGGCGCCGTGGAGGTAATCGGGTCCGTGGGCGGAGAAACGCATATCGCTGTCGTCGGTGCGCCCTTTGGTATAGACGATCAGCCCTTTGTTGAGGAAGGTGTCCGCTGTCTCGACCCCTGCTCCGAGCACCCCCCCCGGATTGTTGCGGAGGTCGAGGATCAGACCTTTGAGGTGCCCGTTGGCTTCCTGCTCCAGATGCTCCACCGCCTTGCGGGTTGCGCTGCCGGTGTTTTCCTGAAACTGACTGACGCGGATGTAGCCATAACCGGGCGCCAGCATGGCAGAGCGCACGCTCTGCACCTTGATGATGGCGCGGGTCAGGGTCAGGGTCAGGGGTTGTGTCTGATGCGGCCGCAAAATAGTCAGGGTTACCGGTGTTCCGGGCTTGCCACGCATCATGTCCACGGTTTTCTGCAGGGCGATGCCCTGCAGGGCCTTATGGTCAATTTTGATAATGATATCGCCTGGTTCGATGCCAGCCTTGGCGGCCGGCGTACCGTCAATGGCGCTGATGACCTTGAGTACGCCATGCTCGCCGGTCACTTCAATGCCCAGCCCGCCAAATTTGCCGTTGGTGAACACCTGCATTTCCTTGAATTCTTTGGGCGTTAGATAGGCGGAGTGGGGGTCCAGGGCGCTGACCATGCCGTTGATGGCGCCATCCATCAGTTTTTTGTCGGAAGTGGGGTCGACGTAATGAGATTTGACGATCCCGAAGACCTGACTAAAAGTCTGGATCTGTTCCAAAGGGATGCTATTTTGATCCTTTGCCGCGTGAACGGTGACGGCAAAACTGGCGCTGACACCCAGAACGAGCCCGACGCTGACGCCCAGCAGGGTACCGGAGCGCGGCTTGGGGAAGCGGGGAACGGACATAGATAAAATCTCCAAAGTGTGGGTCCAGCGCAGGGGGTTTGGCAGAACCGGCAGCGTGATTCTCAGTTGTGGATGTAATCCAGCGGATTGACCGGGCGGCCAGCATTCCGCATCTCGAAATAGAGACCATCGTTCCCCAGTTCGCCGCCGCTGCCCACGCTGCCGACTTGGCGTCCGGTAGAAACCTGCTCTCCAACGTGGACATCGGTAGCGCCCAGGTGCCCGTATATAGACAATAAACTATGTGCGATCTGCACGATGACAATCTGCCCATAGCCGCGCAAAGGCCCCGCATAAAGTACCATGCCCGGCGCGATGGCGCGAACCTCCGTCCCTACCGGGGCCTGAAAGGTGATACCCTGCCAGTCGAGTCCGCCAGTCACCCGGGGCGCGCCGAAACGCGCGGTAACCGGACCGGTTACCGGCGCGGGGTAGTTGCCGTGCCCGACGATGGGGGTTGCAGGCAATGCGGGAGCGGGGGTGGCGGCTATCACCGGCGGACGAACTACGGTGGTGGGTGGCTGCTTTTGTGCATTCGCCGCACGTTGAACCTGTCGTGCCCGCTCTGTTTCCTGTACCCGCTGCGCCTGCCGTTCCGCCTGCCTTTCCTGGGCCAGATGATGTTGCGCGACAGCGGCCCGTTGCGCGGAGATTGCCGCCGCACGACGGGCCGCAGCAGCGGCAGCGGCCTTGCGTCGTGCTTCGGCGGCAGCCTTGGCGCGGGCGACTTCTTCCTGATGACGGAACTGAACGGTCAGACGGCTCACCAATCCATTGAGAATATTGGCATTCGCCTGTAACTCTGCGATCTTGGTCTGGTCGGCGGCAATGCGGGCTGCGAGCTGGTTTTCCAGCGCGGCGTGAACCTCACGCTGTTGCCGGAGCGTTTGTTCCTGCGCGCTGACCTGTTGTGCCAACTGAGCGAGATGGGTCTCGTGGATTTGCACCTCGTGCCGAGTCTTCCGTATCTGTTGCGCGGTGCCTTGGGTTTTGACGATCAGTGCGCTGCGCGCCCTGGCCAGAGACTCGTAAAAGACGCTCATGCGCCCCAGTTCTCCCGGGCGTTCCGTTTGCAGCCAGACGGCCAGTGGGGTAACTCCGCCGAGCATGTATGCGCCGCGAAGCTGTCGGGCGAGGATACCTTTCTGTTGACCCAGTTCCGCCTGCAATGCGTTGATTTTTAGCCGCAGTTCGGCCAGTTGTGCCTGTGCCGAGTGTTGCTGCTGCTGGATTCCGACCAGCTTCTTTTGTGTCGCAACAACCCGCTGATCGAGTGCGCTGATTTCTACGCGCAGTTGCGCCTGGGTTTTCTGCCCCGCCGCGAGATGCGCCTGTACCTGCCCTAGATTCTCGTGTATATGCTCCAGTTTTTTCTGGCTATTTTGTATTTTTTCCTGAAGCGTTGCCGCTCCCGCACCGGCCGGAAGGAGAAAGATCAAGGCAAGCAGCGCGCCGACGCGGGGACGGGACAGAAGGGACATGGGTCAGAGGAACTGCACCAGGTTTTTGCCGCCCATTTCAGGAGGCACCGGCAAGCCCATGAGCCGGAGCAAGGTGGGCGCGAGGTCCTCCAGCGCCCCCCCGGATATAATCTCCGCAGGGCGTCCAATGTAGAGCAGGGGCACCGGGTTACAGGTGTGGGAGGTGTGCGCCTGACCGCTCCCGACATCCAGCATCTGCTCGACATTGCCATGATCCGCTGTGATCAGCGCTTCGCCGCCTACGGCGCGCACGGCACTGACAATACGCCCGAGGCTGCGGTCTACCGCCTCGACCGCGGCAATGGCGGCAGCCAGTTTACCACTGTGGCCGACCATATCGGGATTGGCGATATTGCAGATGATGGTATCGTACTGGCGACTTTCAATGCGGGCGACCAGGGCATCGGTCAGCTCATTCACGCTCATTTCCGGTTGCAGATCGTAGGTGGTGACCTTGGGAGACGGGATCAATACGCGATCTTCGCCGGGGAATATCTGTTCGTCACCGCCACTCAGGAAAAAGGTGACATGGGCGTACTTTTCGGTTTCGGCAATGCGCAACTGATGCAGGCCGAATTGGGATACCCATTCGCCAAAGGTGTTTTTCAGACGGGTGGGGGGGTAAGCGACCCGTGCATCAAAGTGCTCACTGTATTCTGTGAGGGTGACGAAGTCTGCGAGTCGGGGTTTGACCTGTCGGGTGAAGCCGTCGAAGTCTGCCTCGACAAACGGTCGGGTGATCTGGCGGGCGCGATCGGAGCGGAAGTTCATGAATAACACTGCATCGTGATCGCCGATGCAGGCGGGGTTGGCACCAATCCGTGATGGGGCGACAAACTCGTCGCTTTCGCCACGGAGGTAGGCGGCGCCAAGCGCCTCTAAACCCGTGGCATAGTGCTCCCCCTTGCCGAGGGTAAGCAGATCATAGGCCTGCTGGACTCGATCCCAGCGGTGGTCACGATCCATGGCGTAAAAACGGCCGATCACCGATGCCAGAGCGCCACCGTAGGTGCTTATCTCGGCATCCAGTCGTTTCAGAGATGACTCCGCGCAGCGCGGCAGGGTATCGCGGCCATCCAGAAAGGCATGCACATAAACCCGTTCAGCGCCCCGGCCCCGCGCTAGACGTAGCGCGGCGAGGATATGTTCTTCGTGAGAATGCACCCCACCCGCTGAAAGCAGGCCCAGGATATGGACGGCACCGCCCTGTGCCCCGGCGGCATCCACCGCTGCACAGAGCGCGCTGTTGGTGTAGAAACTGCCGTCGGCGATGGCAAGATTCACGCGCTCGTACTCCTGGTACACCACGCGGCCTGCTCCGATATTGATATGCCCGACTTCGCTGTTGCCCATCTGTCCGCCGGGAAGCCCCACAGAAGCCCCGGAGGCGTTGATGAGACCATGGGGACAATTTTGCCACCAGCCATCCCAGTTTGGCGTGCGCGCCTGGGCAATGGCGTTATCTTCAGAATCCTCCCGGTAGCCCCATCCATCAAGGATCAGGAGCAACACCGGACGTGGTTTTTGAGTCATCAGTTTCCTCTGCACAGCGAACGCACCCCGTTAATGATGCGCATTAGAACAGATCAGGCGAATGCTGTCATGGGGTCATGACCAGAGGTGTGAGGTGCCAGATGTCCGTATTGTACTGAGCAATGGTCCGGTCGCTGGAAAAAATCCCGCTGGCCGCAGTGTTGAGAATGCTCATCCGTTGCCATTCGGTCTGATCATGCCAGACATCTGCCGCCTCCCGTTGCTTGACTTTATAGCTGGTGAAATCGGCGAGCACCATCCACGGGTCATGGGGATGGGTGACGGCGTGGACGATGGGGTCGAAAATGCCCGGTTCGAACGCGTTGAAATAGCCGCTCTGCAACAGGTCCATGACCCGTGCCAAATCGTGGTCCGCCTGGATATATAGCTCCGGATGGTAATGCCCGCGCAATTGGCTGACCTCTTCGGCATTCAACCCGAAAAGGAAAAAGTGCTCGGCGCCGACCGCGTCGCGGATCTCGATGTTGGCGCCATCCAGGGTGCCGATGGTCAGGGCTCCGTTCATCATAAACTTCATGTTGCCGGTGCCGGAGGCCTCCTTGCCTGCCGTGGATATCTGCTCGGAGAGGTCGGTTGCCGCGCAAATCTGCTCCATGAGGGAGACCCGGTAATCTGGTAGAAAGCTCACGCGCAACAAGCCTTCCGTATCCGGATCATGATTGATGACATTGGCGATATTGTTGATGAATTTAATGGTGCGCTTGGCCATGAAGTAACCGGGCGCCGCCTTGCCCGCAAACAGGACGTTGCGCGGAGTCACCTGGTTCGCTTCGCCGCGCTTGATGCGGTCGTAGAGATGGATGACATGCAGCGCATTGAGCAGTTGCCTTTTATATTCATGGACGCGCTTTACCTGCACGTCCACCAGGGCGTCGGGGATGAAAGTGACGCCGGTATGCTGATGCACCAGTGTCGCCAGCCGTTCCTTATTGGCGCGGCGTACCTCCGCCCAGCGCTTGCGGAACTTCGCATCGTCCGCTGCCGGCTCCAGATCCCGCAGCCGTTCCAGGTCGTGCTTCCAGTCCGGGCCGATGCGCTCGGTAACAAGGTCGCGCAGCCCGGGGTTGGCCCATTGCAACCATCGTCGCGGTGTCACACCGTTGGTTTTGTTGTTGAATTTCTTCGGCCAGAGGTGGTGGAAGTCGGCAAAAAGATCCTCACAGAGGAGCTTGGTGTGCAGGGCCGCGACCCCGTTTACCGAAAAGCTGCCCACCACGGCGAGGTGCGCCATGCGCACCATCTGCTCGTCGCCTTCCTCGATGATGGACAATCGTTGCAGCAGGCCGGTGTTGCCCGGTGCGCGCCATGCCACTTCCTGCAGAAAACGTGCGTTGATTTCCATGATGATTTCCAGCAGGCGCGGGAGGAGCTGCCGGAATAAACGCACCGACCACCGTTCCAGTGCCTCGGGCAGCAGGGTGTGGTTGGTGTAGGCCATGGTATGGCTGGTGATGTCCCAGGCTTCCTCCCATTCCAGGCCGTGTTCGTCCATCA
This sequence comes from Acidithiobacillus ferruginosus, assembly GCF_018854495.1. GTDB lineage: Bacteria > Pseudomonadota > Gammaproteobacteria > Acidithiobacillales > Acidithiobacillaceae > Acidithiobacillus > Acidithiobacillus ferruginosus. Next base: position 12,659 of record NZ_JABBDR010000229.1, read on the forward strand.
GCAGGCGCATCAGTTCTGGCACGGCACAACTGGGATGGGTATCATTGAGCTGGAAGCAGTGATGTTTGGCAAAATTGCGGAAATCTTCACCGTGGATGGCAACCCAGTCCGCAACCACATCCTGAAGGCTCGCGGAAGCCAGGAAATACTGCTGGCGCAGGCGCAGTTCCTTACCGTTCTCACTGCTGTCATTGGGATAGAGCACCATGCTGATGTGCTCGGCGTTGTTTTTGGCTGCGACGGCTTCCGGGTAGGCGCCGGCGTTGAATTCGCCGAGATCAAAGATGTCGGTGGCCGTCGCCCGCCAGAGACGCAGGGTATTGACCACCTCGTTGCGATAACCGGGGATGGGAATGTCGTAAGGTACGGCAAGCACGTCGTGGGTGTCGACCCAACGCTGATGGAACCTTCCCTGGGCATCGTAATAACCGTCGCTGCGCCCGAAAAAGTGAACGCGGCGTACCCGTTCCGGTCGTTTCAATTCCCAGGGGCAACCATTCCTCAGCCAGTGGTCAGGTTCCTCCACCTGTTCGCCCCCGCGAATTTCCTGACGGAACATGCCGTAGCTGTAGCGAATGCCATAACCCGTGACCGGCAGACCGAGGGAGGCGCAGCTATCGAGAAAGCAGGCTGCAAGACGGCCCAGCCCACCGTTACCCAGACCAGCGTCGGGCTCAAGTTCCATGATGTCCACCAGCTCGCGATGCTCCCAGGTCAACGCCTCGCGCGCCGCGTCTTCCAGACCCAGGTTCAGCAGGGTGTTGCCCATGGCCCGCCCGAGCAGGAACTCCAGGGAAAGATAAAAGGTGCGCCTGCCGCTTTCGGCGGCCACCTTTTTCTGGGTGTTTTTCCAGCGTTCGACCAGACGGTCACGCAGGCTCATGGCCAGCGCCGTATAAACGCTGTTGACAGGCTCTGCTGTTTCTTCGGCACCCAATGTGCGCAGCAGATAATGGCAGGTGTCCATACGCAGACTGAGGGCGTCCATGCCCAAGGGCGGTAGGGGGCATGCGGTTTTGCTAAGGGGTTGGGAGGGCACTGTTAGAGATTCCTCAAGGACATGTAGCAGGCAAGACCATCATAGAATGATTCTACAAATCAGGGAAGGAAAAAACCGTTGCTTGTTTTTTGTCATTGCCGTATCCATCTATGTCAGGGATCAGTCGAAAAAGGAGGATGTGAGATGGCTACGGTGACTTGGGTACTGGTGAGTAACGCCGCAGAGGCGCGCCTTTTTAAAAGTGAGGGCTGCAATACCGGGCTGCATCTGGTACAGGATTGGCAGCATCCCGACAGCCGCAAGCACCAGGACGAACTGGTGACGGATGCGGGAGGGCGCGTTCAGCAGAGCTTCGCAGCGGGAGCACGGCCTGGTATCGAATGGCAAACCAGTCCTAAGGAGGCGGAAATGCAGCATTTCGCCAATGAGCTGGCGACCTATTTGGGCGCGGCGCGAAAGCAGAATGCTTTCCAACACCTGGTGCTCGTCGCTTCTCCGCATATTCTGGGCTTGCTGCGCGAAAAACTGGATGCACCCACCAGTGCAATGATTTCAGGCACTTTGAGCAAGGATTATACCTATGTCGGTATCGAGGAGCTCAGTAAGCATCTCGCCGAGGTCATGTGTCCATGAGGGCGGGCCGCTTTTAGTGCGATGGGGAAGGTCATGGGGAAATCTCTTGCAGACTTTATACGGGCGGCGCGCAGTCAGATTCGCGAAATAGACTGCGATACGTTGGAGGATTGGCTGCGGAGCCGGGACGATGTGCTGGTGGTGGATGTCCGAGAGTCCAGTGCTTTTCTGGAGGGGCATCTGCCGGGCGCTATCCATGTGCCTCGCGGTTATCTGGAGGCACTGGCGGACCCCGATTACGGCCATTGCCATCCGGAGTTGGCCGTTGCGCGCGATCGGGTCGTTGTCCTTTACTGTGACGGCGGAACACGTTCGGCGCTGGCCGCGGTGACCTTGCAGGAGATGGGCTTCACCGAAGTCTATAACCTTGGTGGCGGTATCCATGTCTGGGATGCCGAGGATAAGCCGGTCGTTTCCTGAGCCGGCCGGGGCCTAGCCGATCGTCTCGCCGAAGTTCTCGCGATAGCGAGCCTGGAATTCCGGCCAGGTAAAGCGGTGATTCTGGGTGCCTGCTTGTTCAATTTTGTAGGCGCCCATCAGTGAGGCGACCCTGCCGCTGGTTTCCCAGCCGAGTTCGTGTTCCAGGCCGTACAGCAGCCCCGCGCGATAGGCATCCCCGCATCCGGTGGGGTCTGTAACCGCCTTGGGCCTGGCCGCTGGAATGGTCGTCTCCCGGCCGTCATGATAGATCACCGAGCCATGCTCGCCGCGAGTGACGATCAGGGCCTTGAGGCGCTGGCGAAGTTCGTTGAGGTCGAGGCCGGTGCGCGCCTGTACCATCTGGCATTCATAATCGTTGACCGTAAGGTAATCTGCCCGGTCAATCAGGCGGGTCAGGGTTTCCGCATCGAAGAGTGGCAGACCCTGACCCGGGTCAAACAGTGTGGGAATGCCGGCATTCGTAAGGTCTTCCAGATGCTGCACCATGGCGCCGAGTCCATCCGGTGCGACAATGGCCCAACGCACATTCTCGGGGATACGTCCGGCCAGGTGGTTTTCCTGGGCCTGAAACATCGCGCCGGGGTGAAAGGCGGTGATCTGATTGTCGTCCAGATCGGTAGTGATGAAGGCTTGCGCAGTGTAGTGGTCCGGGAGAATCCGCAGCAGGGTGGTGTCTAATCCCTGTGCCTTCAGGTGATCAAGATAAGGCGTGAAGTCCTGACCTGCTGTGCCGACGATCAGCGGATTGGCGCCCAGCAATTTGAGGTTGTATGCGATGTTGCCGGCACAGCCGCCGAAGTCGCGCCGCATTTGCGGGACAGTAAAGGACACGTTCAGCATATGTACCTGATCAGGCAGAATGTGCGCCTTGAAGTGGTCCTGAAAGACCATGATGGTATCAAAGGCCAGAGAACCGCAGACGAGAGTGGACATGAAAGCTCCTTGTTGGTTTTTCGGCAAAGCGGACAGAGACTTGTGGTAAATGTATCTAAATCGGGCTATGATCATAACAGGTTTTATTGGGCGGTGCTGCCATATACGAGGTGCAAGGTCATGAAGTGGGGGGGGCGCGCGGTGCTGGTGTTCATCGGTCTTGTCCTCGCCGTTCCGGCGTGGGCGGCCGGGCGGCCCGTGCGTGATGAAACCTACATCAACCTCTTTGGAGGGAATACCTTTTTTGATGCCTCAAGCGGTCTGGACAACGGTGGCAATGCCGGGGTCGTCGGCTTGCGCATGGGGCGTCGGATAGATGCGCACGTGGGAGTGGAGGCGCAGGTGGCAGCAGCCTTTGCCCATCTGCAGGGCCCTGCACATGTCGTCGGTGCCAATCAGTACAGTGGTGCGATCCTAGGTAACCTTTACGCGCTTGGCAGCCCTGACACCCCCTATCTCTCCTTGGGTTTGGGGGCGTCCAGCGACCTGTTTAACAGCCGGTTCGGCCGGGGAACCTCGTTGATGGGCGTCTTCGGTGTAGGCTATCAGTATCTCGTTAATGATCACCTGGGGCTGCGCCTGGATGTGCGGGATCAACTGCTCTTCAATACTCCTACGCCGAATGCTTCCAACCTCAACGAGGTCCAGGTGACCGGTGGTATTTCCTATTTTTGGGGTGGCGGCAAGAAGTCCTCCTTCCCGGTAGTTGGTCCGGCGCGCTCTTGAGGCCGCACTTCCGCTCCGCTTGAGCCAATTTTGCCTTTGCGGTGAGCGGGTTTCACTTCGCTTGTGGCGCTTTCCTTTGATATAGTGCGCGCTGTCCCTGTCGCGCTGCGACAGGTCGGCCTAGCTATTGAGGAGCCCAGTGCATGTCCAAAAGTCATCTTTTCACCTCTGAATCCGTTTCCGAAGGTCACCCCGATAAAGTCGCGGATCAGATTTCCGATGCCATCCTCGACGCGATTCTGGCTCAGGACCCCCGCGGTCGCGTGGCGGCCGAGACGCTGATTACTACCGGTCTGATCGTGCTCGCGGGTGAAATTACCACCACAGCGGTGGTGGACTATGCGGACGTGGCGCGCCAGACCGTGCGCCGGATCGGTTATAACTCCTCGGACATGGGTTTTGACTGGGCCTCCTGCGCGGTGGTGCAGACCTTGGACAAGCAATCCCCTGACATCGCCCAAGGCGTGGACGAAGGTGCCGGCCTTGACCTCGATCAGGGCGCTGGTGACCAAGGCTTGATGTTCGGCTTTGCCTGTGACGAGACGGACGTGCTGATGCCGACGCCCATCTATTTTGCCCACCGTCTGACCGAGCGGCAGGCGATGGTGCGCAAGGATGGTCGCCTGCCCTGGCTGCGTCCCGATGCCAAGAGTCAGGTGACGGTACGCTATGAGGATGGTCGCCCGGTCGCCATTGATACCGTGGTGCTTTCCACCCAGCATAGCCCGGATATCAGCCATGCAGATCTCGTCGAAGCCGTGCGTGAGGAAATCATCAAGCCCGTCCTACCTCCTGAGATGATCCATAAGGATACCAAGTACCTCATCAATCCCACCGGCCGTTTTGTGATCGGCGGGCCCGTGGGTGATTGTGGTTTGACCGGGCGCAAAATCATTGTGGACACTTACGGCGGTCAGGGCAGTCACGGCGGCGGCGCGTTCTCCGGCAAGGATCCTTCCAAGGTAGATCGTTCCTCTTCCTACGCCGGACGCTATGTGGCGAAGAATATCGTGGCCGCAGGCCTGGCCAGGCGTTGCGAAGTGCAGGTGGCCTACGCCATCGGCGTCTCGCAGCCGGTGAGCCTGATGGTGGATACTTTTGGTACTGGCGTGATCGATGACGACCGGATTGCCGCTCTGGTGCAGGAGCACTTTGACCTGCGCCCCAAAGGCATCATCCAGATGCTCGACCTGCTGCGGCCTATCTATGCCAAAACGGCTGCCTATGGTCACTTCGGTCGCGAAGAGCCGGAGTTTACTTGGGAGCGGACCGACAAGGCCGCCGTCTTGCGTGACGCTGCCGGACTACGGTAAAAATGCCTTGGCGGGGAGTCGTCCCCGCTGGAAGATCGGGTCGAGGGGCGCTGCAGTCGTCATGCCTCCTGCGCTGATCCGGCCGGATGATTCCCCGGCCGGGAAGGCGTCGGAGTGACGATCAGGCTCGGCCTATGCTTCCCATCTGTAAAACCGCGCTCGCTTTCATGCTCAAGGAATGACTTACATGAATGCTGTGCTCAAAAATTCTGCTGATCACAAAGTCTCCGATATTTCCCTCGCTGCCTGGGGACGTAAAGAAATCCGCATTGCCGAAACAGAAATGCCGGCACTGATGACCATTCGCCGCAAATATCAGGCGCAACAGCCTCTCAAGGGTGCGCGTATCGCTGGCTGCATCCACATGACCATCCAGACCGCGGTGCTCATTGAAACGCTGGTGGCGCTCGGCGCGGAAGTGCGTTGGTCCTCCTGCAATATTTTCTCCACCCAGGATCAGGCGGCGGCGGCCATCGCGGCGGCGGGCATCCCGGTTTTTGCCTGGAAAGGTGAGACGGAAGATGAATATTGGTGGTGTGTCGAGCAGACCATCACCGGCCCGGATGGCTGGCGCCCGAACATGCTGCTGGATGACGGCGGCGACCTCACTGGCCTGCTGCACCAGAAACACCCGGAATTGCTGGCTGGCGTCCATGGCGTCTCCGAGGAAACCACTACCGGCGTGCATCGCCTCTGGGAAATGGCCCGGGAAGGGAGCCTGAAAATCCCCGCCATCAACGTCAACGACTCTGTGACCAAGAGCAAGAACGACAACAAGTATGGTTGCCGCCATTCTCTGAGTGATGCCATCAAGCGGGCCACCGATCATCTGCTCTCCGGTAAGCGCGCGTTGGTGCTGGGTTATGGTGACGTGGGCAAGGGTTCGGCGGCCTCCCTGCGTCAGGAAGGGATGATCGTCCGCGTCACTGAGGTGGATCCCATCTGTGCCATGCAGGCCTGCATGGATGGTTACGAAGTCGTATCGCCCTATCAAAACGGCATCAACGATGGCACGGATGCCTGCATCGATCGCGGCCTGCTTGGCCAGATAGATTTGCTGGTGACCGCGACCGGCAACTTCAACGTCTGTGATGCCGGCATGCTCAAGGCGCTCAAGAAGGGCGCAGTGGTCTGTAACATCGGCCATTTCGATAACGAAATCGATACCGCTTTCATGCGTAAAACCTGGGCCTGGGACGAAGTGAAGGCGCAGGTTCACAAGGTCTATCGGGATACGGATGCGGGCAAGTCCTTTGATCCCGATAGTGATGATTACCTGATCCTGCTTTCTGAGGGGCGTCTGGTGAACCTGGGCAATGCGACGGGTCACCCCAGCAGAATCATGGATGGTTCTTTCGCCAACCAGGTGCTGGCGCAGATTCATCTGTACGGCGAACGTTTTGCCGATCTGCCTGCTGCGGAGAAGGCCGGTCATCTCTCCGTTACTGTCCTGCCCAAGGCGCTGGATGAAGAGGTGGCCCGCTATATGGTGGAAGGCTTCGCGGGGGTGTTGACCCGTTTGACCGACGCGCAGTCCAGGTACCTTGGCGTGTCTGTCGATGGCCCCTTCAAAGCGGATGCGTACCGCTACTGATGGCGCATTCCGTCGAGTTCTTTCCCCCCAAAAATGCCGCGGGTGAGGAACGTCTGCGGGAGGCGATAACCGCGCTTCTCCCCTTGGGTCCCGAGTATGCTTCGGTGACCTTCGGGGCGGGCGGGTCCACCCGTGAACGTACTTTTGCGACGGTGACCATGATCCGCCAGGATTATGATCTGGAGGCGGTGCCGCATCTCTCGTGCATTGGATCTACGGAAGCCGGGATACGGGAGATTCTCGAAGATTACCGAAAGCAGGGCATACGCCGTATCGTGGCCCTGCGCGGTGATTTGCCGGAAGGCATGGAGAATCCCGGCCACTTTCAGCAGGCTGCGGATCTGGTTGCGTTTATCCGTCATTTCGGGGGCTTCGAGGTGTATGTGGCGGGCTATCCGGACATCCATCCCCGCGCGACTTCCGCCCGGAATGATGTGATGCACTTGGCCGCCAAGGTGCGGGCCGGGGCGGATGCGATTATCACCCAGTACTTTTTCAATCCCGACGCCTACTTGCAGTTGCGCGACGAGTTGCAACGGGAGGGCGTTGAAGTGCCGTTAGTGGTCGGCGTCATGCCCATCACCAATTTTGAACAGATCTCCCGTTTTTCTGCCATGTGCGGCGCCGATATCCCCCAATACCTGCGGCGGCGGATGGATGCGTACGCCGCCGATCCGCAGTCCCAATATCAGTTGGGAATCGAGTTGTTGAGCAGGCAGTGTCAATTACTGTTGCGGGAGGGGGCACCGAGCCTGCATTTTTACACCCTGAATCAGGCCGAGGCGACGGCGGCGATCTGGCGTAATCTCGGTTTTTAGCCAATATTGACGAGACGGCACCCTTTGTTAAACTGGCGCGAAGGATGTTTTTATCCACAGCCCGGGTCGCTGCAGGTTTTCTTCACCAAAGAGGTTATATTTCCATGTCCAAAAAACATCCCGTCATTGCCGTGACTGGTTCCTCAGGGGCGGGTACCACCACCGTCAAACATGCCTTCCATGACATTTTCCGGCGCCTGAAAATTGACCCGGTCGTCATTGAAGGCGACAGCTTCCATCGTTACAACCGCAACGAGATGCGCGACGCCATTGCCAAGGCTGCGGCCGATGGTAAAACCATCAGTCATTTTGGGCCGGAAGGCAATGATTTTGACGCATTGGAGCGCCTGTTCCGCGAGTATGGCGAGAGCGGCCATGGGCAGATGCGCTACTACGTCCACGACGAACCGGAGGCAGAACTGCGGGGTAGCGCACCGGGCACCTTCACCCCCTGGCAGGATATCCCTCAGGGGACCGACTTGCTGTTTTACGAAGGATTACATGGTGGCGTGAAGACGGGCGCTGTCGATGTAACCAATTACGTCGATCTGCTGGTGGGTGTGGTGCCGGTGGTCAATTTGGAGTGGATTCAGAAGATTCACCGTGACAACGCCCAGCGCGGCTACTCGGCCGAGGCGATTGTAGATACCATCCTGCGCCGTATGCCTGACTATATCCACTACATCACCCCGCAGTTCTCCCGTGCGCACATCAATTTCCAGCGCGTACCGCTGGTGGATACCTCCAATCCTTTTATTGCCCGCGACATCCCGACCCCGGACGAAAGCATGGTGGTCATCCGCTTCCGGGATCCCAAGGAAGAGAATTTCCCCACCCTCCTGCAGATGTTGCCGGGCAGTTTTATGTCGCGTTCCAACACCCTGGTGATCCCAGGGACGAAGATGGGCTATGCGATGGAACTCATTCTCGGCCCGCGTATCGAGCGGATGCTGGAGGATATGCATCTCACCATTTAGGGCCGCAGACTTTCTGGCTTTTGAACAATGATCCCGTGGTGGCTGTAGCCGCCGCGGGATTGCTGGTTCTGGCAGGGATATATTGGCGCCCCGAGTTTCCACCAACCACCGGTAATGAACCGATATCCCCTGGAGAAGAAGCCTTGAATGAAAACCATCGGGAGAGGCCATGGTACCGCCAAGCTGCAGAGGTGATCCCCAGGCATGTGTATCTCAAATTTGTCGGAACGACGACGTTTATCAGCATATTTTTCGTTGCTTACTTTTATTTACTCAAAGATCCGGCATACCCGGTAACGGTGATGCCGAGAATCTGGCTGGATCACCTGATCGGCTTTCAGCCACTGTCATTACCTTTCTACCTATCGCTGTGGTTTTATGTTTCCCTTCCCCCGGCATTATTGGCCACGCGGCGCGAACTGGTTGACTATGCCATGAGCATAGCTGGAACCTGCCTTGCGGGGTTGATCATCTTTTACTTCTGGCCCACCGCGGTGCCCGTGGCCCATATTGACTGGGCTCTGTATCCAGATGTGGACTTCCTGAAACACATGGACGCCTCTGGCAATGCCTGCCCTTCGCTACACGTCGCTACAGCGGTTTTTTCGGGTATCTGGCTACATTATTTGCTGCGACGCTTCGGTGCGCCGCTGTGGATAATCCTCTGCAATTGGATTTGGTGTGCGGGCATCTTATATTCCACCCTGGCTCTACGCCAGCATGTGGCCGTAGATGTGCTGGCGGGACTGGTGCTTGGGGTGCTGGCTGCTTACCTGTCGTTGCGGAAGCCGCGGAGCAGAGACGTCTTTTATTGAATGTCTCTCTCCGGCATGGTGCCCGTCAGCCGTCGCGACGTACCCGGATGCTCTGAAAGTGGCGGTAGGTCACCTGTCCGGGTCCGCCGCTCGGTTTACGGTGGACATGGCGGATTTCCGTCCAGTCCACCTCGCCGCTGATGGCGCGGGACTGGCTTTGCTGCAGGGCGATGCGTGCGGTGGCGGCGAGCACCGGCTCGGGCACCGGCGTCTGACTGTTCTCCCGGCGCAGCACCACATGGCTGCCGCCTAAATCCTGAATGTGAAACCATAGGTCCCAGGATTTGGCTGTGCGGAAGGTCAGGCGGTCATTCTCCCTGGCATTTTTCCCCCAGAGGATCGTAAAGCCGTCGATGACGGTTTGACTGAATGTGGCATCCTCCGGTTTCCCTTTTTTTGCCGGGTTTCTGGACGTGAGCGACGTGTGGGTTGCCGAACCGTCCACGGACGGTGGCGGTGGCTCGCCACCCGCAAGGCGTTCCAGCAGCTTCTCTGCCTCCTGCAATCGGCTGGTGATTTCCCGCCGTGCGCGCTGACTGCGTTGCGCCTGCTGCATATACCACTGCGCCTGCTGGTGCAGATACTTGCCCGGTGTTACGGCAATAGTCAGGAGCGCACCTGCTGCACTGGTGTGGTCTGGGGCGCTGATCCGAGTGTCTGACGCCATCGTGTCAGGCAGGGCGAAGAGGGCGAAGGCCTGGGTACGATACACCTTCGGGTCCTCCCAGCGCGCCATATCCTGGCGCATGTTCCGGATGCGGTGTTGCAGGCGTTCCCGCTGCAAGGCGAGGGTCCGTTCCTGTGCCGAGGATGCCGGGTGTGCGGCGGGGAGCGCAAAGCGCAGCGCTTGCTGTGCCAGAATCTCCTGCATCGGTGCCCAGTCGGGTAGGGGCACAGGGTAGAGGACGGGCTGGTCGGCTTCCGCCGAAGACCGCCACCAGGGCGCGCAGGGGTCTGCGCGCTGCAACCAGGCCTCCTGCATGGCCTGCTGCTCGGCCGTGTGCTGCGGGCGATAACGGGGTGCGACGCGGCGCAGCCAGGCGGCGGCACTCGGTAAGGGCTGCGCAAAGGGCAGGCTATCTTCCGGCGGTACATACACCACGCCGGGCAGGAAGCGCGGCGTGGCCTTACCGTCGAGACTGTCCCAGCGCCAAGCCCAGCGAATACGCTGCGCCGCGTCGAGCAGGGCGATATTGCCGCGTCCACCAAAGCATTCGGCAATCAGACTGACCTGGTCCACCCGCTTGCTGATATGAACGCGGCGGCAATCCATGCGCACGATGCGATCCGCCCAGGGCACGCTGATGCGCTGAATGCGAAAACCCGCCAAACGCTGATTGAGCGGACTACTCCAGGTGGTTAAGGCGTCCGACTTATGGAATGCGGTATCCTGCCAGAGCCCCAGGGGCGCGCGCTGCGCGATCAGCGCAAGATGCGCTTTGGCGGTGTGCAGATAAATCCCGCCTGGCGCATCGCTGATGCCCTGGATGGCCTGCTGCGCGAGTTGGCTGTCCAAGCACTGGGCGGCGGCGGCGAGTTGCAAGGTGTCCATCTGTCGAAGCTAAGCCGCGCGCACTGGCAACGTGCTCATGCCTCTTTGCGCGCCTCGATCACCACCGGCTTATCCGTCACCGCGCCCAAGCTGCGCAGCACTCCCATCAGTATTGCCAACGCTGCCGGCGGATTTTGCAGGCTGGCGTCCAGTACACACTCCGCATGCTCCGGCGCCTCGTAGGGGTCGTCCACACCCGTAAAGCCGGTGATTTCGCCGCGCATGGCCTTGGCATAAAGACCTTTGGGATCGCGCTCGGCACAGACCTCCAGCGGGGTAGCCACATGGACTTCGATAAATAGGCCACCCGCTTCTTCCACCAGACGACGCGCATCAGCGCGGGCCTGACGATAGGGCGAAATGGCAGCGACCACCGCAATGCCGCCATGGCGTGCCACCAGACTGGCGACGAAGCCGATGCGGCGGATATTCTCGTCGCGGTCTTCGCGGCTGAAACTCAAACCTTTGGACAGAAAACGCCGCACCACATCGCCATCCAGCAGGGTCACGGCGCGCTCATCATCCGCTTCCAGAGTGCGGGCCAGCATCCCCGCCAAAGTGCTTTTGCCGCTGGCAGACAGTCCGGTAAACCAGATGACCAGTCCGCGCCGGTCCGCACCGCGGTAGGCCTGGCGCAATATCTGAATGACCTCCGGCGGGGAGAACCACTCGGGGATGTCCTCCCGGCTGGCCAGTCGCCGCCGCAACTCCGTACCGGAAATGCCCGCCAGGGCCTCGCCGTTGGCCTCCTCCACCGGCACATAACGGCGCCGGGTGCGGGAATACGCATACTCGGGCAGAAAAATGCCGGCAATACCCATTTCATCGGCGTGCCGGGCAAAAAGCTCCTGTGCCGCAAAGGCCGGGTAGAACAGACCACCCGCCGCTGCGCCAGGGTCGGCATGGCCGCGACCGATGATGAAATGGGTGGCGCCATAATTGCGGCGAATCAGCGCGTGCCAGAGCGCCTCCCGCGGGCCGGCCATACGCATGGCCAAGGGCAGGGGCGAGAGCAGGGCGGTCGTCTTGGGATAATGGCCCAGCACCGCACGATACACGCGCATGCGGTAGGATGCCTCCACATCACCGGGCTTGGTGGGGCCAATGGCCGGATGCAGCAGCAGACGCGCGCCCGCACCCGCCTGTTCCAGCCCCGCCTGAGTCACGGCGATGTGGGCGTGATGGAGAGGGTTGCGGGTCTGAAAGGCGACAACCGGGTGCGTTCCGCTCCAGTGCCTTTGCAGCATGGCCGGGGTCTGATACTCGGGCGGAAATTCGACGGCGGCGGCGCGAGTCAGGGTGTTCGCATCCCAAGCCGACACGCGCCCTGCCACATAGTAGGGGCCGCGCGCCAGCAACTCGGCCACACCCGGATGGCTGGGGTCGGTCGTTCCATACACCGCCGAGGCTTCCAGCAACTTATCTGGACGATAGCAGGCGCTGACGGCAACGGATCCGAGGGGGGTGCCGTCACTGCGCTCCAGCCGCAAAGTATCCCCTGCCGCCAAAGACTGGCCGAGAGCCGCGCCGACATCGAGCACCACGGGAATGGGCCAAAGCGCGCCGTTACCCAGACGCATGTGTTGCAGCACGGACTGCCAGTCCGTTGCATCCAGGTACCCCTCCAATGGGGCAAAAGCGCCGGTCAGCAACAGCTCTAGATCGCAGCGCTGGCGCGCCGTCAGTACATGAACCAATGGAATGGACATGGGGCAGTCCTTACGCGGAGAGCGGAAAGAGCGGCAGGTGCGCGAGGGCGATCACTTCCGACCACTGGGCCATATCGCCTTCCGTACAAATGGCCGCGACGGCGGCAATCTCCGCCTCGGCTTGCGCCATAAGCGCGCGCATGGCCGCCAGGGTCGAGCCGGTGCTCACCACATCATCCACCAGCGCCACCCGCCTGCCGCTGATCGCTGCGCGATCTTTGGCATCCAGATACAGGGTTTGGGGCTTGCCGGTGGTGATGGACAGGGTCTCCGTGGACAAGGCCTCGCCCATGTAGGACTTGTAGTTCTTGCGCAGGACGATATACGGGCGCCCACTATGCACCGACAGTGCGTAGGCCAGGGGAATACTCTTGGCCTCCGCAGTGACGATCACATCGTAGGAGATGTCCGCCATGCGCCCGTTCAGCGCATGGGCTGCGGCCTCCGTCAGTTCCGTATCGCCGAGGATGTTGAGGACGGCGATGGCCAGGTCCGACTGCACTTTGAAGAGGGGGAGGTGGCGCTGCACTCCGTTGATGTTGAGGGGGTAGGTGCTGCTGTGGCTATCGGTGTGGGTCATGGATGCTCCTTTTACGCGCATTCTGCCACAGGGGAGGGGGGGTGGATAGCTTGGGGGTATCGTTTGCGCCACGGTAGGAGTCCAATGGGTGTGAAACTCATGACCCACCAAAAAGCCGGCCCCGAAGGGCCGGCTTTCTGATACAACAGACGTTGGGGAGTAAGGCTTAGAAGCCGCCCATACCACCCATGCCGCCCATTCCGCCACCCATGTCACCCATATCGCCGCCTGCCTTGTCGTCTTTCTTCGGCAGTTCGGTGACCATGGCTTCCGTGGTGATCATCAGGCCAGCAATGCTGGAGGCCTTCTGCAACGCGGTGCGGGTGACCTTGGTCGGGTCGATGACGCCCATCTCGAACATGTCGCCATATTCGTCGGTCGCGGCGTTGTAGCCGTAGCCATCTTTACCGTCCACAACCTTGTTCAGCACCACGCTGCCTTCACCGCCGGCATTGGCGACGATCTGACGCAACGGCTCTTCGATGGCGCGACGGATGATGGCAACACCCATGTCCTGGTCGTGGTTGGCGGTCTTGAAGCCTTCCAGCGCATGACGGGCGCGGACCAGCGCCACACCGCCGCCGGGGACGATGCCTTCCTCGACGGCCGCACGGGTAGCATGCAGGGCGTCTTCGACACGGGCCTTCTTTTCCTTCATTTCCATCTCGGAACCGGCACCGACCTTGATGACGGCAACGCCACCGGCCAGCTTGGCCACGCGCTCCTGGAGCTTCTCGCGATCGTAGTCGGAGCTGGCATCTTCCATCTGACGACGGATCTGCTCAACGCGTGCCTTGATCTCGCTCTGCTGACCAGCGCCATCGATCATGGTGGTGTTTTCCTTGTCGATGACAATCTTTTTGGCCTGGCCGAGATCGGCGAGGGTGGTGCTTTCCAGCTTCATGCCGATTTCTTCGGAGACCACGCGGCCGCCGGTCAGGATGGCCATGTCTTCGAGCATCGCCTTGCGACGATCACCAAAGCCCGGGGCCTTGACCGCAGCGACCTTGATGATGCCACGCATGGTGTTGACGACCAGAGTGGCCAACGCTTCGCCTTCGACATCTTCGGCCACGATCAGCAGCGGACGACTGGACTTGGCGACCTGCTCCAGGATGGGCAGCATGTCGCGGATGGAGGAGATTTTCTTGTCGTGCAGGAGGATATAGGGATTCTCCAGCTCGGCAACCATCTTGTCCTGGTTGTTGACGAAGTAGGGGGACAGGTAACCGCGGTCGAACTGCATACCTTCGACGACGTCCAGTTCGTTGGCGAGGCCGGAACCTTCTTCCACGGTGATGACGCCTTCGTTGCCGACCTTCTCCATGGCTTCGGCAATGATCTTGCCGATGGAGTCGTCAGAGTTGGCGGAGATGGTGCCTACCTGGGCCACTTCCTTCTGGGTCTTGCAGGGCTTGGACTGCTTCTTTAGCTCTTCGACGATGACGATGACCGACTTGTCGATGCCGCGCTTCAGGTCCATGGGGTTCATGCCGGCGATGACGGCCTTGAGGCCTTCGCGGATGATGGCCTGGGCCAGAACGGTGGCGGTGGTGGTGCCGTCACCAGCTTCGTCGGAAGCCTGGGAGGCGACTTCTTTCACCATCTGCGCGCCCATGTTCTCGAACTTGTCAGCCAGTTCGATTTCCTTGGCGACGGAGACGCCGTCCTTGGTAATGGTGGGGGCACCGAAAGACTTGTCGAGCACCACGTTACGGCCCTTGGGACCCAAGGTGACCTTGACGGCATCGGCGAGTACGTTAACGCCACGCAACATCTTCTCGCGGGCATGTTCAGCAAAGGCTACTTGTTTGGCTGGCATAAATACTCCTCAAAATGGGTGAAATGGTTGGGATATTCAGCAATGCTTACTTTTCGATGACCGCCATGATGTCGTCTTCACGCATCACCAGCAGTTCTTCACCTTCGACCTTGATCTCGGTGCCGGCATATTTGGCGAAGAGCACCTGATCACCAGTTTTGACGTCGAGGGCACGCACTTTGCCGTCTTCGAGAATTTTGCCATGGCCGGCAGCGACGATTTCGCCCCGTACCGGTTTTTCTTTGGCGGTGTCGGGAATGATGATCCCACCGGCAGTCTTCTGCTCTTCTTCCAGACGACGAATGACGACGCGATCATGTAAAGGACGCAGTTTCATTGAGCATTTCCTCGTTTTTACAAGTGAATGGATGACTTCATCCTGGGTGTTGTTAGCAGTCACACCCATCGAGTGCTAATCATAGGCGCTGAGAATGTCCTGTCAAGGGGCGGGTGTTACAGGGTACTCAGGAGATGCGGGTCCAGAGGGATTGCAGGCTGCGCAGGAGCGTGGCATCGGCGCCTCGTAGGCGATGATCGACGCCTGGTAAGGGGCGGATGGCCAGTTCTGGCGCATGGGTGCGGGCGGCGAACCGATAGCTGAGGGCGAGGGGCACGGCCTCATCGGCGCTGCCGTGCAGAATCTCCACCGGACAGTGCAGGTGCGGCGGAAAGCGCAGCAGGTCGTAGCGCCAGCTGTCCGCGACCAGATCGAAGCGCATGTGCAACTCACCGAGCCCGTAAGGATCCTCCCAGCTGCGCAGATTGCTGTCCTCCCAGGCTTGCCTTTCGGCAGCGGGCAAACGCCGGAAAATTTCCTGAATGAAGTTGTAAGCGGGGGCAATGAGCAGCAGGGCGCGGATCTGTTCCGGCCATCGGGTGGCAGCGATGGTGCCCAGCCATCCGCCCATGCTGGAACCTACCAGCAGCACCGGACGATCCTGCAGCATATGATGTAGAATCAACCGGAGGTCGGCCAGGTACCGGGACAGGGTCAGCGCCTGGAATGGTCCATCGGAGCGACCGACGCCACGTGGATCAAAGCGTACCCAGGACCAGCCTTGCGCCTGCGCGTTGCGGGCGAGGATCTGCGATTTGGTGCCTTCCATATGGGAGGCGAAGCCAGGAAGGAAGATGCCGACGGGGTCGGTATGGGTTTCGTGAATGAGTCCGCAGACGCGGTCGCCATTGGGGTGAACCAGAGTAAAAGCTCTTTCGGCCGACGAGGACACAGGCTGCTCCATGTAAAAAAGGGCAACCCGGAGTCGCCCTAAAACCACAAAGGAGAAAAGAAACATGCGCTCGCAACCAGCTACTGGCTGCAATCGGAATATTAGCAAAATGCGGAAGGGCTGGCAAGTTACATTCCGACCGGTCGGATAAAAAGAAAGGGCGGAACCAAACGGCCCGCCCAAAACCACCAAAGGAGGAAGAAACATGCGCTCGCAACTATCACAGCCGCTTGCAAAGGATTAGAGAACAGGGGCAGCAGAAAGTTCCATGCGTCTGTGATTTCTTTCCCGGACCCCGTATCCTCGGTGTGGTGGCGTAGGTCCTGCGGTCTTCAGGAACGAATCGGCTGTGGAACCTGTCTCTATGGGTGAGGAAAAAATGGCGAGGAGCGACGTGGGTATGAGAGCCGGAAACGGGAGAAGGGCCGGTTGGGCCATGGGTGTCCAGTTGTGGAGCGGAATTTGCGGTGTCCTGCTGTTGTCCTGGCTGTCTCTCGGCTATGCCGGTACGTTCCTGACGCCGGATCAGGCATTTCATTTTGAAGCGCGGCTGAGTGGCCGACACCAGTTGCAACTGCGCTGGGATGTGGCGCAGGGATACCACCTGTACCGCGACCGGATCAAGTTCTCCGTGACGCCGGACAATGTGCTGCTAGGGCACTATACATTGCCCGCAGGGGTGGAGCTGAACGACCCGGTTTTCGGCAAGACACGGGTATTGGAAGGGAAAAATACCCTCACGGTACCTTTTACCGTCCAGGGAACCGCCCCTGCTTTCATTGAACTGAAATCCACCTATCAGGGCTGTGCCAATGCGGGTGTTTGCTACCCAGAGCAGGTCAAGACGATCACACTGGCCTTGACCCAGCAGGCCGTGGCGCCCCCGGCTGCGACGCCTGTCGCGCCCCCGCCGGGGGCGGCTGTCCCGGCTGCGGCGGTCAGCCCCGTGAATGATGCCGGGGCGCTGGCAGGGGCTTTGCGTGACAGCTTCTGGCTCACCTTGGGTCTCTTTTTCATCTCCGGACTGGGCCTGGCCTTTACGCCCTGTATTTTTCCCATGATTCCTATCCTCTCCGCCCTGATCGTCGGTAAGGAGGCAGGGCGTGGCCCGCAACGGTCACGCGCCCTGGGACTTTCTGTCGCCTATGTGCTGGGAATGTCACTGACCTACAGTATTGCCGGGGTGCTGGCGGCGGTGAGCGGCGCCTATCTGCAGGCGGCCTTCCAGAGTCCCTGGGTGCTGGGGGCTTTTGCCTTTGTTTTTGTGCTGCTGGCGCTGTCCATGTTCGATTTTTACGAGCTGCAAATGCCGAGTGGTATTCAGACACGTCTGGCCGGCATGGGACGGGGCGGGCATCTGTTCAGTACCTTTGTCATGGGGATACTGTCGGCGCTGATCATCGGGCCCTGCGTGGCAGCCCCCCTGGCAGGCGGGCTGCTCTTCATTTCCCAGACGGGAGATGTTTTTCTTGGTGGGTTGTCACTTTTCGCCCTGAGCCTGGGGATGGGCGTGCCCTTGCTGATCATTGGCACTTCCGCCGGGCATTTTCTACCGCGGGCTGGTGCCTGGATGAATGCCGTTAAGGCGGTTTTCGGTGTAGTGCTGCTGGGCGTCGCCATCTGGTTACTGACACGAGTTCTGCCGGGGTCCGTCAGCTTGGCCCTATGGGCGGCGCTGGCAGTCATTAGTGCCATCTATCTCGGGGCTTTGGATGCAATCCCGGCGGGTGCTTCGGGTTGGCGTCGTTTCTGGAAAGGCCTCGGAGTGCTCATGCTGGTGTACGGCCTGGTCATGGGTGTGGGGGCGCTGGGTGGCGCCAGCGATCCCCTGCAACCCCTGGCAAGCTATACGGCGGCGGTGCCGCCCGAAAACCGGGCCGAGGCCCTGCATTTTACTACCGTGAAAACCCCCGAGGCCTTGCAGACCGTACTGGCGCAGGCCAAGGGCAGACCGGTGCTGGTGGATTACTGGGCAAGCTGGTGCGTGGAATGTCTGCGCATGGATAAAGTCACGTTTGCCGATCCGCAGGTGGCGGCCGCCCTACGGAAGCGGCTGCTGATCCGCGTGGATGTGACTCAGGACGACGCTGCCAGTCGCGCCCTCCTGAAGCGTTACAACCTGGTGGGTCCCCCGGCTTTCATCGCTGTAGCCGCAGATGGCAGGACGACGGCACAGCAGGAGGGATATCTGGGGCCGGAGGCGTTTATGGGGTGGTTGCACAAATCCTAGAGAAGCCAGCGTGGGTTTTTTAGTGCCCGGCCGCCTGCTTCAGCGGCCCGCCTTTCAGCACATAAAGCGTTCCGCAATACGGGCAGCGGACCTCCCCGGTCTCTTCGATTTTGAGGAAAACGCGGGGATGCCCGTCCCAGCGGCTCATGCCGGGCGTGGGACAGCAGAGGGGGAGATCTTTGGCTTCGATCTCTGTGTAGTTCTGGTCACAGCACTTGCCGGGGCTGGTCATACGGTCAGCCTACGTGGTGCAACCATTCCGGGTGGTCCTCACGGCGCCCGGCAACGGTGTCGAAATAGCGACTTTGCAGCATTCCTGTGATCGGGCCGCGACACCCTTCGCCAATGACCCGACCATCGATTTCGCGGATGGGGGTGACTTCGGCAGCGGTGCCGGTAAAGAACGCTTCGTCGGCAATGTAGAATTCATCACGGGTCAATTGCTTCTCGACGACGGGAATGCCGGCATCGCGGGCAAAACGCAGGATGGTGTCGCGGGTGATGCCTTCGAGGGCGCTGGTCAGCGTTGGCGTATAAAGAATGCCGTCACGAACCATGAAAACATTTTCACCGGAACCTTCAGACACATAACCCTCGCGGTCCAGTAACAGGGCCTCGTCGTAGCCGCAGGAGGCCGCCTCACGCTGGGCCAGCATGGAGTTCATGTAGTTGCCGGTGGCCTTGGCCTTGCACAGATGTATGTTGACGTGGTGGCGGCTGAAGGAACTCACCTTGACGCGGATGCCCTTTTCCAGTGCCTCCTGGCCCAGATAGCTGCCCCAGCTCCAGGCGGCAATGAGCACATGGACTTTGAGTCCCTTGGCGGATAAGCCCATACCTTCGGCGCCATAGAAGAACAGGGGGCGGATATAGGCGGATTCCAGATGATTGACGCGGATGACTTCCTTGGTGGCGTCGTTGATCTGGTCCTGGGTGAAAGGGGTATCCATCTGCAAAATCTTGGCGCTGTTAAAGAGACGGTTGGTGTGCTCCGGCAGGCGGAAAATAGCGGTACCCTGCGGCGTGGCATAGGCACGTTCCCCTTCGAAACAGCCCATGCCGTAGTGCAGGCTGTGGGTAAGACCGTGCACGGTGGCCTCCCGCCAAGGGACCATCTTGCCGTCAAACCAGATAAAACCGTCGCGTTCCGCCATGGACATCGTCACATCTCCTTAATCGGTATAACTGCCAATGAGTTCCTGCCAAATCTTCCGCACCCCGTGCGCGGCGGCTTGCAGCGTATCCCAGTCGGGGATTTCCGCGGCACGGACGATGGGATCCTGTAAGCCCAGCCAGCGTCGGTTTTCCATCTCTCGGTACAGATGCCAGGCCTGCCCGAGGACAACACCCTGCTCCGTGCTCCAGGTGCCGGCGCGGGTCAGTGCGGCTATGCCAGCGGCAGTCCCGGTGCCCTGGCACAGGACGGGCTGCTGCGAGCAGGCCCCTAGCATAGCAAATTGTACGAGAAACTCGATATCCGTGAGGCCGCCGGGGCTGAGTTTCAGATGAAAGGTGTCCCGGGCGATGCTTTTGCTCTGGTAAATGCGCTGCCGCATGCTGCGAATATCTTCTCTCAGTTGTCCGGGGTCGCGTGGCCGGGACAGGATTTCTGTGCGCAGGGCGGCGAAACGGGCGCCGAGCTCGGCATCCCCTGCGACCCATCGGGCGCGGGTGAGGGCCTGATGTTCCCAGGTCCAGGCCGATTCGCGCTGATAGCGGCCGAACGCATCCAGAGTGGTAACCAGAGGGCCGGACTGACCGCTGGGGCGCAGGCGCATGTCGATTTGATAGAGCAATCCGGCGCGGGTGAGGGTACTGAGGATGTGGATGAGTCTTTGTCCGAGGCGGGCGAACCAAGTCGGGGCCGGGATCG
>NZ_JABBDR010000023.1 GCF_018854495.1 Acidithiobacillus ferruginosus
TGGCGGCAAACCCACCTTGCTGGGCATCAGCAAACGGGGCGATAGCTATCTGCGGACGTTACTGATTCACGGTGCACGGGCGGTGATCCGGGTGTCCGAGCGCAAGCTGGGGCATGCAGACAGTTGGCTGGCGCAGTTGATGGGTCGGCGCAACAAGAACGTGGCGGCGGTCGCGTTGGCGAACAAGAACGCCCGCACGGTTTGGGCGCTCCTGGCGCATGACCGGGACTATGAGGCCGCCTATCAAGCGTCGGCGAGATGAATACGGGTTCGCTACAGGCGTGCTGCCTTCCAGCGGAGGCGTTTGCGAGCACTTAACGACAACCCGGCAATGTATGACGGCTTTGGTTTTGTAGAGGAGTAACTCCACCGATTGCTCAGGCAATCATGACGTGATGGCAAGACAGGTAAGACCGTGGTCGATTCAACCTGATAGCAGCCTTGCGCTTCGAGCGCGTCCGACTGATGAGGCATCGACCAGCGAATTCCATCAGGGACAGAGGTAAAGCCTCACGAAAAGTCCGAATGTATGGCTGCAATCTTTACCCTTCTTACCGTTATCAATTGAGTGCTTGGCAAACAGGGGCGACCATGTATGGC
>NZ_JABBDR010000230.1 GCF_018854495.1 Acidithiobacillus ferruginosus
AAATGATTTCGAGCGTGAACGTCAGCGCCAGAGAAACAGCGGCACCCTGACTCACGGTTTTCAATTGTTCCGCATCCAGTACCGCACCGCCGGTCACCCCCACGTCCACCCCGTGGGCAGCATTCAGGTTGAGCGAGGTAAGGCCAGCGCGCAAAGTATGTATAGCCGCGGCAGCAGGCTCCAGAGACTTGTAATTCAGGGCAGGCTGAATGATGACGAAGCGTTGCGACGGCCCCATTCGGGCCAGGTCGCCGCCCATGAGTGTACCCCACGAAATGGTATAGGATTTGCCCTGCATCTGCGCCGTGAGCGCCCGATCCAGGGCAGAAAAAATAGCCGTTAATCCGGGCAGTTGCACGCCATTGGTCAGGCGTTGCCCAATCGCCATGCTCAACAGGCTGCTGAGGCCGCTCAGGCTCGGTTCGGCAGAGAGCCTGGCGATGAGCGGCTGCGCATCGGTGATGCGGTTGGCAAAGTCCTGTACTTCTTTGGGGGAGAGATACAGGAGGCCGTTACGCTGAAAAAAAGGCCCGCCGCCCGGCACATATACGTCGTGAAAGGATTGTGGCCGGGCGCGCAGCCAAGTGCTGAGACGATCGACGGCCGTATCCGTAAGGTTTCGGTCAGCGCCCTGGAGGACTACCACAATCGTGTTTTTATCCTGCGGAAACGCTTTCTGGTAAGCCACTTCACGCTTCTGAAAAGGCAGATCACGAGACAAGGCATGGCTGGTATCGGTATCCACGGAGAAATGACCGACCGAGTAGCCCAGGGCGAGCAGTGTGGCCAGCACGATGGCCGCCAGCATCCAGGTGGCGCGCCGCACCGAGAGGTCCACCAAGGCTACCAGACCCTGAGAGATACGCGCGCCGGAGCGCTGAAGAAAACGGTCAACGAGCGACAAAATCACGGAAAGTACCCTTCGCGATGTCCTGATCGCGCAAATAATCTTTTACTCGGGGGCTCGTCAGCGCCGCCCACTCGGCGTGCGGTTCGTAGTTCGGCATGAGGGCGTGCAGTGCCGCCGTCTGCACCATGGCCGGATGCAGATAAATCTCCGTAACCCCCGTTGCCGGCAGGCAGCGGAGCATCCGGAGCAGTCTCTCCTCGTCCATGTGGCCAGTGGCGTCCAGGCCGTAGAGCTGGTCGTTATGCATGATCCGGCGACGGTCCAGTTGGCGGCGCATGCGCGCGAGCCACGGCGCCAGAAAGATGGACCAGAATGCCGGCGAGACCCCCCTGGCACCGCTGCAGCGTGCCGCCCGTAAAGGCTCTCGGGGCAAACGCACCGCCCGCAGGCCAAACTCCTTCCCGACTTCCAGCATCTGCATCAGCACCGTAGGATGCAGATGCAGATGTTTATGGGCATTGGCATGGTCCAGTTCCAGGCCGGTGGCCGCAAAGGCGGCGAACTGGGCACGGATCTCCGCCGCCAGTTGCCTTCTGACCTGTGGCAAAAAGAAATAGCGCACCCCGCGCCGCCAGAGATCTGCTGCAAAACGCCCCTGTTCATCGACCAGATCCGGCACCTGCTCCGCAGGCAGCAGAGGCGTACCGTCCACCAAGGTAAGATGCAGCCCTACGCCCAGGCGGGGCAGCGCCCTGGCCCGGGCGACGGCGTCCGCGGCGGCCGGAGCCGCGACCATGAGACTGGCGGTGGTCAGCACACCATCACGG
>NZ_JABBDR010000231.1 GCF_018854495.1 Acidithiobacillus ferruginosus
GAGCACAAGCCGATGGCGTCGCTCGGTGAAGACGACCTGTTGTCTGCCCGTATTCAGTTGCTGACTGACCTGCAGGCCAGTATCGACCGTGTTCGTGTGGCTGAGGCGGTGAAGACGTGTGGCATCGTGATGAGGGACTACGGACATTTGTCGGACTGGATGGCCGCGCCGCACGATCAGCCATTGGAAGTGGCATTGCGGATTCTGGTCACGGCAGCGGTTGGTGAATCGATGAAACAGGCGATACCAGGCGCTGAGAGTGATGATGAGGGGATTTGGGAAAGCATCAACGGGATGCTGAGAGAAATGTTGGCAGCATGCGAAAGTGCTCTCGTTGGCGTTACCACCCATGTCGCTGAACTCTGCCGCCGCCAATTGGGTCGGGATCTGGCGGCCGTCATGAAGATACTGGAAGCATTCGGCATGATTCAGAAGACGGTGACAATCCTGGCGCTGCCGGCACCAACGGCAATGATGTAACCGGCATAGGTGCAATGCGTCCGCTATACCCTCATAGCAACCGTTTTCTTCAATATGAAACTGACACGCCGGAGATGGGAAGCCCGGCGTCTTCCAAAGCCGCTTTTGGTCAAGGCAGCTTCGGAAGACGATCACAAAAGAGAATCATCATGCTTATTCTGGTTCGGCCACACGCCTCGATACTCGACGGCCCTGCCGTGGCGCTTTGGCTTGCCCGGCAACGGAATATTCGAAACGCCGTTTTTGCGGTGGACCCCGACTATGCGCGCCACCCCGTCAAGGCGCCGCTGCTCAAAATGTACGGGTGGGTGGTCGGCCGCCATCGGATGGTGGCTATGGATGGTCGCCGGCCTTTTGCGCTACGCCGGGTCTTGGAGGATATGGCTGCCGGACGAAATGTCGTGATCTTTCCCCAGGGCACGGGTTTATCGGACCCAAAGCGGCCCGATCAGCCCGGTATGGGGTGGCTGTTGCGCAAAATCCCCAACGTTCCTGTGGTGCAGCTTCATCTGGATCATTCTCGCCGTTGGCCGTCTGTAACCGTGCAGGCTGACAACTGGTTCACTGTTGACGGAACAGGGGTGCCCATGTTTCCGCGTGTTACCTGGTAAAGGGGTTTTCGGATGAGTGACATTGATGCGCTGGCGGGACTGAATGAGTTACTGAACATCGCGGACAAGCCGCAGGCGGCAAAAAAAGCGCGGCCCCCCTCGGATAGCGCCGGATCGAAAGTGCGACCGGCCCGAACAGCGGATGTGGAACCTGCCCAGACAGAGGTACGAGCACAAAAAGCCGCTTCGGAAGCTGATAGCACGCAGCCATTGCCTGATCTCGCAATCATCATGGATCGGCTCAACGGCATCGATGCCAGAGTGGAGGATATCTATCGGGAAGTGCAACTATTGCAGGGTGGCGATGCTGAAGAAGATCCGGATGAGTCGCCTCCTTCCCCGGTCGCGGCTCATGAACTTGCAACAGAACCGACACCACAACAACCCCTGATCCAGTTATCCAAAATCAATGAGGAAGTTCTGCTGGAAGCCGCCGTAGGCAAACTGTTCCAGACATCCATGCGACTGCGTCTGTCATTCGCGATGCTGGTGGGCGCTTTTCTGGCGGTCATCGCTTTTGCCCTTGGTATGGGGTACGGGGTCATTATCGAGAGTGGCAAGTATCCATTCTGGTATGTACAGGGTGCGGAAAAAGGCTTTGCCGCGGCGCTGATCACCACGATCGCCGCACCCGCCGGCGTCCTGCTCTTGCCGGTGATCGCCGGGGCTCTCTGGTTGGCTGCCAGAGAATTCCGGGCGGAAGGGCACATGCAATACGGCAATTATTGCCGCTGGGCCTCTCTCGCTGTTTTATTGCTGGCCGTGGCAGCCCCGTTCCTGGTGTAGTGGATGCCCAAAAGCACAAAAACACCCACGACTTACATTGGATCAAAGCTCCAAAGAGATCTGGATCGCAATAACGACCGCCATGAGCACGAGGAAGACTATCCTCTGGGCCGTGGGCGACCCGTGGCCTCCCGAATCCACAACCAGGTTCATCGGTCACGCTGGTCCATGCCGAAAATTCGCTTTCGTCTTCCGAGGATCGGTAATCATTATCCCGTAAAACCCATGTCCAAAGGACCGGCTCACCAGGGTGCGAAGCGGCGGGCGATGGTAAAGGTGGCTTATGTCACGAACAAAAAGCCCGGTCAGTGGCAGGCCCACGGAAAATATGCGGAGCGCGAGGGTGCCCAGAAGGAAGGCGAAAAAGGGAAAGGATTTGATGCGCGAGAGGATGAGGTTTCCTTGCACACCAGTTTGAACCAGTGGCAAGAGGCAGGTGATCCGCATCTGTTCAAGGTCATCTTGTCACCGGAAGACGGGAGCGATCTGGATCTGAAAGAGTTTACCCGCGTATTCATGCACCGGGTTGAAGCGCAACTCGGCAAATCGGTGGAGTGGACTGCTATCGACCACTACAACACCTCTCATCCGCATGTGCATCTGCTGATCCGGGGGAAGGATGGTCTCCAGCTATCGCCGGATCTGATCCGGCGCGGGATGCGGAGCATGGCGGAAGATATTGCTACAGAAAGGCTGGGTTATAAGTCTGAACTGGAGGTCATCAAAGCGCGTGAGCATGAGGTGGGCATGCGTAGGCTGACCAGCATCGACCGGGATATCGCAAAACGGCAGGGAACAGATATCGGACAAGAGCCTCGCACGGTCATCACCGAACCCGTGATGGGCACACATAAAGAGCAAGTCGCTCGCCGCTTGCGGGTCGCGCGATTGGAAAAGCTGGAAGAGTTTGGCGTCGCTGAGAAAGTGGGATCCATGACCTGGGCACTGGAAGCAGGTTGGGAAAAATCGCTCAAAGAAATGGAGAACCTGCAGACGCGCACGAAGCTGGTGGCGCAAGCGCGGGCGTTGATGACCGATCCACGCTGTACGCCCGTGGTAACCCGTGTGAAGCCTGGCGAACGACTCGTCGGGCGTGTGCTCGGCACGGGCCTCGATGAACAATATGACCGACCCTACATTTTGGTGGAAGGGGTAGATAACAAGGCGCACCTCATTTATCAGACGGCGGGCATCGAAAAAGAACGGGCGCAACAGCATCTGCAACCCAGGGCACTGGTGGCTATCGAGGGTCGGTCTTTCGAGAAAGACGGTAAGACCATCGCTTATGCCAAGATCACGGAATATGGACTGTCTATCCCGGATCAGAAATGGCGTGAAACGAGGCTCCCAGATCAATCGCTCGACGATGACCTGGACTGGCGTGAAAAAGCGGGGAAGCCACTCGCAGAGCAGGGGCCTTCCACGGGATTCGCCGCCTATTGGCATGCCCGGCTATTGGAACGAAGCAAAGCGCGGCAGTTGCGAAAAGCAAAAACGACTGAGCTTCGGACGGAAGAACAGGAGGCAAGACCGGATGTGAACCTTCAAAGTAGTCAGAAGCCCGGCAAAGCCCGCGGTTCTGATGAAATCAAATGACCTATCTCTGCATGGTGACCGCTATACCATCAGGGTGAACATGGAAGGATTCTGAAAAATGGCATTACCCGTCTTTGCGCGAATCAAGGTAGCCGGAGCTTATGGCGAGAAGCTCCGGGTAGAAGCGGCCGACCGCCGTTTGTCCCATGCAGCACTTGCGACGGAATACGTCATGCGCGGCATGGATGCGGCGTCTTCGGAAGACGATACCAGTCTGGTCGCTTTCGAGCGGCGAATCGCGGCGACTGTACTTGCCGGTCGGGCGGATATCGAGGCATTGCAAGCCGAGTTGGATACGGTCGCCGCCATGCTGGACCTGTTCGTCAAGGTGATGCTGGTTCATCTGCCGGAACCCTCCGGGGATGAAAGAGAAGCTATTGGTGCATCCGCTCTGCAGCGCTATGACCGATTCATCAAGCAGGTGGCGGAAACCGGATTTGATCGCGACCGACCCCGTGCTATCCGGAAGATTGCGATCCTGCTGAGTCAAAAGATCGCCGTGGATGAGGGGAATGGCGATGAGCACTGAGGCCGTTGGTTCGGGTTCAGGCATTGATAAGGCCAAGATCGAAGCACACGCGCGTCTGGTTGAGCAGATGCAACGTATTCTGGGGTCCGACATCTGCGCCGCTTTTCAGGATGAAAAGGTCGTCGAGATCATGGTCAACGACGACGGTAAGGTGCTCGTGGAGCGGCACGGATCTGGCATCACGGAGCTGGGGCGGATGACGCCTGCAAAAGTGCTGAATTTTATTGGCCTGATGGCCCACTTCCGGGAAACGACGGTGGGCCGGGACAGGCCGATTGTCGAGGGGGCGATGCCTGATGAGTTTCTCCGTGCGCGATTCGCCGGGGCCATCCCGCCTATCATGCCGAATCCCACTTTTTGTATCAGGCTTCCGGCTCGGATCGTTTTCACGCTGGATGATTATGTCGCCAAGGGCATTATCACGCAGCTGCAGCATGAGCACATCATTCGCGCGGTCGAGGACAGAAAGAACATCCTGGTGAGTGGTTCCACATCTTCCGGCAAAACCACCCTGCTCAACGCCATCCTCGATGCGATTTCCAACCGGTCAGGCCTGGATCAGAGGATTGTCCTGATCCAGGACACCGCCGAGCTGCAATGCACGGCGCCCAACACGGTGTCCATGCTGACCTACGAGGACTCCGGCGTGGACTTCACCAAGCTCCTGAAGCTCACGCTGCGTTATCGGCCAGACCGGATCATCGTCGGCGAGGTCCGCGACAAGGCGGCCCTGGCGCTGCTCAAGGCATGGAACACAGGTCACCCTGGGGGTCTGGCCACCCTGCATGCCAACAATCCCCAAGCGGCACTCCTGCGGCTGGATCAGCTTTGCCAGGAGGCCGGCGTACCGCCGCAAAGGGAACTGATCAACGAGGCCGTGGATTTGGTCATCCAGATCCAGCGCGACCCGACTTATCCCGCTGGACGGCGAATCACCGCGATGGAGGCGGTGCGATCAGGCGACCAGATTTCCGCGTGGAAACGCCCGCCCGGCAGGCTGGCCAGAAAGCGCGCGCTATACCAAAAATGAGGGTGCTATACCACTGCAGAAGCAGTACCTATTTACCTGTTGTGCACAACGAGAGGAATCAAGTCATGAAGAAATTTATCCAGCAGTTTGCAGGAAACGTCGCCAAGATCGCCGCCGTCACCGCTGCCGGGGTTGGCAGCGCGTTCGCCAACACGGCAGGCGGGAATATGCCCTGGGATGGGCCGCTGAGTAAAATTTATGCGGACACCCACGGGCCGTTGGCCAGCACTCTCATCGGTCTGGCTACCGTGGTGGCTGGTGGTATCTGGATCAAGGGCGAGCATGGCAAGGCGATGCACACCGTGCTGGGTGTCGTCGCCGGCGGCGGAATGATGGTCGAGGGTGGCAATTTCGCGACTGACGTGGGCCTCGTCGGCGCCACGATTGGTGGGCATCTTCCGCTGCTGACCATCGCTTTGCACGCGGCAGGCTTGTAAGGCGCCCACATGGAAGCGCAGGGCACTCGGAGGTTGCCGATTCATGTCTCTCTGACCCGTCCGTTACTAGTGGCGGGCGGGGAAAAAGAATGGACGCAATATAACTGGCTCATCTGTCTCGGCATCGGCGTCATGCTCGGCCAGCCTTGGGCGTTAGGCGTCATGCTGGTCGTCGCTTCCATCGTTCAGTATTTTCTGCGCAAATCCGCCAAGGATGACCCTCAAGGTCTCGGGATTCTGGAGCGGCATTGGAAATATCAGCCGTTTTATCCGGATGCGGCGGTGGATGGAGCCAAGGGCTACAAGCCGCACGAAAAGCAGGGCTTGGGCGAAGGCATCGTGGTGCAGGCGTTCAAACTGTTTTCTCAAGGCAAGAAAAAAAGGGGCAAGTAATCATGTGGTATGCACTTGGACAACTCCCTGAAACCGCTATAGCGCAACAGCCGGTACCCATTGTTCGCCCCGTTCATTCTTTCGGGACGCCGCACGGGCTGCCGACGGCGCTGAAGAAAG
>NZ_JABBDR010000232.1 GCF_018854495.1 Acidithiobacillus ferruginosus
CCGTAGCAGGCATTCCGCCCTCTGGGCGGTTGCGGTAGCGTCGAACGATTTGCAAGCAAATCGCCCGCCACTCCTCGCGTCTCTTTGCCCCTGCGGGGCTGGGAGCTAAAGCTTTTTTCAAAAAAGCCTCTTCACTGGAAAACCTGAAGGGGGAGCCGCTGCCGGAGGCAGTGGGGGACAACGTCCCCAGAGGGGGTCGATCCGGCGAGCCGAAGGCTCGGACAGGGGGAGCGGCAGGCTCCCCGCCGGGAATGTTTGTGGGCGGCACGGCGAAGCCGTGGCAAGCGCCCACTCCTTGTCGATGTGGCCGAGATGATTTCTCAAATCGCAGCGTGTCACTGTGACAGCCCTAAGGAGGTCCCCAAAGAACATAGAAAGGGCAATTTTTCAGCATATTGATTTTGCATGTGGTTTTTTGGGGGGTGGGGTCATAGCTGGTGACCCCACCTAGGGTCATAGCTGGTGACCCCTGTTGTTAAAAATAGAGCATGATTTTTCTGATTGGTTGTGGATAATTACACAGACTTGGTGCAAAATATCTGTTTCCTGCCCCCACCCAAGGCCATCTATGGACTCCACAGCCGCCAAGATAGGTACACCCGCCAAAAACAAGATAGGTCAGTGGGTACAAACCGAACGCAAGGCGCATGAAGCGTGGGCAAACCTAATCGGGCGCAAGCCTCGTGCAGCTATGCTGCTACACCACCTGGTGGCTCAGATGGGCCACCAAAACGCCGTCGTTGTGCCTCAAAAGGTTTTGGCAAAGCTGATGAAGTGCAGCCAGGAGACTGTAAAACGTGCGGTAGCCGATCTTGTTGCGGAGCGATGGGTGCAAGTCGTAAAACTCAACGGTCCTGGTACGGTCAACGCTTATGTAGTCAATGACCGAGTAGCATGGGGCCAACATCGTGACCAATTGAGGCTGTCTGCATTTTCGGCAACTGTGGTGGCCGACCATGATGACCAAGACGCCACCACCCTCGACCATACAGACCTGCGCCGCATCCCGACCCTCTATCCAGGCGAACAACAACTGCCCTCAGGACCGCACGACGATCCGCCTAGCCAGCCTTGCCTGCCCGATATGGAGCCAGACCTGCCGTTCCTTGAGGCGCAGGAAACAGACTCGCAAGACAAACTGGAAGATGATGGTCAGAAACGCCTTATCGACTGACGGTCGACATACCACAATGTATGGCTAAGTACGCATAAGATACGCCGCGACACAGAACGATATGCTCTTTGTATTATGGACCATGGTATGGTACATACAACTGAACATTAAGTTACATGACAGAGGACACCCTGTGGCACTTGTCAGCATCTCAGAGGCTGCACGCCTTACCAAGCGCAGCAGAACCACCATATATCGCTACCGGGACGAGGGTAAAATCAGCATATCTTCAGGCCATCAAGGCAATCCTGTCATAGACACTTCAGAACTTCTGCGGGTTTTTGGAGAAATCGGACTGGACAACATAGATCAGCCAGCAGAACAGATGAGTGAACGTCATGTAACACCTGAATATGACACCGTACACCCAGGTAAAAACACAGAAAACACGCTACTGAAAGAGGCCGTCAAGCGACTTGAAGCAGAACTGGACGAGGCCAAGCGACGCGAAGCGTGGTTGCAGGGACAGATGGAGCGACTAACTCTCCTGCTAACCCATACCAGTACCCCCAGCCAACCACCCCACACTCCATGGTGGAGATTTTGGTGACGATTCCTTGCGTTAAAAACAAAGCCTATATAGCATGTTAGGCGCTCATGCCAACTATTGATCGTATAGACGGGGCGCTGGTTATCATCTACCCAAACGACCATAACCCCGCGCATGTGCATGTGGAAAAGGGGGACCGTGCAGCAGTGGTGATATTAAATTGCCCTCATGGCCCCCTAGAACTGCGAGAAAATTTCGGTTTTTCCAGAACGGAACTGCGGCACATTTTTGAAAGAATCCTATCCGATCTGGAAACATTCTGTACGCAGTGGGAGAAATACCATGGACCAGATAGACGCAATACTTAATCGCGATTGGGAAGCTGCAACCCAGCGAGGCAAGGAAACGCTGGCGGGACCGCTGGCGGAGTCCGCTTGCTATGACCAGCCATCCGGTGAAGTAGTCGTTCAACTCAACAACGGCGCTGTTTTACGCATACAATCTACGTTACTCCAGGGCCTAGAGAACGCCACGCCAGAGGAAATGGCAGACATCCATATTGGAGGGCGAGGCACTGGTTTACATTTTCCACATCTAGACGCCGATTTTTACGTTCCCGCACTGGTAGAGGGTGTGTATGGTACGCCTGCATGGATGCACGGCCTTAAACAGAAATTGGCCCATCAAAAAGCAGTGTTGACTGCATCAGGGCGTCGCCTGACGGGTGTCCGCCATCAGAAGAAAACGGGGGATCATCGTAATGTCTCATAACGGCCCCTCACCGGCAGGCAGAGAACCCAGCAAAATCAGGCCATCCGCCCA
Organism: Acidithiobacillus ferruginosus; assembly: GCF_018854495.1. Classification (GTDB taxonomy): domain Bacteria; phylum Pseudomonadota; class Gammaproteobacteria; order Acidithiobacillales; family Acidithiobacillaceae; genus Acidithiobacillus; species Acidithiobacillus ferruginosus. Next base: position 2,487 of record NZ_JABBDR010000232.1, read on the forward strand.
GCGTGGATCAGCGTCCACAAGACAAATTGATACATTCTGTCTCGTGAGGATCGGGTTTCATGATTGTGGATACTAATGGTTTGGCGGTGATACCATTTGCCGCAACACAGCACTACGATAAAGGCCGGAAGTGACCGCAAACAATCCAGAGGTTTCCTTGGTCGTTCCCTGTCATAACGAGGCGGAGAACCTGTCAGCTCTCTATGAGCGCGTTCATACCGTTATGGAGAAAACGGGGAAATCCTGGGAACTGGTATGCGTCAATGACGGCAGCAAAGATGACACATTAGATCAACTGCTGACCCTGCGCCAGAAAGATTCTCGCGTAGTAGTGATTGATCTCTCACGCAAATTCGGAAAGGAGGCGGCACTAACCGCAGGCCTGGATCATGCCCGTGGAGATTGCGTCATTCCCCTTGATGCCGACCTTCAAGACCCACCAGAACTCATCCCAGAATTGTTGGCCAAGTGGGAAGAAGGGTACGACGTCGTCAATGCTGTACGACTCTCCCGCGGTGGAGAATCATGGCTCAAGCGCGCGAGTGCTCATACCTTCTACCGGATCATCAATCGCATGAGCGACGTAGATATCCCAGCGGACACCGGTGATTTTCGTTTGCTCTCCAAGCCCGTCTTGGAAGCCATTAAAACGCTGCCAGAGCGGCGTCGTTTCATGAAAGGTCTGTTCTCCTGGGTCGGGTTCCGCACAGCCAGTGTGCACTATCACCGTGAACCCCGCTACGCGGGCAAAACTACATGGAATTATTGGCGCCTGTGGAACTTTGCAGTAGAAGGAATCACTTCGTTCAGTCAGGTCCCCTTACAACTCGCCGCTCATCTAGGCCTTTTCGTCTCTATTCTCGCCTTTCTTTACGCAGCGTACTTAATTATCGGCACGATAGTTTATGGAAATCCTGTCAAGGGATATCCATCCATGATGGTCACACTCCTATTCTTGGGCGGTGTGCAGCTCATAGCTCTTGGGGTGATCGGTGAGTATCTGGGGCGAATCTACGAAGAGACTAAAAGAAGGCCAGTGTACCTGGTACGTAGCACCTCACAAAAACCTGCCAAAATCCAAACAAAACTCAGCGATTCACTGTAAACAATTTACCAGATACTTCTCAATGTTAATCCCATAATATATATGGCTTTATAGTTATAAAGCTTTATGTATACATAACAATAGACAGGATTTAATTATGAAAAACCATAATAATAATAATCTACAAATAGCCGCAAGAGAATATATTATTTATTTTCTTGTTTTTATTCTTCTGATCGTGCTAAGAAGGCCAGAAGCAATTTTCCATCCAGAGTTCTGGGCGGAAGATGGTGTTTTTTGGTATCAACAAGCATATAAGATTGGGTTTTCATCTATTTTTATGCCTGAAAACGGTTATCTTCAGTCGATATCAAGACTTGTGGCATTAATATCACAACCTTTCCCGTTATCGTTTGCCCCAGCAATATTTGCAATTTCCGCTCTAACAGTTCAGGTTGCTCCAATAGCAATATTATTATCAAAAAGATTTGAGGATATTATAAAAAACAAATACGCTAGAATTATTATTTGTCTAATATATGTTGTCGTTCCAAATTCATTTGAGCCAAATATAAATCTAACAAACGCTCAATGGCACTTATCATTAGTGCTTTTTCTGTTAATCGTAAGCGATTCATATAAGCATTCAATAATCGAATACACCACAATAATAGTTTCCGCATTAAGTGGCCCTTTTTCAATTTTAATGTCTCCTATTATTATTTTTGAGGCATATAATAAATATAAATTGATGTCGATAAATAAGTATATAATAGCCCTGGCTTGCACATTTATTCAGTCATACTTTTTGATTGTGTCTATGGTAAAAACGAGAAGCACAGAAAACCTTGGTGCCAGTATAAAAAGTTTCGCAACAATATTTGTTAATAATATATTTATCGGTGGAACATTTGGCAGATTAGGAAAGCCTTTTATTTTATCAATAGACAATCACGTATATGTTTTTTTTGTTTTTTTGTTTGTGCTTATTGTAGTGGCATTTATTTTAGGTAGTAAAGTTTACAAGGAGTTTTTGTTTTTTTCTGCGGCAATAATTGGAACCGCATTGGTTTCTCCAATGGTATCACTAACACAGCCACAGTGGCCGCTAATGGAGACGATGGGAGCCGGTGACAGATACTACGTGATACCTATAATAGCAATGAACATAGGGTTTCTTGTGCTGGCTTTTAATAAAAATTTAATAATAAAAATAATTGGAATATTTATGCTCTTGATATTCTTTTTGTCTGCTCCATTCAATTTCCTGTACAATGATTCGCCATACAAAAATATCGGGTTCTACAGAGAGGCCATGTTATTCTATAAATCCAACCCTGGAACCACTATGAAGTTCAATGAAGCACCTTCTGGGTGGAACTTTTATCTAATAAAAAAATGAAATTGGTTTTACGCTGAATTATATAAAAATAAGGTTTTCTGAATTACACTGAGTAACTGGACACTTTCGGGGCCAAATCCGGCCCTGATTCTGTTCAACCCGTCCAGCTTTCAGCGTCCGCAAAACGTCCTGCCGGCCTCGCTAATCGCCAATGCCCTTGCCTTTCTCCTGATCTCTCACCAGTCGTCCCTGCCCATTCATCTTCTTTCCTGGGATTGGCAATCCGGTTTTTTCGTCTACCACTACGTCAAGATAGGGGTCCCTTCAGGATACGGAATTTAAAGTACGTTAAGACCCTGCGAGGCCACGAAATAACCAGTATTTGCTGGCTTTCGCATGCTCCATTACCAGCAGAGTCGGTTACAGCGGCCGTGATCCACACGTTGCAGCTTCCAGCGTGACCGAAAGCGATGTACGAATTGCGGTGCATGTCCACAATGCTGTTTTTATTACTTTCGTACATTAGGTAAGCGTTTATCCGAAACCGCACCGTTTCGGACAGCTTCACGCTGAACACGCTCTCTGGGCGCTAACGTACTTTAAATTCCGAATTCTGAGGGGACCCCTATTCAAGATGACCTGGAGCGTTCTCATTGACATCGTAACGCTTACCATGAAAAATAGAGGGGCTGTAGTTTTGATGCAGCAACGGAGGTGTCCTACGAAAATAATATCGGGTCACCCCAAAACGATCAGGCTGCCCAAATCACTTACGATCTGACGAGTAAACCATAGAAAGCCTGGTGCCCACCGTCCTTGGGATAGCGCGCCGCGACGCAGGACGGGATAAGGGTAGATCGAACGTCCAGACCGGCATCTGGCCCAAGAAAGCCACTGTTTCAGTGGCTTTCTACTTTATCCAGCTCTTCGCCGTTTCGAGTGGGTTAGATCCAACCCAGATGAAAGGCCAATAAGAACAAACGCTACTCGCTCACAACCGACCGTTTTTGAGAGTCTCACTACACCAGTCACTGTGACACACTGAATCAACCCCTTGGCGTTCTCATAATCCAATCTTGAAATGATTTTCTTGATTCAGCCCCACGGGATCGGGTTTTGAGGTTGTCACTGTGACGCATTACCACCATCATGACGCCTCACCTGGGCATCCCCAGATGGATCAGAATAGCCGTCTCTATGGCCGTCATATCCGCCTTGCTCAAGCTCCCCATCGGTTTTTTCAGGCGGCTCTTGTCTGCGGCCATGATCTGATCGGCCATCGCTTTGCCGGGCTTACCGGAAAGCGTGACCAACGCTTCCCCCGGATATTGGCGGCCGGTATTGCTGGTGAGCGGCACCACGACCACCCGCGCCAGGTTCCGGTTGGCCGCATCATTGCTGACGATGACGGCCGGGCGGGTCTTGCGGATCTCGCTGCCTACCGACGGATCAAACTCCACCCACCAGACTTCACCGCGCTTCATCGGCCATGTCCGCCAGCAGGGCGTTGCACCATGCCTGTGCTTCCGTCTCACGCTCCTGATCGGCGGCCATCGCCTGATAGCCGTCATCCAGGGCGGTATCGAGCACATGCGGCCTGAGCAAGTCCTCGATGTACTGGCTCATGTGCCGCCTGCCGACGGTCCGGTACAGTCCTTCATACACGGTTTCATCCAGGGAGATGGTCATTTTCTTGTGCATGACACCCTCATTTATATGTAATACATAATACCATTATAGCACAGTAAGCGGGCGTCTGGACTGCCCCCCTAATATCCTTTCGGAATCACCAGTGGCACATGGCCCTTATTGGTGGTCCAACTGCCCAGCGGAAGGGGCGTGCCGTTTGAATAGGTGCCCTGATTGCTGCTGACTTCAAAACACAGACGACCGCCGCAGGTACTCCAGACCACGCGCCCGCCCGCCTTGTCCAGCGCGGCCACGGTGGCCCGCTCCTGGGCGATCTGCTTTTTCAGGTCCACCACCTGGTGGCGTTCCCAGGCGACGATCCCCCATGCGGCCAGACCGACGATGACAATGCACCCCGCCGCTACGGCAACGACTTTCATCCCCAGCCACTGCGCCGCACGATCCACTTTTTCCGCTGCGGCACCGGCCTGCTCGGCAACCTTCCGAACCTCGCCAGCGAATGGCCCTGCGGCCTTTGTGAAAGCCGTTACCGCCGTTTCCGAGGCTCCGGCGAGGGATTGCTTCACGGCGGCGCTTACCGCCTCGCCGGTGGCCTTCTGGATGCCTTGCGCGACCTGCGCAAGCAATGCCCGCTCCTTGGCCAGCGCCGCACGCTCTGCCGTCAGCCCGGCGATGGCCGCAGCCACCGCTTTCTGGTGTTCTTCCGCAACGGCCATCAGGCCGAATATCTGCTGCTGCTCGTCCATCCCTTACCCCCTTTCTTTATGGCTGTTTACTTCCCATCCAACCAGAGAACCACGGCAAACGCTAACGCGACAGGTCGTAATCGCGGCCCTTTTCCGGCTTCGGTCGCTGCCGCTCGACTTCGGCCCGCTGTTTGGCGGCCTGCTCGGCCTTGAACCGCTCGAACGCTTCGCGGGCCTGCTGCTTACCCGCTTCGGCCACCTTGTGGGCATCGAACTGCGCCCGTACCGCTTCCATGCCCGCCCGCTGCCGCTCCTGTTCCGCTTGCAGCCGCTCGGCCTTGGCCGCCTCAAGGTCTCCCGACAGATCGATGATGCTGCGGTCGATTTGGCGGCTGGCCCGCTCCAGCTCCCCCGCTTCCTTGGCGCGGGACAGCCGCTTGGCGACTTCGGCCTCAAAGTCCAGCCGCTTGCGGCTCGGCTCGCCCGTGCGCCGCTCGTAGCCGCTGGCCGCTGGCCCAAGGTGCCGGGTCGGTTCCCGGTCGATGCCCTGTGCCTCCAGGCGGCGATGATCGACGCGGAATTCCAGGCCGTTCTCGCGGAACCGCTCGTTCTGCAAGCTGGCGAACCGCTCCCGCCATTGCGTGACCATCTGCGGTCCGGTTTTCTGGTCGTCCAGCTCGCGGGTTTTCTCGGTGAAACCCTCCGGCCCAAGGCGGCGAGTGGTGAGCAGAATGTGGGCATGGTGGTTCCGGTGGTCGCCGTCCGCGCCTGGCGCGTGGATGGCGACATCTGCCGCGCACCCGTGGCGCTCCACGATCTCCCGGGCAAAGTCGCGGGCCAACCGTCGCCGCTCGGCGGGGGTGAGTTCATCCGGCAAGGCGATCTCGAACTCACGCGCCACCGTCGAGTTTTTGCGCGTCTCTTTCTGCTCGGCGGCGTTCCACAGGGCCGCACGGTCGACGGCCCACTCCGGCGCATCGGCGGGCAAGACCAGATCGGCAAATTCCACGCCACCCTTGCGGGTGTAGTCGTGAATATCGCCGGTGCGCTCGTCGGTGATTTTCACCCCCGCACGATAGGCGGCGGCGGCGGTCGCACTGCGCCCCGCCGAACGGCTGATGGTCTTGACGGATAGATGGAAAATCGCCACGGGATTCCTTTCGGGCTTTCCTTTGCGCCGCAGGCCGCACGCAAACGAAGTTTGCATAAGTGCGCCCTTGCTATTCGCTTCGGGTTATTGCACCAGACTCAGAATAGCCACATGTGACCCCTCGTACAAGGCCTTCAGCGGGGGTAACATGCAAGCCTTCACCCACACCGGAACGCAAAAATGGCCACCATCGAAGAACGCATTGCCGCACTGGAAGCAAAGCTCAAACAGGAGAAGGCGAAGAAACAACAGATCGAAGCCCGCAAGCGGGCCATGGAATCGAAGAAGAAGCGCAGTGAAGACACCCGCCGCAAGATTCTGGTCGGTGCCCTCATCCTCGCCAGAGTAGAACGCGGGGAATGGCCGCAGGAAAAACTGCTGGCCATGCTGGACGCTGCGCTGACCCGCGACGATGACCGGGCCTTGTTCGACCTGCCCGCTATCCAGTCTCCGCAAAGATCGTCACAGTGACTTACCCGACAAACCGATCCGCGCCGCGATTTCCCGGAGCAACCCCAGAGCAATGGCGTTTCCCTGCCCCTCGCGGGCCTTCTGGCAGGCGATCGCCAGTTGTTCGATCAGGGCGGTATCACTGAGCTGGGATTCATCACCCTCGCCCCAGACCATGCCCCGGTCCCGCGCCCGCTTCCACCGCATCCGTTCCGCGCTGGTTGTTGCCATGAATCTACCCTCACAAGCCGTCACAGTGACGGAGCATAAAACAGCCACATCCATGCCGTCAATCACGGCCAAGCACATCCACCCACGGCAATAGCCCCGTCAAGGCCCCAAATTTGCCCTACAGCGCACGCAATTGGTGTAGGGGATAGTTCCATACCCCCAATCGCCAGAAACGCGATTTACGCGCCCGCAATGCCCTTTCATCCGCGACGGCACCGCACGGACCCCCAAGGAGTGCCCGCTTGCCACGCCTTCGGCGTGCCGGGCACGGATGGCTTTCGACCGTGTAGACCATCGCGTAGCACTCCGTAGCAGGCATTCCGCCCTCTGGGCGGTTGCGGTAGCGTCGAACGATTTGCAAGCAAATCGCCCGCCACTCCT
>NZ_JABBDR010000233.1 GCF_018854495.1 Acidithiobacillus ferruginosus
GTGGATAACGACATAGTATAGACGGAGTGCGCCGCATGAACCGCCACGCACATTACGGGTTGGTGCCGAGGCGCCACTCGGGCCATATGGTTTGCGGCTTGCGGTCGAGAATGGCGGCGTAGACAACCGTGTTGGTCAGCACGCTTTGCACATAGTGGCGGGTTTGCCGAAAGGGGATGTTCGCGGTGAAAATCGGACCCGCCCATGGGCCTGGTGGCGGTGTCCAGCGTCCCAGCCAGCGTTGCGGTGCGCCGGGCCCGGCGTTGTAGGCCGCCGCAGCCAGCAGTTCGGAGCCACCAAAATGCTGTTGCTGAAGACTCAGATAGTGCGAACCCAGGATCAGGTTGCCGTCGACGCCGTGCAGATCGGCGGTGGCGGCGCCGGCCACATGGGTTTGCAGCCACCGGGCGGTGGCTGGCATCACCTGCATCAGACCTTGCGCGCCGACGTCGGACTGGATGCCGAACGCAAAACCCGATTCCTGCCGGATGAGGCCGGCAAGAAAGGCGCGGCGCAAGCCGGTTTGGGCTGCGGCGGCGCTGATTTCCTGTGCATAGGGAAGCACGTAGCCTTGTCGCCAGTCTTTTCCACCGCGAATCAGGCTGCTGGCATGGATGCCCAGCAGCCAGGCCTCATGCTGAAAGGCCGTCCGGGCTGCGGCCTCGATTTCCGCTGGTCCGTTCAACCCCTTCAAAAACTGGTCCCATTCGGCAAGGGCGTCGAAATAGAGTCCGAGATGATAGAGTGTGATCGCGATCCGCCCAGGAGCATTATTCACAGGAGTGACGCTCACTTCGATGGGCGCGGGCGGGTCGCCGGGCTTCAGGATCAGTGGTCTGTTGAGCGTCGCCATGGCCAGTTGCCCGTAATAGGTCCACGGGGATTCCAGAGCCGCCAGCGCGGCATAGGCGGCCTGCGTCTGTCCAAGCTGGAGTTGTGCGATCGCGGACCAGAATTGCCACTGCCGCTGCTGCCGTTGAACGGCATCCATCTGCCGGGTGGCCTGCTCCACCATGTTCCAGTCACCGTTGCGCAATGCCGTACGGACCATCCAGGCCAGCAGCCGGGGCCGGGGGTGAAACTGCGGATCGGCGGCGTAGGCCTGGGCATACCAGTGTCCGGATTCGGAACGAAAGGATAGCGTGGCATGGTAGGCAGCGTTGTACAGCAGCAGAGATTTATCGGCAGGATCCAGGACATCCAGGGTTTGCACAAACCGTGCAGCGTCTGCAGGATGGATGGCAGCGAGGCGCAGGAGGGCGAGCACCAGTAAATGGGTCTGACCGGCTGGCCAGTTGCCGGTGCCGTATTGCTGAATCTGCCGAGAGATCCACATGGCAGGTGCTGTTACCGTCTGCGCAAGCTGGCCGGATTGCGGCGGAGGCAGAAACGGTGCGAAGCGCAGTGCGGCGCTGAAGGCCGAGGCCTCGTACATTTGCTGCAGGCGATGCCACAGCTCGGACGTCATGATTTGCCCCTGTGCCAGATAGACACGCGCCATGGCGTTGCAGGCCTGATCGTTCGCCGGAGCACTGCTCCAGAGGAAGAAGGGGGCAACTACCATGCTGGTGCGCAGCAGCGGATCGCGCGCCGCATCGCAGCGCAAGGAGATCAAATCAGGAGGGCTGCCAGCCTGATACACTTGGGTGAAGTCCGGCCAGTCCTCGCGGCGCGCGAGTTCCAGCAGCCATTGCCGGCGCAGCAGATGATGCGCCACCCCGCCCGGATAGTGCAGGGTATAGCGCTGGTATTGGCTCTGGGTCATGGTGTTGAGGCGGGGTTGTAGAGACCAGTACCCTACCCATGGACCCATGTAGGTATTTTCTAATTCAGGCAG
>NZ_JABBDR010000234.1 GCF_018854495.1 Acidithiobacillus ferruginosus
CCCCGATGATCTCGCAGACTATGATGCAATCATTTTCGGCACCCCTACACGCTTCGGCAACATGAGCGGGCAAATGCGCAATTTTCTCGACCGTACCGGCAATCTCTGGCAGGAAGGTAAACTGGTGGGCAAGGTCGGCAGCGTTTTTGCCAGCACGGCCACCCAGCATGGTGGTCAGGAAACCACCATCACTTCTTTCCACACTTTCCTGTTCCATCAGGGGATGATCGTGGTTGGTGTCCCCTACAGTTGCCAGGAACTGATGAACATGAGTGAGATCAGCGGAGGTACACCCTATGGTGCCACGACAATATCCAAAGGAGATGGCAGCCGTCAGCCCAGTGCCAACGAGCTGGCCATCGCCCGTTTTCAGGGGCGGCATGTGGCCGAAATTACCCAAAAGCTGAGGGTATAACCCATGGAGAACATCGGTTTGCCATCGGAATCCGTCCATCGTCCGAGGACGATCGAGCGTATTGTGGCGGGACAGGCCACCTCTGACGGCGCGGGCGTTAAATTAACCCGGGTTTTAAACCAATCCTTGCAG
>NZ_JABBDR010000235.1 GCF_018854495.1 Acidithiobacillus ferruginosus
CTTGCCGGATGGCAGCAGAGCCGTCGGGTGGTCATTCTCCGGCGTTTGCTGAAGCAAAACCTGATCGCCACCCAGGAACAGCAGGGCCAACTGGAATTTGCTTTCGTGGACCGGCGCCAGACCAAGGTCTACGAATACGCCGTGCTGGTGACGGATCTCACAGAAAGTATTCTGGGCATCGCGCAGCTGTACCGGGACCGGGCGGATGCGGAGAACGGTTTTGACGAGCTGAAGAATCAGTGGGGCTGGGGCGGGTACAGCACCCGTGATCTGGCGCGTTGCCGACTCTCCGCCCGCGCCGTGGGGCTGATCTACAATTGGTGGAGTTGGTATACCCGACTGGCCTTTCCGGAATCCCGGCGAGAGGCCATCACCAGCCGTCCATTGCTG
>NZ_JABBDR010000236.1 GCF_018854495.1 Acidithiobacillus ferruginosus
CGTCCGGATCAAGCGGGGACTCCCTTCTGAAGCACCCCGCTGCCGGTCCTGTAGGGGGAGGCATCCATTACATCTCTGAATGACTGCGGGATAAAACGCCTCTCTCTTCCTCAGATAACGAAAGACGTAACAGCCGGGGAACCGTCACAAAACTCGCGTCGATGATTTGCCCAGCCCGTGTGGCGTAGCCGGTTTCCCGCAGAAAAGTATGGAAGGCCGTGAACAGTCGCTCCGTCAGTTTGGCCTGGGCCAGTGATTCACGAAACAGCCACAAGGTCGTGTGATCAGGGATAGCCTCTTCCGCCCGGTTCCCAGAAAACGCTGAAAACTGAGGAGGTCCCGGACCTGGTATTCGGTCTGCTCATTGCTGAGATTATGCAGTTGCTGCAGAACCATCATCTTGAAGGGCAGCATCCGGTCGTAGGGCTTCCTCCCTCCCGGCCCTTTGGGTTTGGCCTTCGGCACACTCTCCAGAATTGGGCGGAAGCGTTCCCAGGGAATGAGCCGATTGAGCAGCGGCAGGCCGTCGCCCAGCAAATCCAGTTCCCGCAACCGGCGGTATCCGGGGAAGAATCCTGTTTGCCCTACCAGTCCTGCCATGGTTGCTCTCCCTTCTAATCGGCTCCCTACATTTTACTGGAAATGGGGAGTTTTTCGAACTTCCCTTAAGGTAAAGATCCAGTACTTCCATCAGATGTGCATTGGTCTCCAGCAGCTCCTCGGCTAGTTGCAGAGATTTCGGGCTACCACAATGGCTGACATTATCGCTCAGAATTTGGTGCAGGCGTTGATGGAGATTGTCCACCTCGGCCGGCAGAGATGCGTGGTCGAATAACTGGTCCAGCCATAGGGCCAGATGACAACCTTTCGCATCCTCAATGCCCAGAATACGCTCAGGCAGGCTACCCTCCCCCTGGAGGTATTTGACGGAGGCCTGAACGCGTAAATGGTGTGCTACCAAAAATCCTGCATCCGATACGTTCGGAAAATTATTGAGATGACTTGCCAATTTGTCGATATAATTATGCATATTAAACGATTTTACCCATGACGCTACTATCTCCGAAGGCATTGGCCTGGAGAAAAGATATCCCTGCATTGCCGGACAGTCCAGCGTTTCCAATAACTGTAAATGCCCGATCGTTTCCACCCCTTCGGCGATCACTTCCAGACCCAGCATCCGCGCGGTCTTCGCGACGCCTGCGACGATAGCAAAGTCACGCGGATCATTCAAAATATCCCGCACAAAGCTCTGATCAATCTTGATGGTTTGTGCGGGCAATTTCTGAAGATAACTCAAAGAAGCGTTACCCGTTCCGAAATCATCCAGTGCAATACGTAGCCCCATACTGTTACAGTCCTGGAGGGTTACCTGGGCCTTCCGAAAATCCTGCATAGGCGCACTTTCGGTAACTTCAATTTCGCAGTACTCCGGGGGCATGCCTGGATGTGCTGCCAGCGCGTACCGCAGGTCATTTAGAAATTCTGGATCGAGCAGATGGCGAGCGCTGACATTCATCGATAGGCGCAAAGGAAGACCAGCTTGGTGCCACTGCTCACCTTGGGTCAGGACGGCATCCAAAACAAAGCAGCCAATGCGACGGGCGAGCCTTGGGTGGTCCAGAGCTTCAGAAAAAAAGGTGGGAGTGAGGAGGCCACGTTGTGGGTGCTGCAACCGGATAAGGGCCTCAAAACCGAGAACGCCTTGCTCCAGCGATCCAGAATTGGAAGGCCGCGCAACTATAGGCTGATAGTGCATGACCAATCTCTGCTCTTCAAGCGATTTCTGCGTCATCATCGACATCTCCATCAGTTGTTCCTGTTCAAGATCCATGGATTTTCATAAAGACGATACTGATTGCGACCATGGGCTTTGGCAGCGTAAAGAGCCAGATCGGCGTGACGCAATATTTGCGGGGCATCGCCGGTATTCCAGGGGAGGACCGTAGGTTGGCCAGCCCCACGACTCGGCCTTCTTGCAAGACACGGCGGATGGGGTTTTCCACCGCTTGGCGGTCGAGTTCATGGACAATGCGGAAAACACTTTCGATAGGTTGTTTGAGAATTTCATCACTTGCATAACCCTGCATGGCGTCAGCCACGGGATTGACATCTGTGACGCATCCTTGGATATCGGTCGTAATCTCACCATCACCAATGGAATGCAGACTAACTTCTGCACGTTCCTTTGCCTCCCAAAGCCTCGGGTCATGAGCAGATCTTTCGCGTTGCCGGTCTTCGCCGATGCGGCGAAATGCCCAATAGGCGATGGTAGAAAGGAGAAGCAGTACCAGCAGGGCGGCAAAAGGGCCCGTCATGCGCTTCCACCAGGCCGTTAGTAGAAAGGCGCGAGGGAGCCCCACGCCCACTATCAGCGGATAGCCCCGCACCTGGCACCAAGCCACCAGACGCCGCTGATTGAGGGCAATGACCAAACCATAGAAGTTGCCAAAGCGGGCATGAGGATGTATCCGAATGAACTTGGCGGCAATGCCGTTTTGCTTTTCCCCAAAGGTGGTTTGGATCGGGGGAAGAAAGCGGCTCTCCAGGAAACCATCTTTGCGCAGCAGAAATACCGAACTACAAGCAGGTAACGGCAGATTGCGCCAAAAAAGGGAGTTGTCCGTGCCGTAATGGAAGCAAAGCGACAATGTCAGAGACCGCGGAGTGTCCATAGTGTATCCCATGTATTTCCAGGAAAAGTGGTACAACCCCCAGCGTGGGTGATGGGGATACCCAGGATTCCTCACCGGCAAGGGTGGGCCGATACAAACGCCGGAAACATGATCACAACGCATGGTCAGTTGGCGCTGCTGAGGTAATCTGGGCGCGACCGACAGAAGATTTCATGGGTGATAGCAATGTCCGCACCAGTCCCTAGTCCACCCCGGCAGTCACGATCCCTTCTCCAACTGCACAAATGCCTACGCTGTTGAAATTGGGATCCAGGACCAGGTAATCCTGTAATTTTTCATGAAGCGCCAGTGGCGTGACATCCGCGTCTTTGCCCGTGTTCTGCCCCAGCATGGCCAATGAAGACTGGGTACCCTTGAGAAATAAATGCGTGCCATCCGCCACAGCAGCTGCCAGCACGCGCAAATTTTCACGGTATTCCAGACGGACTTCCTGCCACGTCTCATAGGCCATAGCTCCCCCGGCCAGCAGAACGATGACCACAAGCAGAAGCCAGGCGCGAAATAACCAGGGTACCATCAACGATGGGCCTACAAAGGAGATGGATTCATCATTTGTAACTGCTTCTTCTTTCATCATTTCCATATAAGGTGTTCCATAAATTAGCACATGAAGCGTGGGACAGCCCCACAATCGCCTTATCAACTACCTGATTGTAATTGGATAATATAAATACTTATCGTCCACATGGTGGGCCCCGTATGGAACCGGTTTAATTTATCCTTCGTCAGTTCCATGAAACCTTGGCCCCACTGGCGTGGTTGGACCTTGTCCGGTAAGCCATCGCCTGGTTTGCCCAGTTGCAGCACCTCATGGATCTCCATTTCCTGGTCCACGGCGGCATCCCCAAAGGTGATGTGCTCATCACCTATCCAGGACTATTCTGCCCGGGGAAAAGCAATTTTATTGCCATCGAGCGCTATCGCCAGTTATGATGCCAGTGCCACAAAGCCTCCGGTGTGCCCATCGCCTTCCTGGTGAAATAGAATCGCCGGGGCCATGACATGGAGTCTATGGCGGAACGCACATCCCTGACCAACGGCCAGCAGATGTTCCTGCCGGGGATCACCGTGGAAGGCTGGGATACCACCCTGCGTGGTAACATCGACACCCAAGCGGTGACCGCGCTGTATGCCGACCATGCCACCCATGACCAGTTTTGTGCCGAAATCAAGATCGATCTGGACCCGGAGCACCTGCGCTCGGGAAGGTTTGCCCTCAACGACCTGGTGATCATTCTGGGGACCATGGCGCGCAACATCCTGCGGATGATCGGGCAACCGGCCTTGCTCGACCCAATGCCCCGCTGCGCCGTGGCGCCAAGCACCGCCGAGTGAAAGCCGCCATCCAAGAAATCATGACCCTGGCGGTTCACTGCGTGCGCCAAGCCCGCCCGCAAATTCTGTCGTTTCCGGTTCGAACCCCCAGCCTTTGCCCCCTTCCAACGCCTCTATGCAGCCTGGTCGGCACCCTAAATCTGGTATGGATCCATTACACCCGCCCTTTCCAGATCTCACTATTGCTCTCCCGTGGAAAAAACCCTTCAAATACCCGCAAAAAACCATAACCAAAGGGGTTCTCCTCTCCTTTCCATTTCATCGGAATGATCTATTCCCTTGACCTCAAGGCCACCTAGGCGAGTTGGTCGCCACCCGGTTATCAGATCACCGATTCAGGAAATTACATAACCGACTAATAAGAACATAATTTCATCATCTACTTACTGGACAACGAAGCTGGAAAAGTAAACGGCAGCAATGGGCGGATTTTTCTCTGTCGGGGGCGAT
>NZ_JABBDR010000237.1 GCF_018854495.1 Acidithiobacillus ferruginosus
GGGATCGGGGCAGGACCATCACTTTCGGCGTCAAGGGGGGCATCGTAAAGATAGACGAGGTCGAGGTCGGAGGCGAAACCCATTTCTTGGCCACCGAGCTTTCCGAAGGCGATGACCGTGAAGAGGGCCACTTGGCCGTTGCCGGTGCGCACCTTGCCGTGGCGACGCTGCATCTCTGCTTCGGCCCAGCCCAGCGCGGTTTGCAGGGTAAGCCGGGCGAGCTCGCTGAGTTGGGGTAGCAAGGTTTCCACGGGCATCTGCTTTGTCCAGAAGGCGGCGGCGAGACGCAGCGCTTCCGCATTTTTGAAGCGGCGCAGGGCATCCATGCGCTCTTCCATATCTGCCGCGAGCTGTAATTGCGCCGCGAGGGTTTGTGGCCAGTGCTCAGGACTGACGGGCGTATCGCTGAGCACGTCATCCAGCAGGATGGGGAAGCGTGCCAGTTCCTGTGCCAGCCAGGGACTTTGCAGTAACCGGGCGATACGGACGAGATAGGGCGGGTTCTCGGCGAGCAGCGCGAGATAGTTGGCACGCCCGAGAATGGCCTCGATGAGGGTCAGGAAGCGCTGTAACAAGGCGTCGGTGTCTGGCTGTGTGCTGCTCAGGTCGAGGATCAGAGGGAGTAGGCGGTTGAGACGTTGCCGTCCTTCCGTGGAGAGACGGCTGGCCACGTCGCGGCTGTGGGCAAAGCGCCAGAGGCGCGTCCACGCGGTTTCCGGGGCGGCAAAGTGCAGGACTTGGAGCAGGTCGCCGGGCGCCGCTTCCATGGCACCGGTCTGGGCGAGTTGCCAGAGCCGGTTGGCGTTGTCCTCTGCGGGCGAATGCGGTGTGGGCTTCAGCGCCAGAGTGCGCTGGAAGATCGTATGGGTCTGCAAGCGGAGTTCGTCCAGGGCCGCCCGCAGGGCTGCCGCATCCATAAAACCCATGGCGCAGGCCAGACGCTGCCATTCCGTTTCGCTTTTTGGTAATTGCTGGGTCTGCTGATCATCGGCCATTTGCAGGCAGTGTTCGACGTTACGCAGGAAAAGATAGGCGTGGCGGAGCCGGCCGATATCGTCTGCGGGCAGGAGCTCGGCATGGGCGATGGCCGCGAGGGTATCCAGGGTGTTGGTGCTGCGCAGGGCAGGCTGACGGCCACCGTGGATGATTTGCAGTGACTGGCAGACAAACTCGATTTCGCGGATGCCGCCCCGGCCTTTTTTGATGTCATTGCCGCTGCCAGCCTGTTCCGCATCCATGAGGGCTTTGACTTCCCGCAGGCCGGTGAGGGCGGTGTAGTCCAGGTAGCGGCGATAGACAAAGGGCTGCAGGGTGTCGAGGAGGGATTGGCCAAAGGCGATGTCGCCCGCGACGGGGCGCGCCTTGATGAACGCGTAGCGCTCCCAGCCGCGGCCATGCACCTGATAGTATTGCTCCATGGCCGCGGCGGAGATGCAGAGTGGGCCGGCATCGCCGAAGGGGCGCAGGCGCATGTCGACGCGGAAACAGAAGCCGTCAGCGGTGCGCTGGTCGAGGGCCTGAATCAGCCAGCGGCCGAGGCGCAGGAAGTACTCGCTGTTGTCGATGGTGCCGGGGCCGTCTGTCTCGCCGCCTTCGCCATAGCAGAAAATGAGGTCGATGTCAGAGGAAAGATTGAGCTCGCGCCCGCCCAGTTTGCCCATGCCGAGGATGGTGAAAGGCACTTCCAGACCGTTTTGGTTGCGGGGGATGCCATGGCGTTGGCGCAGTGTCTGCACACCGTAATCGTAGGCATGCTGCAGGCAGGTTTCGGCCAGCGCGCTGAGGGCGGCTACCGTTTCCGGGTAATGCTCTCCGGGTTGACGATCCTGCCAGATGATTTCCACCATGCGCGCATTGCGGTACTCCCGCAGTCCGGCGAGGAAGGCATCGACCGGGACCGCTCCGACGGGCATAAGGGCGTGTCCTTCCCGCCGCGCGAGGTGCAGCAACCAGTCCGGATGGCGCTGCAGAAGGTGCCGTGCAAAGGTGCTGACGCAGGCTATCTGCACCAGATGTTGGGCAAAAGAAGGACCAAGGCGGACGATCTCGGCCTGTTCTTCCCCGGAAAGAGCGGGCCAGATCGCAGCAAATGATGCGGCGATGGCCCCCGCTTCCATGGGGGATTGGCTGATGGCCTGTAGGATCTCTGCGGGTAAATCGGACGCCGGCATGCCGCGCTCCCTCCGGAGGGGTCTCTCGCTCTGTAAATGGGGAGTGTAACTCATCCCCGTTTCGCAATCCGCATAGGGCGATGCGATGTTTTTGTGCTAGGATTTTGCCCAATATCGTGGAAGTGTGGCGCCTGATGGTAACACAGCAGAAAATATCGTAGCAGGGAGCATGTTCATTACCTCATGGTTGTTTACCGGCGTTGACCGGACGGATTGACTGATGCTCCGGATTCTCGGGAGGGGCGTGCCTTGTCGCGTTTGCGCCTGATCCTTGCCGGTCTCCGCCATTTCGGCGGTTGGCTGCTGGCCGTTGTGCCGACGCTGCTGGTATTGCTGGCGGGGGCTTTTTATCTCCTGGTGGTTCCCCGGCTTGACCTTCTGCGGCCCTACGTTTCACGGTCTTTGTCGCAGTCTTTGGGGGCGCCGGTGTTGGTACAG
>NZ_JABBDR010000238.1 GCF_018854495.1 Acidithiobacillus ferruginosus
CAGCGTCATCACCAGCATCAGCCAAAAATCATCGATATACGCAATCATCGTCGCCTGCCGGGTGATTTCCGTATTCAGTAGAAGCTGGCCCATGGCGTCATGGGGATTATAAAGGCTGGCTACCGCCGGGTTCTGAAAAGCCGGATTACTGTCATCGATGTGGGCGCTCAGCGCCGCGTGGGAAATCTGCGTATTGCGGGTGAGCAAGGTCTCCACCAGAGAAATCCCTATACTGCTGCCGACATTTCGTACCAGACTGTAGATTGCGGTGCCGTTGGCCCGCATCTCCGGGCTCAGGGTCGCAAAGGTGGCAGTGCTCAAGGGCACAAAAACCAGACCCATCCCCAGCCCCTGCCAGACCCCCGGCCAGATCACATCGCCCTCACCGATCACCAGACTATAGCCCTGCATCTGCCAGAGGGAAAAGGCCGTGATCCCGAAACCGATGGCGAGCAGCAGCCGCAGATCCACCTTGCCCACCAGTCGCCCGACGATCAGCATGGCGAACATGGTGCCCAGGCCACTCGGTGCCGTCACCCAACCTGCTGCCGCTGCGGTGTAGCCCATCAGATCCTGCAACATGGTGGGGATCAGCGCCCGCGATGCAAAGAGCACCAGTCCGACGATAAAGATGAAAAGCAGACCGGTGACATAGTTGCGGTTGAGGATCAGCCGGTAATCGAAGAAGGAACGGTCAACAGGTGTGCGCCAAGTGTGATAGAGGAAATACAGGGATGCCAACCCGGCGATATAGACTTCTACCCAGATTTCCACCGAGGCGAACCAGTTCTGCTGTTGTCCGCGATCCAGGAACAACTGCAAGGCCCCAACAGCCAGACTCAGACTGATAAACCCAGCCATATCAAAGTGCATCCGCCGCAGCGCCGCATCCCTGGGGAAGGTCCTCCAGATTCCTGTAAACGCCATGATTCCCACCGGCACGTTAATGAAAAATACCCAACGCCAGCCCATGGTATCCGTCAGCCAACCGCCCAGCGTCGGCCCGATGATCGGCCCCACCATCACCCCCATGCCCCACAGGGCCATGGCGGAGCCCTGCTTTTCCCGGGGATTGATGTCGAGCAGGACAGTTTGCGAAAGCGGCACGAGCGCCGCCCCGAAGACACCCTGCAACGCCCGCGCTACGACGATTTCTCCCAGCGAGGTGGAAATGCCGCACCACATGGAGGCCAGTGTAAACCCTAGTACCGAGGCCAGAAAAACGTGTCGCTGGCCGAAACGGTCACAGAGCCAGCCGGTCAGCGGTGTGGCGATGGCCGCCGCCACGATATAAGAGGTCAGCACCCAGCCGATCTGGTCCAGGGACGCGGACAGGCTGCCCCGCATGTGGGGCAGGGCCACATTGGCGATGGTGCTGTCCAGGGTCTGCATGATGGTAGCCAACATGATGGACAGGGTGATGAGGGGCCGGTTCAATCCTTCCCGAGGGAGCGCGGCGCTTTCCATGATCATCGGCCCGTTTTCTCGATAATGCGCTGCAAACGCTGCAGAAGGTCCCTCGCCTGTTGCAACTCCGCGGCGTCCAGGCCGTCCAGCATTTCTTGGCGAAACTCACCCGCGATGCGCTTCACTTCCGCATATACGGTTTGTCCCTCAGGAGTCAGCAATACCCGCCGGACACGCCGGTCTTCCGGGGCGATCTCGCGACGTACCAATCCCGCGTGTTGTAAGCGGTCCACCATGGCCACCACGGTCGGCCCCTCCACCAAGAGACGATGTGCCAGCTCGCTCTGGGTCAGGGGAGTTTTGGCGCGCGCCAGAAAGGCGATGCTCATCCAGCTCGCCTGGCTCAGTCCCAGGCTCTTCAGGCGACGATCCAGCGCGTGGCGCCAGGCCCTGGCGCTCTCATGCAGGGCCAGGGCAAAGCTTTCCTGCAACGAATCATGGTTCATATGTCCTCCCAGTTCGGGCACTCCAAATGATTAGCCCTCTTATACTTAGAGCTCTATCTATTTGCAAGCGATGCCCGGCACCCGAAAGTTGCCGCCGGGCGCGGTCGATATGCCTTCACCTGCGGTCCCAACTTGACAGAATCGCGAGGCTCCGCCATGGTGGCCAGAATTTGCGAGGGCACCTATGCTGCATTTTCCGGATATCAACACCGTCGGCTTCCAGCTCGGCCCCATCACCATCCACTGGTATGGCCTGCTGGAGATCATCAGCTTTGTTATCGCCACCGTCTGGCTCATCCGGCGCGGCCGCATGGCGCACTGGAACTGGCGCAAAGAGCAAGTCGTCGACCTGGAATTCTATGTGGCCGTCGGCGCCATTCTGGGCGGACGGGTGGGTTACGTGCTCTGGTACAACCTTCCCTATTATCTTGCCAATCCCATAAAAATGCTGGCCATATGGGATGGCGGCATGTCTTTCCACGGCGGCCTGCTGGGCGTCGTCATCGCCTGCTGGGTATTTGCGCGACTCCATGAACAACATGCCTTTCTGCCTACCCTGGACTTTATCGCGCCGGCCGTGCCCATTGGGTTGGGTCTGGGACGCCTCGCCAACTTTATCAACGATCAGCTTTTTGGCCGCGTCAGTCACCTGCCCTGGGCCATGGTCTTCCCCTCCGGTGGTCCGCAACCCCGGCAGCCCTCGCAACTTTACGAGTTTCTGCTGGAGGGCGTTCTACTCCTTCTGATTCTCGCCATTTACAGTCGCAAAGCCCGTCCTGCCGGCGCAGTTGGCGGGATGTTCGTTTTCCTTTATGGCGTCTTCCGCTTTGCCGCGGAATATGCGCGGCAGCCGGACATCCAACTGGGCTTTGTCCTCGGTCCTTATACCATGGGTCAGATACTGTCCGTACCCATGATCATTCTCGGCCCGGTGGTCATCTGGTGGGCTTATAGGGGCGGCTTTTCCGAATCCCCCGAAAGCATACCGGCAGTCGATAAATAGCAGCTGCCCCCCCCACCCGTATGACACCCATGGCTGAGCTCAATCCGCCACAGCAGGAAGCCGTAACACACATCCACGGCCCCCTGCTGGTGCTGGCCGGGGCCGGATCGGGCAAGACCCGGGTCATCACCCGGAAAATCGTCCATCTCATCCGGGAGCAACAGGTCGCACCCGGGCATATCTGCGCCGTGACCTTCACCAACAAGGCTGCCCGTGAAATGAAGAGCCGCGTCGGGGAGGCCTTGCAGGGCCATAACAGCCGCGGCTTGATGGTCTCCACCTTTCATCATCTGGGCCTGCAGATCCTGCGTAAAGACATCGAGCGCCTGGGTTACCGCGGCAACTTCAGCGTCATTGACCCCGGCGATAGCCTGGGGATGGTGCGCAATCTGCTCCGCGAGGCCAACGGCCCCAGCGATCTCGCCGAAGCCATCCAGTCCCGCATCTCCCGCTTCAAGAATGACGGCGTCTTTCCCGAGGAGGCTCGTGCCGACGATCGCCTCGGCCAGGAGGCTGCCCATATCTATACGACCTATCAGCGTTCCCTCAGCGCCTGCAACGCCGTGGATCTGGATGACCTCATCCTCTTGCCCACCCGTCTGCTACAGGACGATGCGGAGGCCCGTTACGCCTGGCAGGACCGCATCCGCTACCTGCTGGTGGATGAATATCAGGACAGCAACGGCGCACAGTACCGGCTGATAAAAAGCCTGCTGGGCACCCGCCACAACCTGACCGCAGTGGGGGACGACGACCAGAGCATCTACTCCTGGCGGGGAGCGGCTGCCGGCAACCTGGATCGGCTGGCGCAAGATTTCCCCAACCTCAAGGTAGTCAAACTGGAACAGAACTATCGTTCCACCGGCCGCATTCTTCAGGCCGCCAATATGGTCATCGCGCAAAATCCCCACTTCTTTGAAAAACGCCTGTGGAGCACTCTGGGCGATGGCCACAGCATCCGCGCCCTGCGCTGCGCCAACGAGGCGGACGAGGCGGAGCAAGTGGTCAATGCCATTCTCCGCGACCGCTTTCAGCGGCAGGGTGAATACCGCGATTACGCCATACTGTACCGCAGCAACCATCAGGCCCGCCCCTTTGAAACGGCCCTGCGCAACGCCCGGATTCCATACCAGATATCCGGCGGGCTCTCTTTCTTTGAACGCAGTGAAATCAAGGATTTTCTGTCCTATCTGCGGCTATTGGTCAATCCCGACGATGATCCCGCCTTCCTGCGGGCGGTCAACACGCCACGCCGGAGCATCGGCAGCAGCACCCTGGAACGCCTGGGTGCCTTCGCCAAGGAGCGCAATCTCTCGCTCTTCGCCGCGCTTTGGGACGATGCGCTGGACGTTCCCGACAAGGCGCGCATCGCCCTGCACGGCTTCGCCGGATGGGTGAATCTCAAAACGGACGAGATCGGCAAGACCGAACTCATCCCCGCCCTACAGAGTCTGCCGGAAGAAATCGGCTACCTGCAATATCTGCAGAATGAAGGAGATGAAAAAGACGCCGCGCGCCGCTGGGAGAATATTCAGGAGCTGTTGAACTGGATGCAACGCCTGCAGGAACAGGATGATGGCCCGCAAACCCTTGCGGAGATCCTCAACCGCCTGATGCTCTTCAATGTGCTGGAGCGTGAGGAGGATGACGATCGCGATGTGTTGCGCCTGTCCACCCTGCACGCCGCCAAGGGCCTGGAGTTCCCGCAGGTGTTTCTGGTCGGCGCAGAGGAGGAACTGCTGCCCCACCGCAACAGCGAAACCCCGGAGCAGATTCAGGAAGAACGCCGCCTCTTTTACGTGGGCATGACCCGCGCCCGCTTCCGCCTGACCCTCAGCCTTTGCCGTAAACGTCGCCGCTACGGCCAGGATGTCCATCCGGAACCCTCCCGCTTCCTCCAGGAAATCCCCAAAGAACATCTGGACTGGCAGGGCGACCAGAACCCGGAAGAAGAAATGGACCCCACCGCCGCTTTCGCCCGTCTGCGGGAGATGCTCGGCAAGCCCTGACCAGCGGGTTCGCCACGCACAAAAGCAAAGAGGCGATCCACACCACCGGATCGCCTCTTCTGCTCCGCAGTCCACACGGACTGCGGAAATACCGTCCTCATTACTGGGCGGCGTTACCCATCGCCTTGACACGAGCCGAGAGCCGGCTCTTGGTACGGGCCGCCATGTTGCGATGTGCCACACCCTTGCCAACCGTCTTGTCGATGACCGACTCCGCGGCGCGCAATGCGCTGCGTGCCTGCTCTTGATCACCGACATGTACGGCCTTCAGCACACCCTTCACATAGGTGCGCAAGCGCGAGCGCAGGCTGGCATTATGCAGGCGCCGCTTTTCATTTTGTAATACGCGCTTGCGCGCCTGAGCTGTATTGGCCAACTTTTACTCTCCATATCTACCATCCCGCGTCTGCGGGAAATGAAGTCGCGTATTCTGGCGCCAACGTCCAACCCTGTCAATATCAATGGATTGCAAAAACCACCCGGCACTACGAAAATGGGGCGCATGGTCTACTGTACTTCGATCATCACATGTACATGCTCTGGCGCCACTTGTACCCAAAGCGTGGCGCCTGGCGCCAGAGTCCTGCCTTCGCATTGTAGGCGTGGTAACAGCATATCCAAAGAACAAGCCCCTTCCATTCTGACGCGCAAGGCAACACCCTCCTCCCGGAGGCTCACGACCTTCAATTTCAGGGCATTCGGCGCTGGGACGCCCAAAACGTCGCCCGGCACAAGGTCCTCGGAACGAATGGCCACGGTCACCGACATACCCGGATGCATGCCATACTGAAAACCGGTACGCAGACGCCAGCCAGATCCTGCCACCACCATCCCGGTTTCCGCTGTCTCCTCAATGCGCCCCGCCAGGAAATTACGAAATCCCAGCAAACGCGCCGCCCCCATGGTGGCGGGTCGCGCAAACACCGCACGGGGAGGGCCTTCCTGCACAATATGCCCATCCAGCAACACCGCCATGTGATCTGCGAGCATCGCCAGGTGCGGATCGTGGCTCACCGCCAGCACCGGCACTCCAAAGTCGTGGACCTCACGGATGAGTTCGTCCAGAATCTCGTCGCGGGTGGCCATGTCCAGCGCCGAGGTAGGCTCGTCCAGCAGCAGCAGCTCCGGACGCCGGGCCAGAGCGCGGGCGAGCGCTACCCGCTGACGCTGCCCGCCGGAGAGGGCCGCGGGATAACGCTCCGCCAGGTCGGCAAGCCCCACGCGCGCAAGCAAATCCATAGCCTGCGTGCGGCGGCCTGCACCCCTTGGCAGCGGAAAGGCGACGTTTTCCCAGGCCCGCAGGTGCGGGAAAAGCGCATAACCCTGGGGCAAATAGCCAATGGGGCGCCGCTCGGCAGCAAGGCCACCGAAAGGATGCCCACGCGCCGGAATCAAACCGGCGATGGCCTTGAGCAGCATCGTCTTGCCCTCTCCGGATAGACCGAGCAGGACGGTGAAATCCCGCACCTGCATCTGGATATCCAGGGTGACCGGCTTTTCCAGCTGATAACGAATTTCCATGGGTTTTAGCGCGGCGCCATCAGAACATTCCCTGTCGGCGCGAGCGCAACCCCAGCCACAAAGGTAAAGGCACAGCGACCAGAAAGAATACCCAGAGCAGAGGGTAAACCGCACTCAGCCCCATATCCTCCAGATTGACCCAAAATTTGACCGGAATGCCCTGCGGGAAATACGCCACGATGAGCACGATGCCGAACTCGCCCATGGCACGCACCCAGGCCAGAGCCACCCCGGCCGTCAGTCCCAGACGAGCCAGCGGCAGCGTCACCCGCCAGAAGGTCTGCCAGCGGTTGCGGCCCAGGGTGCGACTGATCTGCTCCAGTTCTTCCGGAACCCCCTCAAAGGCAGCACGGGCGGCCAGCACATAGTAGGGCATGGCCCCGTAAATCTGCGCCAGCACAAACGCCGGGGCGGTATTGGTCAGGTAGAGCCCCGCCTGACTGAGCAGGCCACCCACTGGTGAGTAAGGTCCGTAAAAGGAACTCAGCAAAATGCCCATGGCCAGGGGTGGGGTCAGCAGCGGCAACAGCAGCAGCGCATCCACCACCCACTTGCCGCGGTAATGATAATGCGCCAACCACCATGCGAGCGGTGTTCCCGCCAGCACCACCAGCGCCAGAGCCAGGGCACTGTAAAACAGGGAAACCCGGATGGCGGCGAGGTCGCCAGGCGCAAAATGAAAATCGTGCCAGTCCGTGGCGAAAACCAGCGCCGCAAAAGGCGCCAGCAGAAACGTCAGAACAGTGGCAGCAGTCGCCGTCGCTATCCAGCGCGCCGATGGCTGGCGTCCTGCGCCAATCCCTACAGCCGCCCCATGGCTCAAAAGAACCTTCCTGATGCGCCATATCCCCTTTGCCCGCCATCCGGGATACTCGCAGGCGGCACAACACGATAAGGCATCCACATCGGCAGATCCGGCATATTCAGGTGATCCGTTATTGTTTGTCAGATACTTCCGTGATCATCTTATATCGACGCCCCCGGAGCGGGTCAAGGGCACGGAGAAATCTTCCATACAAAAGCCCCACCTTGCATTTTTATGCTATGCTTACCCATAAAGATACATGCGAAGCGGCGCGAGAACGCGCAACATTCTGAACGGAAAATTACAATATTGAGCGAACCGACCATGCACTGGACCATTCTCATCAAATCCCATCCGGACGCCAGCGGCAATCCCGTTCTCCAGGGTCTGCGCATGGCCGCAGCCGCCCTCGCCGATGGCATCCTGGTCAGCCTTTTTCTTTCCGAAGAAGCGGCATCTCTGGCGCTACATTTGGAAAATCCAGGAGATCGGCAAAGGGTTCACCACGACCTCCTCGCGGAGATTCAAGAACTGGGCGCCGAAATTTATGTAATTGGTCTCGACTGGATGCATGCAGTCGGAAGCCTGACCTTGATTCCCGGCGTCAAAGTAGCGAGCATGAAAACTCTGGTTCGCCAGATGAGGCTTTCTGACCAGGTTGTCGCGCTCTGATTTATGACCACCACGTACGCCATGGGCGACCTGCAGGGTTGTTATGTCCCCTTTGCCGCTCTACTGGAACAGATAGACTTCACACCGCAGACGGACCGGCTCTGGCTGGCGGGCGATCTCGTCAACCGGGGACCGGACAGCCACGCCGTCATCAACCGGCTTTACGCCTGGCACGACCGGGTGCAGATCGTCCTCGGCAACCACGATTTATACGCACTCGCCCGCTGGGCGGGCATCACTGCGGCAAAAAAGAACGATACCCTCGGCCCACTGCTGGCCGATCCTCACACAGATGACTGGATGGAGTGGCTGCGCACCCGTTCGTTACTGCATACCGATCCGCAACTGGGCTGGAGCATGGTCCACGCGGCCATCCATCCCGACTGGGATATGGCCAGCGCGCGAGGGCATGCTGACGCTGTCGAGGATGCACTGCGCGATCGTCACTGGCGGCGTTTCCTGAAATCTCTCTGGGACGCCCCGGCGCCCAACCGCTGGGAGGATTGTCGCAACGAGGAAGAGGCACAACGCTTCCGGGTCGCCGTGTTCACCCGTGCCCGCTACGTGACTGCCAAGGGTGTTTTCAACTGGTCCAGCACTGCGCCCAAGGACACCGCCCGCGAATTTGCACCCTGGCACGAGCGTTTTTTTGAAAAACAGACGTCCGAGTCCATCATCTGCGGCCACTGGGCCACCCAGGGTCTGCTGGTGCAACCACGTTTGCTGGCGCTGGACAGCGGTTGTGTCTGGGGTCGCCAACTGACAGCGGCACGGATCGATCTGGACGAACCCCTTATTTACCAAACCCCATGCCCCATGTTTGCACGACCGGACAGCGGGTAAAGGGCTGACCACCAGATTTTTGGTCCATCCCGTTTTGCGGTTCACCTGAGGCACCATGTCGATCCTCCCTACCCAGCAACCACTGGAAATCCTCCGCCACACCTTCGGTTATGACGCCTTCCGGGTGCCACAGGAGGAGGTAATCCAGACCCTCATGGCAGCCCGAGATGCGCTGGTCCTCATGCCTACGGGGGGCGGAAAATCCCTGTGCTATCAGATTCCCGCCATCGCCATGGCAGGGACGGGCGTAGTCATTTCGCCACTGATCGCGCTCATGGAAGATCAGGTCAACGCCCTGCGTCAGGCGGGTGTCGCTGCCGCTGCCCTGAACTCCAGTGCCAGCCCCGCAGAAACACGCGCTACCGAGGAGGCGTTGCTACAGGGCAGCCTCGATCTGCTCTATATCGCTCCGGAACGCTTGTTGCAGGAACGCACCCTCAACCTGCTGCAAAGGGCCACGGTCAATCTCTTCGCTATTGACGAAGCCCATTGCGTGTCCCAGTGGGGTCACGACTTCCGCCCGGAATACCTGCAATTACGAGTGCTGCATGAGCGCTTCCCCCAGGTGCCGCGCATCGCCCTCACCGCCACCGCCGACTCAAAAACCCGCGCGGAAATCACCGAACGGCTGGCGCTACAAGAAGCAGCCGCCTTTATCCGCTCCTTTGACCGACCCAACATCCGTTACCATATCAACAGCGGTAGTCAGGGTGCGCGCAACGCCTTGCTGCGATTCATCCGCGACCGCCACACCGGAGATGCCGGCATCGTATATTGCCTATCCCGCAAGCGCGTGGAGGAAGTTGCCGAGTGGCTGCAGGGCGAAGGGCTGGACGCCCTGCCCTATCATGCCGGTTTGGGTATCGACGAGCGGCGTCGTAACCAGCAACGATTTCAGCGGGATGAGGGTGTGATCATTGTCGCCACCATAGCCTTCGGTATGGGCATCGACAAACCTAATGTCCGCTTTGTAGCGCACCTGAATCTGCCCAAGAGCATCGAGGCCTACTATCAGGAAACCGGACGCGCCGGGCGCGACGGTCTCCCTGCAGAAGCCTGGATGCATTACGGTCTTCAGGATGTCGTGCAGTTACGGCAGATGATCCAGCAATCCGAAGCGGACCTGCCGCGCAAACAGATGGAAGGACATAAGCTGGATGCTATGCTCGCGCTTTGCGAAACCACGGACTGCCGCCGTCAGACCCTGCTCGGCTACTTTGGCGAAAGCCTCTCCTCCCCCTGCGGCAATTGCGACAATTGCCTGCAGCCGCCGGCCACCTGGGATGCCACGGTGGCCGCACAGAAAGCCCTGTCTGCCATTCATCGCACAGGTCAGCGCTTCGGGGTGCAGTATCTGGTAGACGTGTTGCTGGCTCGGGAAGACCCACGCATTCAACAACAGGGCCATGATCGGCTCAGCGTGTACGGTATTGGCAAAGAACTGTCTGCCAACGCGTGGCGCGCCCTGTTTCGCCACCTCTTGCTGCGCGGACTCGTGGACGTGGATCACGATGGACACGGCGGCATGCGCCTCAGCCCATCCAGTCGCCCGCTCCTGCGCGGCGAAGAACAGCTGACCCTGCGCCAGCATGAAAGCCCGGTCCCCAGGCAACGCGAACAACGCCCGGAGATTGCACCCCGCGACACCGCGCTCTGGGAAGCCCTGCGCCAGCACCGCCGTGAACTGGCGCAGGCCCAGGGCGTGCCGCCCTATGTCATTTTTCACGACGCCACCCTCATGGAAATGCTCCATCGACGCCCGCGTGACCTGGAAGCACTGGCCGCGCTCCCCGGCATCGGCGAGCGCAAACTGGCGGCTTACGGCACATCTTTTCTGAAGATACTGCACCGCGATCCGCCTTCCTGAGATCCTCGCGCAGACACGACGCGGAGATGACGGCTTGCCCTGCGCCGCAGCAGGCTGCATCATGAGGGCATGACTCAGGATAGCCCCATGAACCCGCAAAGCTTCGCCGTCACCGTCGAAAGCACCCTCGATGACCTGCAGAACCGGATAGAGGCCGACGCTCCCGAAGTGGAGTGCGACCTTGTGGACAGCGTACTTACCCTGCTCCTGCCCGACGGCGGTCAGGTCATCATCAATCGTCAGGAGGCGGCGCAACAGATTTGGCTGGCGTGCAGCGATGGTCCGGCACGTTTTTCGTGGCAGGGCGACGCGTGGCAGGATAGCCGGACGGGAGAACCCCTGAAACAGGCCGTCGGCCGCCTGCTGAGTCTGCGTCTCGGCCACCCCGTATCACTGGGTTGAGCACATGCCCTACTGGCTGATGAAGACTGAACCCGATGCCTTTTCCCTGCAGGATTTGCAGCGACGCGGGCAGGAGCCCTGGGACGGCATCCGCAATTATCAGGCCCGAAATTTCCTGCGTAGCATGCAGACCGGCGACGAAGTCTTCATTTACCATTCACGTGTACCGGTCCCGGGTATCGTCGGCACTGCCGAAGTCGTCTGTGCCGCTTATCCGGACCCTACCCAGTTTGACCCGCAGAGCAAATATTACGACCCGGCCTCCCATCCCGACCGGCCGCGCTGGGATCTGGTGGAAGTGGCCTATCGCCGAACCTTTGCCCACGGCATCGCGCTGGACATTCTTCGCACCGTCCCGGAGTTTTCTGCCAGCCAACTGATTCGCAAGGGGAATCGCCTGTCGATCTTGCCCATTACCAGCAGCCAGTGGCAGTATGTCCTGCAGTGTGCCGGATAGACCGGTGCGGGGTGAAAAAGCGAACCTGGTGGATGGCGTGACCATCCCCTCCGATTTGCCATATCATTTATCCTTCGACGGCGTGAGCCGAACTCTTTCATCCCGGAGTCCAGCATGACCTATCAACAACTCATAGAATTCCTCGACCGCCATTTGGGATACCCCTTCCTGCCGGATATGGCGCCGGATGCGGCGCTGCGTGCCGCGCAACAGGGCGGGCTTGACGATGCACTGACCACGGAGGTGCTGACCGCCCTCTATCAGGGCAACCAGTGCAAAAGCGTCGATGACCCCGTGGATCGCGCGCACAGCTTTGACGGACTTGCCCACCTGCGCCTGCGCAGCCAGGCCGATGACACGGATCCTGCCGTATTCCGCAAGGTTCTCAAACTTTCCCAGGAACTCGACAACGCGTTTGACCAGGAACTGATTCGCCAGCGTGACGCCGCGCTCAGCTAAACCGATGCAACACCCCGGCAACCGCCGCAAAGAGCGCAATGGGCAGGAGCGTGGCGGCTAGGGGCGGTATCCCGCCGGAGACACTGATATATCCCGACATCTCCGTGAGGAAATGAAATCCCAGTCCCAGCACCAGCCCCGCCATGACCCGCGCCGCCAGGCCCCCACCCCGGGGATTGCGCGTCACGAACGGTACTGCC
>NZ_JABBDR010000239.1 GCF_018854495.1 Acidithiobacillus ferruginosus
TGCCATGGGCATGTCCCAGTTTCTCGCCAGCAGTTACCTGCGCTACGGGGTCACATGGAATGATCCTCCCGGCGGGCCGATGCCAAACCTGTGGCACTCCCCTGCCGACGTCCTCGCCTCTACTGCCAACTTCTTCCGTGGTCACGGCTGGCAGCCGGGGCAGCCGGTGCTGAGCCAAGTATCCGGCAATCGGGGAGCGAACGTAGCGCCATTCCTGCAAGGCAGGCATCCGCTCGCGCGACTACGCGCCGCCGGCATCCGTCCGAAGGCGCCTTCCGGACTTCCGGGATCCACGCCCGTAGGCCTGCTGCGTCTGCAGACAGAGCATGGCCCGACCCTGTTCATCGCCTACCCGAATTTCTACGCCATCATGGGCTACAACCCGAATACCTATTACTCGGCAACGGTATGGGCCTATGCCGAGGCGATCACGCGGATTATCAACGGCTGATCCGGAGCCACCCCTGTGCTAATATGGTGCCTTCCGTTTCCAGAAGGCAGAGGTCCGGTGTGGGTTTGGAGAAATCGGGGATGCAGTCGGTCGATCAGGTCATTCGCGCGCGTTGGGTAGTACCGGTTCGCCCCCGCATCGTGCTCCACGATCACGCGCTGGCGGTGCAGGATGGGCGTATCGTTGCCATCGGTCCCGCTGCAGAGATACTCACGCGCTACACTGCGGCCAGCATGGCCCACCTCGACCAACATGTCCTGATGCCCGGACTGGTCAATGCCCATACCCATGCGGCCATGACCCTGATGCGCGGACTCGCGGATGACCTTCCGCTGATAACGTGGCTGAACGCACATATCTGGCCTGTGGAAGGTCGTTTTGTCAGCCCCGAATTTGTGGCCATGGGCACCGAACTGGCTGTTGCAGAGATGTTGCGCGGCGGCACCACCACCTTCAATGACATGTATTTCTTCCCGGAAGCCGCGGCGGAAGTCGCCCAGCGCATGGGCATGCGGGCTACCATCGGACATGTCGTCATCGACTTCCCCACGGCTTACGCGGCGAACGCCGACGTCTGTCTGCAATTGGCTGCAGACTTGTTGCCGCGCCTGCGCCGGATGCCCCTCATCCACCAGAGCATCGCGCCCCACGCGCCGTACACGGTGGGCGACGCGGGGCTCTGCGGCGCGCGCGATCTGGCCGCCAGCGAAAAGCTGCCCCTGCATATGCACGTCCACGAGACAGCACATGAAATCGATGAGGCCATCGCCCGAGACGGCATGCGACCGCTGGCGCGGCTGGCCCGGCTGGGGCTATTGAATCAGCACTTTCTTGCCGTTCACATGACCCAATTGAATGAAGAGGACCTGGCGATCTGCCGGAATAGCGGCCTGCAGGTGGCCCACTGCCCCGAATCCAATCTGAAGCTCGCCTCGGGAATGGCACCGGTGGCCACCCTGCGCAAACAGGGCACCCCGCTGGCGATCGGTACCGATGGTGCGGCCAGCAACAACGACCTCGACATGCTGGGCGAATTGCGCACCGCAGCCTTGTTGGCGAAAGGCGTGAGTGGGGACCCCACCGTTTTCCCGGCCTGGGAGGCCTTGGAGGCTGCAACCCTGGGAGGCGCGGAAGCCATCGGCTGGGGCGCGGAAACGGGCAGCCTGGAACCCGGCAAGGCCGCCGACTGCATCGCCATTGACCTGGATCACCCGGCGACTTTTCCGGTGTACGATCCGGTCTCGCAGGTGGTGTATTGTGCGGGCCGCGATCAGGTCAGCCATGTCTGGGTAAACGGTAACCCGCGTGTCGTCGAAGGACGAGCCGTGGATTGGGACACGCAGGAACTGTTCGCACGCGCCCGGGGCTGGGTAGAGCG
>NZ_JABBDR010000024.1 GCF_018854495.1 Acidithiobacillus ferruginosus
CGCGGCCTGGTGCCGGCGATTGAGGCGGCAGACGCGATGACCAAGGCGGCGGAAGTGCGTCTGGTGGGTCGCCAGTTCGTGGGCGGCGGCTATGTCACCGTGCTGGTGCGCGGTGAGACCGGTGCGGTAAATGCGGCGGTACGCGCCGGAGCCGATGCGTGTGAGCGCGTCGGCGATGGCCTGGTGGCCGCCCACATCATCGCCCGCGTGCACAGCGAAGTGGAGAATATTCTGCCCAGCAGCCCG
>NZ_JABBDR010000240.1 GCF_018854495.1 Acidithiobacillus ferruginosus
CCTCGCGGTACAACTGGCCCCGGTGCAGGCGGGTAACACCCAGATCACCGCCGAAATCGTCGCCGCGGCCAGCGGTCAATCCTGGCGACGCTTCGACAAGGGCGGTGAAGCCTTTTACGACGAAATCTCCGCTTTTCACAAGTCCCTGCGCGGTTCCGACCCCGATGCGGCCCTCTACTGGCTGGCGCGGATGCTCGACGGCGGCGCCGACCCCTTGTACCTCGCCCGCCGTCTGGTGCGCATGGCTTCCGAAGATGTTGGCCTTGCCGACCCACGGGCTTTGGAAATGGCCCTCGCCGCCAAGGACGCCTACGCCTTTCTTGGTTCGCCCGAGGGGGAGCTGGCTCTGGCGCAGGCTACGGTCTATCTCGCCAGTTGTCCCAAAAGTAACCGCGTATACGACGCATGGAATGCCGTGCGTGCCGTCGTCAAAGGCGGCGGGAGTGCAGAAGTGCCTCTCCACCTGCGCAACGCGCCCACCGCGCTGCTCAAAACACTGGATTACGGCCGGGAATATCAATACGATCACGACTATCCCGATGCCATCGCTCCGGAACAGTCCTATCTGCCCCCCGGTCTGCGTCAGACCCATTTTTATGACCCCAGCGACCGCGGTCTGGAAACCCGTATTCAGGAGCGTTTGCACTGGATAAACGCTCATCGTCGACCTGTCCGGGAGAAAAAACCCCATGCTTGACCCCAGCTTGCTGCGCAGCGCGCCGGAAACCGTAGCCGCCGGCCTCGCCCGCCGCCACTTCACCCTCGATGTGGCTGCCCTGAATGCCCTCGACCAGCAGCGCAAGGCCCTGCAAATTCAGCTCGAACAGCTTCGCAACGCCCGCAACGAGGCTTCCAGGCAGATCGGTCACGCGCGCCGTCAGGGGCTCGATACCGGTGCGATGCAGGCCGCGGCGGCGTCGAACGGCGAGGAAATCAAGACCCTGGAGCAATCACTGGAACGTACCCTTGCCGAATGGGACACGCTGACCATCGGTCTGCCCAACATCCCGCAGGATTCGGTACCCGACGGCCGCGATGAAGCGGATAACGTAGTCCTGCGTCACTGGGGTTCGCCCAGCACCTTTGCTTTTCCGCCCCGCGACCACGTCGATCTGGGCGAGGCCCTGGGTATCATCGATTTTGCGGCGGGCGCACGCCTTGCCGGCAGCCG
>NZ_JABBDR010000241.1 GCF_018854495.1 Acidithiobacillus ferruginosus
TCCGCGCCGATGAAGAATCCCCCGAATACCTGCTGTCCGCGGGGAACCACACCCTGCGCATCGCCGCCGTTGGCATGGGCAACCCCCACGCGGTGCTGCGTGTCGCGAGCGCGGCGGAGGCCCAGGTAGCCACCGTGGGGCCGCGCATCGAAACACACCCGGCCTTTCCCGAGCACTGCAACGTGGGCTTCATGGAAATCCGCGACCGCAACCATATTCAACTGCGGGTCTGGGAGCGCGGCGCGGGTGAAACCCTGGCCTGCGGCAGCAATGCCTGTGCGGCCGTGGTGGCGGGCATCCGCTGGGATGAACTGGATCATGCGGTGGCGGTGACCCTGCCCGGGGGCACGCTGGAGATCGAATGGGCAGGTCCTGGACATCCCGTGATGATGACCGGTCCGGCGCAGGTGGTTTTCGACGGGGTCTGGCCGTTACCGGCAGAGATCAAACACATTGACGAGGGATCATGACATGCAGGATACGACATTGGAGGCGGTTGCCAAGGGTTTGAACAGTGATACGGCCGCGTTGGCCTTTCTGCGCAAACTCGATGATGAAGAAGGTGAAACGCTGGCGCGCCTGATCGCCGCGCTGGAGGTCCACAGCGCCTCGGAACGCTACAGTGATACCCACTGGGAGGATGACTGAGTGGCTACGGAGCCTGAACAGGAAACACAGGCGGATCAGGTCCTAGCCTATCTCCGTCAGCATCCGCAATTTTTGTGGGACCAGGAAGACCTGCTCCACACCCTGACCCTGCCCCATGTCGGACGTGGTTCCGCTTCGTCCCTGCTGGAGCGGCAGGCGCAGGTGTTGCGCGAAGAAAACCTCCGGCTGCATCAGCGTATCAGCGCGCTGCTGGGTGCCGCCCAGCAGAATGCCGCACTCGGCCTGCACCTCTCCGACCTGGCTACCGAACTGTTGCAGACACCCGACTGTACCACGACCGTCCATACCGTCATCACCCGTCTGCGGGAGGGCTTTCAGGTGGAGGAAATGGCCCTGATCGCCCGCGCACCCGTGGCCGGACTGCCCCAGTTCCTACCGTTGGAACAGGCTGATTTTCAGGAGATTCTGAACGGCCTACCGTTGTTGCGCGCCGCGACCGGGCTGACCCTGAGCCCGACCCTGCGCAGCACCCTCTTTGGCGCGGCGGGGGCGGGACTGGCGTCTTTCGCCCTGATCCCGCTTGCCGGTCAGCATCTGCAAGGGGGGATCCTGCTCGGCAGTCAGCACCCCGACCGCTATGCCGAGGACGCCGGGGCCGACCTGCTCGACCAGATTGCCCGCCTGGTCACGGCGGCACTGGATCGCTGCCTGGCCCCATGCTGATCGAAACCGCCATTGCCCAATTCATCG
>NZ_JABBDR010000242.1 GCF_018854495.1 Acidithiobacillus ferruginosus
GAGGGTTTCCCGCCAGATGCGGCGCTGGGCTGACGTCAGGGGCAGGAGGTCGCGCCAGCGCGCCGTCGGCGGGCCGACAAAGAGCCAGATGATGCGCACCACCAGCCCGGCGGCGAAAGCATAGCCGCCGACATAATGGATGATGTCGATCTTTCCCATCAGGGCGTCAGACATGTCGTTACCCAAGGCCAGGAGGGTCGCGCCTGAGGTGAATTGCGCCATCATGGCAAGCGCCATCCACCAATGCAG
>NZ_JABBDR010000243.1 GCF_018854495.1 Acidithiobacillus ferruginosus
ATCACTGAGACAATAGGTGAGGTGACCGCCTACCCACCGCCGCACCAGCGGTAGGCCTGAACAGAAGACGCCATGGTGTTGCCACAACTGCCACAGCCGCCTGAATGGCAACTACGGCCACAACTTTTCCGGGTGCCCACGGAT
Source organism: Acidithiobacillus ferruginosus (assembly GCF_018854495.1). Classification (GTDB taxonomy): domain Bacteria; phylum Pseudomonadota; class Gammaproteobacteria; order Acidithiobacillales; family Acidithiobacillaceae; genus Acidithiobacillus; species Acidithiobacillus ferruginosus. The sequence continues at coordinate 145 of NZ_JABBDR010000243.1, forward strand.
ACTTGCTCTACCACGCCGCGCCGCCGCCAGTACATCAGCATGTCCTCGACCAGTCCGACCGAGAGCTTTAATTCCGCAGCTATCTGACTGGCGCTGGCCATGCCTTGTTTCTGTAGCACCTCCCGAACTGCGAATAACGGTTTCATGCCGACGCCCTTCGGTTCAGAGATGGTTTAGATAGGGCGTCTCTGCGTTGTCCATAAAGCCGCAGACCGACAACCAGTAAGGCAAAAGCCGCCAATACTCCCGCGATCCATGCTGCAGAATGGCCGGGATGTTTGGCGAAGGTGCTCGACTGGTAAATCACCGTGCTGGCGCTCCAGGCCAGGCCGGTGCCATAAAGCAGGGAGAAGCTCATCCATCCCCATCCGACTTCCCGGCGCAGTGCCCCCATGGTGCTGGCGCAGGGTACATAGAGCAGCACAAAGACCAGATAAGCAAAGGCGGAAAGGGGGGTGAATCCGGCCGCAATGGCTTGCAGGGTGGCACTTTCGGCACCGGAGGCCTGTTCGGCGGTACCGGTGGAGTCCATGGCCGAGAGGCCGAGCGGATCATCCAGCGTGGTAAAAAAAGTAACCGCGTTGGCGGGGATGGTTTTGATCGCGCCCAGGAGTTGCCCGGCAATATCGGGATCGCGGTAGTCCGCCATCAGGTCGGCTGCGTTCTGCCGCTGATAAATGCCGTTGAGGGTGCCGATCACGATCTCCTTGGCGGCCGCTCCGGCAATCAGGCCGGAAATGGCGGGCCAGTTGTCTTGATGAATGCCCATGGGTTCAAAAATCGGGACCAGCGCGCGGCTGCCCTGGGCGAGCAGGGAATGGTCGATGTCGGTGCTGCGCAGACCGCGATCCGTCCAGCCGATGCCGGGAAGAATAAAGAGCACGACGCCGATGACCGCAATCACCCGACCCACCCGGAAGATAAACACCTTCAGGCGCTGCCAGGCCTGGAGAAACACACTGCGGAAACTGGGCAGGCGATAGGGTGGCAGTTCCATGACGAAGGGCAGTACCTCGCCGCGCAGGGCGGTTTTGCCAAGTAGCCACGCCGTCAGTAGGGCAACGATGATCCCCAGCACATAGAGGGCAAAGACCACCTGTCCGCCGTTGCTGCGGAAAAACACGACGGCAAAGGCCATGTAAATGGTCAGGCGTGCGGAACAGGACATGAAGGGCTGCATCAGCACGGTCAGAATGCGCCCCCGCGGGTCTTCGATGATGCGCGAGCCCATGATGGCGGGCACATTGCAGCCGAAGCCGATGACCATGGGCACCAGGGCATTACCGGGTAAGCTCATACGGCGCATCAGGCGGTCCATGGCGTAGGCGGCGCGGGCCATGTAGCCCGAGTCATCCAGAAAGGCGAGAAAGAGAAAAGTGAGGCCGATGGGTGGGATGAAGGAAATCACCAGATTCAGTCCGCCGCCGATACCACCGGCGATGATGGAGATCAGCCAGGTGGGCAGCCCGGAGCTCAGCAGCAGATGACCGACGCCATGGATCAGCAGTGCTGCCGAGGCCTGATCGAAAAAGTCCAGGAAGATATTGCCGCCACTGAAGCTGACGACGAAAACCAGATACAGTACCGCCAGAAAAAGCGGCACACCCAGCCAGTCGTTCAATACCACCCGATCCAGTCGGTCGGTGATTTTTTGACGGAGCCCGGCCGGACCCTGGCGGTGCATCGCAATGGCGGCCATTTCCTGCGCCCAGGCGAAGCGCCGGTCCATGATCAGGTCGGCAGGGGTTTCATCGCTCATGACTGCGAGTTCGCTGCTGATCTGTTGCAGAGCATGCTGCGTTTTTGGGTCGGTCGGGTCGGAGTTCCCTTCCAGCAGGCACAAGGCGGTAAAGCGCCGGTGTGCGGGTGGGACACCGGGCAGCAGGGTGCCGAGGGCGGTGAGTGCCGCTTCGATAAGCTGGCCATAATCGAGCATATTACCCAGGGCGGGGTGATCCAGTGCCTGGGTCAGGGTCTCCATCAGCCTGGTGCGGCTCCTGGCTTTCCGGGCTACTATGGGGATGACCGGAACACCCAGGGCTGCCGAGAGTTCATGGCTGCGTACCTGCAGACCGTGGGCCTCCGCCTCATCGACCATGTTCAGGACGAGAACCATCGGTCGCCCTGTTTCCAGAAGTTCGGCGGTCAGCGCCATGTGCCGCTCCAGATTGGAGGCGTCGACGATGTTGACGATCAGTTCGATATCGCTATCCAATAGGAAATCGCGCGCCACCCGCTGATCTTCTCCGCCACCCCCCATCAGACTGTAGACACCGGGAAGGTCTACCACGGAGATTTTGCGGCGGCCCATGGTCATGGTGCCGCTGCGCCGCTCCACAGTGACGCCGGGCCAGTTGCCCACATGCTGATGGGCGCCGGTCAGCAGGTTGAAAAGGGTGGTTTTGCCGCAATTCGGGTTACCCGCCAGGGCGATGACCGGCAACCTGGCCGACACCGGGCTGCGCTGTGGTGTTTCATGAAAGTCGCTCATGTTTTTTCTCCGGTATGGGTGCTTTCAGCGGGGATGATGGCTACGCGGATACGCTGGATGACTCCCCAGCCCAGGGCGACGCGTGCGCCGCCCACCTGTAAGACCGCGCCGCGTTTGCCGGGTCCATGCACCACGCGGACAGGAGTGTCGCGGCGGATACCCAGCATGCCCAGGCGCTGCCGCATGACTTTGCCTCCGGTGATCTCCAGCACCCGGGCATGGTCGCCAAGATGGAGATCACCGATGAAAAGTGACTCGGATGGGGAAGTAATGGATGAATTCATGATGAAACTGTCCATGGCAGATCCGTCGGATTTCAGAAGAATTCAACATGTACGCGCAGAAGGCCAACGGTGCTATCCGGATAATAGCCATTGGGGTGCTGAATATACTGAAGGTCCGGCTGCAGACTGACATGCTCCGTGAGTTTCGCCACGTAGGTCAATTCATAGGACGTTTCCGCGCCGCGGATATCTGCTGGCTCCACACCCAGGGCCTCCGCCACGGGTCCGGAGCGTAGCCATGCCTTAGCCATGCCCACGGACAGGCTGTCATCCGGCCGACTGGCGAAGGGATGGCCCAGGCGCAAGCCGAGGCCCAGATACCAAGGTACTGGATTGAGGTTCTGCGGCGCACCGCCCATCTGGATAAAAGCGCCCAGTTCCCGTTCTCCAGATAGATCCCAATTGCCCTCGGCCACGGCATAGATGCCGGAGGTGGTCGGGGAAAGCCCGTAGAGGTCTGGGTTGGATGGTTGATAATGCCAGACGCCCATCTTGAGCACATACTCGCCGTAATCGTCGGTATTGTCCTCCAGATCCTCGTCATCTTTTTTGCCCCAGTGCAGGCCGCCTTCCCACAACGCCATGTAGCCGCGGTCGAAGGCGGAGGTCTGGTGCTGTGGGTCACCCTGAAATACCGCAACCTTGCTGCTCAGGTGCTCGCTATGGATACCCACCAGAAGCCCTAGGCCCGAGTAAGGATAGGTGGCGGTACCCGGGACGTTGACGGTCATGGTCGGCGTTATGCCAAAGGAGCTGTTGATGAGCTGCAAGGCATTGGCGGTGACGTCAAAGTAATAATTCACATCCATGTAACCGACACGGGTGTTGATCCAGTCTGTCCAGCGTTGGCGAAAGGCGGCATCGTAAAAACGGATCGCGTCAGGTGCCCAGATGTTGCTGGCCGTCTGGATGTCGCCGCTATAATTTTGCTGGACTTTGCTGCTGTAAATGCCCATGAGGGAGAGGCTAAATTGGCCGCCCTTCCAGAGACCGGCCTTCTCGGTGTCGTACTCGGCACCAATCTGGCCGGCAAGGTTGCCCTCGCTGCCCCGGCGAATGCCCCCGGTGAGGTTGGAAAATAGTTCGCTGTCGGCATGCCCAGCCCAGGAGATGCCGTCTATCAGGTGACGGTAAGCGGGCAAATATTTGGGAGAAAGGCCTGTTGCATCGGGGACGGGGCCGTTTCCCCGTGCCGCTGGATTCTCCGCCGCCCAGATATCAGAAAATGGTCCGAAGGTGCCAGCGCAGAGGATAAGCACGGCAGTGGCCGGGCGAAAAAGACGGGGCATGGGGTACGCTCCTTTGTTTACGTAATAAGAATCATTATCGTTAGTATATATGGAGAGGGCTGCATGTCAATAATCCCTGACCAGGGCGGACGTGGCCTCAGAATCCTGTTGCAATCGTGGGATCGATGGCTCTTGTCCCGACTTGCCCCGAGGTGTGCCATGGTGCTTCATGACCAGCAATGGGGTCTGCGATGGGGTCTTGCCTTGGGGGTGAATACGACCTATAGTCCCAAAGACGGAATATGGACCATTGATTTTACTAATGACTAATATTAGACCTGGTTTGGGAGAGAGTGACCACGTAACCGGTAGTCCGACGGGCGCTCTGGGTCGTCGTCATGTGTCCGCATCCGGAGCGCAGTATGTATATCGAGCCGAACTTGTTCGGCTTTTTTATTGTGGGTAGGGAGAGCCTCGAAGTTTCTCTGTCTAGTTTTGAGAAATGGCAATGTCTCTGCATAATCGGCCAACGGGCAGATTACGCAGCGGCGATTCCCAGGTGATTCGGGAGACGAACGAATGCAAAAAAAACATCGCTGGCAGGTTGCCATGGCGGTAATGACGTTTTTAGGCGGGATCAGTATGTGTCAGGCGGCCCCGCACGGGGGGGTTCACGAGCCTTTGCATCGGGTCAGTCACCACTATACCCACAAGCCGTTACATCGGGTCAGTCACCACTATACCCACACGCCCTTGCATAGGGTCACTCACCATGCTTACATGCGCCCCCACCACAAGGTGTTACGTGCCGCCAAAAGCGACTACACCTCGCTGACGCCGACGGCGTTACAGTTGATGCATCTTGCCCCCGTTGAATTTGCTGGAGTCGGTGCGGCGCCGCAGCCCGTTCCGACCTACGATTTCCCCATGCAGTCCTTTCCGGTAGTGGATATCGATAACGTAACAAGCCCCGTTTTTGTCGACCAGTCGCTGGGACTGGTCAAGGTCGGGATGGTGACGGATGACGCGCCAGTGGTTCTTCCGACAAGGCCGGTGGCCGCTCCGGTTGATCCGGTGCCTGGGACCCCGTTGCCGGAGCAATCGCATCTGCGGCTGGCCTTGGAGATGCTGGCGAGTCAGGCCTATCACTGGACGCGCCACCCTTTACAGGCGCTAGAAAGCAGTGGAAATATCGCCGTCGGGCCGCAGGCGGCCGCCCAACTGGCGGATGATATTGCGCAGGAAGGGGAATATGCGGAATCGGATGGCCGTTCTGACACAGGCTCCTGGCTGTCCCCACGCCGGATGGTGGTTTCTGCGCTCAAATTCATCGGCGCTCCCTATCGCTGGGGCGGGATGAGCCCGGCCTCGGGGTTTGACTGCAGCGGTTTCGTCAAATATATCCTGGCGAAGTTTGATATTCATGTGCCGCGTACATCTTATGCCCAGGCCGCCGAGTTGCGGAGGGTTTCCCGGGATGATCTAAAACCGGGCGACCTGGTGTTTTTTGACACTCTGCACCGGCCTTTTTCCCATGTCGGCATATATATCGGTGACCAGCACTTTGTCAGTGCCCAGACCCCGAGCACGGGGGTTCGAGTGGCGAGCTTGAATGACCCCTATTGGGCCGCACGTTTTGACGGGGCGCGCCGTCTGCCGGTGTCCAGCGCTTCCTGATGACGAAGTAACCATCCGCCTTATCGTCTAACAACCCCGCGCCCTGATTCAGCCTGCGGGTTTTATATTCTGTAAGTCGGGCCGCGACGCATATGTGTGCTAGACGTCCTGCTCCATATCATCCGGCGTCTTCCACTCGTAACGGTCGGGCGCCTGAGTCTGGGCAGCCGTGAATCCCTCCTTCTGAAGCAGTTCAGCCAAGGCAACGGCTCCTGGCCCGGCTGTTTTTGGGTTCGCCAGGATATCGCTGGCGATTTGAGCCGCCTCATGGGCGGTCAAAATGACTTCTACGTTCTGCTCTTTCTCTTCGCGAATTTGCATGGCGGCTTCCTTTAGTCAAAGACATGAGGTGGTTGTTTGAAATGGTCCACCATCTGGTAATCTTGTTGGGCCAACAGATAGGCCATATCCAGCGTATCTTTGGCAAAGCCGGCGGCATTTTTGATAATGGGTTCGACTATTTTGGCAATATCCTTTTTGTCGAAGCGGATGGTGATGCTTTGGTCGTCTTTGTGGATGACTTCCATGGCGCTCTCCTTTGGTTGGATCAAGAGACAGCTTTCTGACGATGAATATTTGTGAAGGTCTATAAAGGATTTTTATAAACCATATAATATGATCATGTTTTTATGGGTTTAGTCCGGCGCCGAAGTTTTGTCAAGGGGTACGGCTGCGCCGGCGGGTGCCCCGCTCCGATCCATG
>NZ_JABBDR010000244.1 GCF_018854495.1 Acidithiobacillus ferruginosus
GTCGGCGATGGCCTGGTGGCCGCCCACATCATCGCCCGCGTGCACAGCGAAGTGGAGAATATTCTGCCCAGCAGCCCGGTGGAATGAGCAGTATTACTTGAGTCAACCGAACCAGAGAAGGAGTAATGAAAATGGCAAACGTCAGCGGAGTGGCACTGGGTATGATCGAGACACGCGGCCTGGTGCCGGCGATTGAGGCGGCAGACGCGATGACCAAGGCGGCGGAAGTGCGTCTGGTGGGTCGCCAGTTC
>NZ_JABBDR010000245.1 GCF_018854495.1 Acidithiobacillus ferruginosus
TGAACCCGCAGCGGCAGGATAAAATGGCCGCTTAAAAAATGGGAGACGCGACAACTACCTTGACAGACGCCGGACCCATTTAGGCTAATCTCTTTCGGATTGTCCGCGTTGAGTAGGTACTCATTGCTTGAGCTCAGTAACCATTTTCCAGACTTGTCGATGCCAATCAGGACCGGATCATACTTTTCGCGATCGATGGCGTCAAAGACATTTCGGGCCGACTGAAGTGAAACTTCGTGTTCCGCAGATTTTCCGCCAAATATGATCGCTACCTTTGTCTTCTTCATGTCCACTATATCCTTTTGCGTTACGGCCTGTTTTCCCCGCGCGGAGCGTCCTTCTAACGTAGAGCTAACCGGCGGCGCTTCAGCGCCGTCCAGCGACCGAAGGGAGCGAGGTTGAGCGCCGGGTTAGGTTACACATTTACCTTGTATCCCAGCGCTAATTCGTCGCCGCACATGCCGCGGATACCCCAGTTTTGCTTTGGCGTCTCGAAGATTGTGATTTCGACGTTATGCGGATCAATTTCGGCCTCGCGGGCGATATTGGCAAACATGAGGCGTATCAACGCCTTTTTTGCCTCGGTTGTACGACCCTCAAACATTGAAATTTCAATGATTGTGTAGTTGTCGCTTCGATCAGATGGAAAGATGAACTCTGACTTATCGAAGCCAATGAAACGGTGAAATTTCTTGTCAGGAGGATAGGCTAATGCTTCGACGACTGCGCCGTGAATTGCAGATGAAAGTGAAGATGCCTTTTCCGCAAGTGACGATTTGAGGCCATAGACTTTAATTTGTGCCATGAAGCGTGTCCTTGTGAAACCTAACGTGAATTGTACTGCACCACAGTGCTATGTAACATGGGTAAATGCAGGCTAACATGAGGGAGCGTACATGGCCACAACGGGCACGACAAACACCCCGATTCGCCAACCACGGTTGCTGGAGCAAGTACGGGAAGCGCTGCGACTGCGTCATTACAGCCTGCGTACCGAGTAGGCTTATGCCTATTGGGGCAAGCGCTTCGTGCTGTTTCACAGCAAACGGCATCCCCGGGGAGATGGGGGCTGCGGAGGTGGAGTCTTTTCTGTCCTGGTTGGCGGTGGCAGGACAGGTATCGGCGGCGTCGCTGGTGATATGGCATGGGGTGGATTTCAATGCGGTTCTCCCCATGGTAACGCCGACCACCATCGCACTTGTCATACGCCCCTTCAGCGTGTACTGTATTTTTATACAGTAACCACCGAAGGAGGCATCACATGACACCCCATCATTCTGCATCGCAGTTGTGGCCCAGGACGGCGGCCATTCTGGTCTTTGGCGCGCTGATTGGCCTCTGGCTGGGACATCAGGACAAAGGTTATCAGCCCGGTCCGGCATCCTCTATGGAGTCTGTGGTACTTCAGCAGACTCAGCAAACGGCCACCTTCCAGCGCACCGCACAAGACCAACCCGCCACGGAACCTTTTACCGTGCGGCCGTGATAAACTGCGCCGGGCAAAAATGGCTTTAGGGCCGATCACACACGGCAAATCAGGGAGTTACTTTGGAACTGGATCACAAGGCCCGCGAGGCCATAGAAGACATCATCAATCGCCGGGAGGGCATCAACTCCATACAGGCGCAACTGAAGGAAGACATCAAGGCGATAGCCGAGTACCTTGCGGTAAAACCCGCGCAGGTGGCCCGGATCATCAGCCTGGTGGAGCGGGAACGTGCCAAGGGAGATGTACTGGAGGCCGAGCGTGGGGTGATTGACGCGGCGGAGTCCATGATCCCCGTAACGGCGTCGGCGGAAGTGCAAGACGCTTAATGCGGCGATGCGGCTGCAGTGTCTGAAGCACGCACTGCGTCCGCATCCAGAAATTGCAGAAATGCCCGGATGGTATGGGACTGATAAATGGGTTGCGGTCTGGCCATATACAGCGTCCATTGAATGCCGTGAGGCGACGGTAAGCGGCGTACATGGACGCGCCAGTCTTTTCGGCAGCGCAAGGCTGCGGCAGTCACAAACCCGATGCCCAGTCCTGCATCCACGGCGGCGCCCACCGCCTCGACACCGGTCACTTCGATGGATTGTTTGGGCACTAAGTGGGCGTCATGAAACACCTGCTCCACGGAGCGGCGAATGCCAGAGGCGCGTTCCCGCCAGATCATGGGATAGGACATGAGGCTTTCCAGGGTGAGGTCGTCTTGCGCCAGCAACGGGTGTCCCTCCGGGAAAATCGTCATGATTTCATCGTATAACCATGGTGTTACCGTATAGTAGGAAGGCAACCCTTCCAGATCCAGCCCGCCTTCCAGAAAGAACAAATCCCAGTCGGACAACGAGATGTTCGACCAGTCGATAATGCCACCGCGCAGTTGGAGCTCCACATCGGGGAACTGGCGCTGAAAGGCCACCAGATGCTGCGGCAGAAAATAATTGGCCACCGTATTGGTCGCGGCGATGCGCAGCACGCCGTTTTGCAGGCGCTGTCGGCGCAACACGATGTCGTCAAATTCGTCGACCACTTCGCGCATCCGCTGCGCGGTGGAGAGCAGCGCCTCCCCGGCCGGCGTGAGGCGAATACCGCGGCCGCTGCGCATGGTGAGCGGTTCTCCCACTTGCTGGGTGAGTTTCTGTAAACGCTCCGTCACCGCCGGTTGACTGCGGTGCAGCTCCCTGGCCGCTGCGCTGATGCCCCCGGACCGTGCTACCGTCAGAAAAGTCAGCAAAAGCTCGGTATCCATATATCGCTACCCCCTATAGGTTAGTTATAAATTTCCAATTTGACCTATATATACACGGGCCGCATTATCGCTGCGTCTTCCGATGAATAGCAAACGCCACCGCCCGTGACATCCTCCCTCCGTGTTGCCTCCCCGGTACCAGCGCTCAGCGCGTCTATGGTGATACTCCTCAACCTGGTGATCGGACTGGGTCACCTCCTCGTACTCTTCAACACCGGGGCCTATCTGCCCATGATCCCCCGCGTTGCCGGGAGTCTGGGCGTCAACCCCGCTTATGCAGACTGGACCCAGGCGAATTTTTTCCTGGCCATGGCACTGGCCTTTCCCACCGCGACGTGGTTTCTGAACCGCTGGGGGGAGATGCGTAGCCTGCTCGGCGCCTTCCTCGCCTTTGCCCTGGCTTCCGCGGTATGCGCCCAGACCACCAATTACGACTGGTTTTTGGCCGCGCGCATCGTCCAGGGTTATGCGGGGGGATTGACCATTCCCATCTCACTTTCTGTCATCCTGCGTCACTACACGCCACAACGGCGTAATATTGGCCTCACTCTCTGGGGTATCGCGGCCATTACACCGTTCACCTTGGGGCCGACCATCGGGGGCTGGATCACCGACACCCTGGGTTGGCGTTGGCTGTTTTACCTCAACATGCCCATTGCCGTCGCGGTCGCCTTGATCAGTGCGATTCTTCTGGTCGGGCGTGAAGCGGAACATCGCCATCCGCCATTAGACTGGCCGGGGCTGATTTTCCTGCTGATCGCCTTGGCAGCGCTGGAGTCTGCGCTCAATTCCGGAGAAATCATCAGTTGGTGGCGCTCCAATACCATCATTCTTCTGACGATTATCGGCGCTGCCGCGCTCGTTTTCTTCGCGCTCTGGGAATGGCACAGCCTCCACCCTTTGCTGGAACTGCGCTTTCTGCGACGCCGCAATTTCCTGATCGGCGCAATCAGCTTATTTTTTACTGCGCTCTTTTTTCAGGGCACCATGGCTCTCTATATTGTTGGATTTCAGTTGACCATGGGCTATTCCGCATGGAAGGTCGGCCTTTTATTATTGCCCATGGCTGTTTTCTCAAAACTTAGTGCCACGCTCACTCAGCGTTTTTTGAATCACATTGATGCGCGCATGCTCGGGATGATTTCCCTGCTGGGATTTTCGGCAGGCAGTTTCTGGGTTTCTTCCTACAATCGGACGGCTTCTTTTGATGAATTGCTCTGGCCGCAGGTACTTGTGGGCATGTTTCTGGGCGGCCTATTCCCGCCGTTGATCGCCATTGCGCTTTCCGGATTGCGTGGAGCCGCCGAAATGCGTGGCACTGCTTTCCTAAATCTGCTGCGGGTGTGTGGACAGGCCATGGGCATTCCGATAATAGCCACTCTATTCGACAGAAGGACGATTGTTCACGCGCATTTTCTCGCCGAGAATGGCGGAACGATAACATCTATGCTCAACACCCCAGTGAAAAATGCGCGAACATCTGACTACATAACACACCATGCTGCAATGCTCGCTTTCAATGAAATATTTTACATCGCCGCATGGGGATTTCTGATCGTGTCCGGTCTGTTATTGTTGGCCAAACGGGTGGTTTTCGCCGAACCGGATGTCCGGGTGCGCCAGGCGCTGGAAGAACTGGTGGAGCCCTGATGAAACGCCACATCGCCCTTATCCTACCGTTGTTGTTGCTCGGCGCCTGCGCACGCCTACCGCCGCATCTCCCCGGTGGCAAAATGGCGCAGGATACGCAAATCAGCGGAACGCTGGCATACGTTGACGGCCATAATGGTGTGCTTACGGGTACCTGGCCCGTGTCAAACTGGTGGACTTCGGCACAGCTACCGGCCCTGAATACGTTGATCAGCGAAGCGCTGCGCGCCAATCCTTCGCTGCAGGTCGCCAGTGCGCGCATTCTGGAAGCCAAAGCGGCTGCGGCAGACCAGCATGCCACCCTTCTCCCGCATTTTTCCGCAGGTGCGTCGGTGACTCAGGAGTACTTTTCCCGGCAAGGCTTGCACGCGCCGTTGAATGGCAAAACCATCACCTATGGTGCTCTCAATCCTCTGGAATTGCGCTATCACCTGGATTTGTGGGGACGGGACAGCGACCGCGTACGCGCCGCCCTAGGGGAAGTACGCGTACACCAGGCGGATTATGCCGAGGCAAAATTATTGCTTTCCACTCAGTTGGCATGGCACTACCTTTTGCTGGCGGGTGATGTACAACGCCTCCGGCAATTGGATCGCGCGGAAGTTTTGCACACCTCCTTACTCCACCTGGAACAACAGCGCTGGCACGACGGTCTGAGCGATGCCCGCGCTGTTTATCTTCAGGAAGAGGCGCGCGCAGGGGCACGCCAGTCGGTAGCCGACATGCAGGCAGCCGTTGCTCAACAGCGCTACATATTGGCGACACTGGCCGGACACGGACCCGATTGGGGGCGGGATATTCCGGCAGAGCCGTTGCCCACACTATCCACGATCACCATGCCCCGGAATTTGCCCCTACGCCTCATTGCGCACCGTCCGGATATAGTCGCTGCGCGCTGGGAAACAGAAGTCGCGGCGCAACAGGTGGGCGCGGCACGCGCGGCCTTTTATCCCGATGTGAATATCGCCCTGTTTGCGGGATGGAACAGTATTCATCTGGGAGATCTGTTCAGTCCCGGAAATCTCGCACATGCCCTTGGCCCGGTCATATCTCTGCCCATTTTTGAAGGGGGACGACTACGTGCCCAACTGAAAGAGAAAAATGCATTATATATCGCTACAGAAGACCATTATCGCGCCACCATCCTCGACGCAGTGCGCGAGATTGCCGGTCGCCTGGCCACCTGGCGGCAGATACGTCAAAAACTCCGGGCACAACGGCAGATGATTTTCGCCGCCGAGCATACCACGGCGCTGGCTGAATCTGCCTTTCATTCCGGAATTACGGATAAATCCGAAGCCTATGGTGCGCAGATTCAGGAAACGGAAATAAAAAATCAACTGCTGGCTTTAAAGATGCAAAATGCGCAATCCTGGGTATTGCTGCATTCAGCGCTGGGTGGCGGATATACCTCGCGGAAGAATCCCGCATGAGCGTGCAGAAGCCAGAACATTTGAGTCCTCCCATCCAACCGGAAAAACGCACCCGGATGCTGGTGCTCGTCACCCTCATTTTTGTGCTTGCCGGACTGATCTGGGCCGCGTGGTGGTTCTTGCGGGGGCAGTACTGGATAGAAACCAACGATGCCTACGTCTCCGGCAATATTACGCCAGTGAATAGCCAGACGGCCGGTACCATCAGTAGGGTACTAGTAGAAAATACCGAATTCGTCCACGCCGGACAGGTAATGGCTACCCTTCAGGCCCATCGTTCGCAGATCGCGCTGCAGCAGGCAGGGGCGCATCTGGCAGCGACGGTCAGGCAGGTACGCAGGGATTTCGCCAAGGTCACCACGCTGCAACAGACCGTCAGCGCCAAAAACGCCGAACTCCGCCAACTAAACGCCGATTTTATCCGCTATAAGCAGTCCCTGCCGAGTGGCGCCGTTTCCGCCATCCGTATTGAAGACACGCAAAACGAAATTGCTGCTGCGACAGCACGGGTAGCGGCGGCTCAAGCGGCGCTAAAGGGCACGCAAGCGATCATAGCGGGCACCACCCTGCAAACGAATCCCCTCGTGCGCCAGGCCGCTGCGCAGTTTGAACAGGCCGATATTCAATGGCAACGCCGAGTTGTCCGCGCACCGGTATCGGGTTATGTCGCGGAGCGCAGCGCCTACCCCGGTCTGATGGTGCACCCCGATCAGCGCCTGTTTTCCGTGGTGCCCCTCAATGATTTGTGGGTCGTAGCCAACGTCAGAGAAACCGCCATGCGGCATATCCGCCCCGGACAAAGCGTTCAATTGACCAGTGATTACTATGGCGGCGATGTTCATTATCACGGCAGAGTCCTGGGACTGTTGCCGGGTGCCGGCAGTGCCTTCGGCATCCTGCCGCCGGAGAATGCCACCGGAAATTACATCCATATCGTCGAACGGGTGCCGGTACGTATCGCATTACCCGCCGCAGAACTCGCCCAGCATCCACTGCGGCCCGGACTCTCCATGGTTGCGGAGATTCACTGGACGCGCTCACAAAAGCATTCCGTGCTCAAAGCTCTCACTACCACACCGATACGAGGATACCAAACCCATATATACAATGGAGAGTTACGACATGCCCAGCAACGCGCCGCTGCCATTATCCGCGATAACGCGTAGAGCGGCGTGACCCGGCCAAACTTGACCGAAATCAAGGAATGCGCACCGGCAACCGGATAAACTGCAAAACGTAGGACGTTTTACTGAAGTTAAAATCCATGGTTCAACCGGAAGGAGCAACAACAGATGGCTATCAATATCCAACTCATCCAATCCAGCGGCGCCGCTGTTAAGGACTTAGGCGTTCAGGTTGCCGAGCATTTTTATAACTATATGTTTACCCATTTTCCTGAAGTGCGGAAAATGTTTCCAGGAGACATGACGGAGCAGCGGGTGCGCCTCTTCAATTCCGTCATTCTGATCGCCACCAATATCGACACCATGGAAGTGCTGGTTCCTTATTTGAAAGAACTCGGTATCGGGCACATCAAATACGATACCCGTCCGGAACATTACCCCATCGTCGGCAAAAGCCTACTCAATACCCTGAAGCATTTCCTGGGTGCGGCCTGGACGCAGGAAATGGCGGAATCCTGGATCGAGGCTTATAATCTGGCCTCCACCGTTTGCATTGAGGCAGCCTACGAGGCCATGGCCCCTTCCCGCTTCGTCCCGGTGACCATCGACGACGTACCTCCCGCCGTCTGATTGACACGTTGCCATTGGCGTACCGGTTGCTCAGGTACGCCATTATTTTGGGGTATGCCCGTTATGGAATATGAAATCTGTCTGGAGCCATCCGGTATCCGTTTTATGGCGGATGAGCGCCAAAATATTGTCGAAGCGGCGAAACAACACGGGGTTGCCATTAAGTATGGCTGTGCCAGTGGTTCCTGCGGTGATTGCAAGGGCACCATTTTGTCCGGTGCCAGCGAACAGGGGCCTTTTATGCCACTGCTGCTCTTACCCACGGAACGTGCCGCTGGCATGGCCATTCTCTGTAAACTGTATCCACGCAGTGACCTGCGTTTGCATGCCGAGGTGGTTTCGAAAGACACTTGGATGACCGAGATTACCCGGCTCACACCACTGGCCTGGAATGTGCTGGAGTTACGGCTACGGCCGGAACGGCCTTACCCCTACCGGACCGGGCAATATACCCGCATCGCGATTCCGGGGCGTCCGGACCAGTGGCGTTCTTATTCCATGGCGACGCCGCCGGGTACCACCGGAGAACTGGTTTTTCATATCCGTGAATTACCCGGCGGCGTATTCAGCCAGTGGCTTTTTCACACCGCACAAAGGGGTGATGCATTAACCCTGGGCGCTGCACAGGGCGAATTCGCACTAAGCCCGGACAATGACCGTGATATGCTCTGTATTGCCGCCGGAACCGGTCTGGCCCCCATTGAGGCGATGATTCAGGAAAGTATCGCCTTGGGACGGACCCGGCCTATCCATCTCTTTTACGGCGCCAGGAAATGGGCCGACTTTTATCATCTGGAAGAACTGGCCAGATGGTCACGACAATATCCGCACATCACCATCACATCGACACTTTCCGACATGCAGGATGCCTCTTGGACCGGCGCCCACCGGCTCCTGCCCACGGTTGCCGCCAGCGGCCACTGGAAGGATCATGAAGTGTATCTGTGCGGTAACCCCGGCATGATAGAAGCCGCCATCGACCTGCTGCTCTCCCATGACGTGCGGCATGATCATATTCACTTCGACGCTTTTGCGCCCAATGGATGATTGCCCTAAACAGAAAACTTTTTATGCATACCGGCTATAATCATGTAACGCATCCTTCTGAGCTACCTCAAGGGGAATCGCATGAAACGTTATAACTATCTGATAGTCGGTGCGGGTGCCGCAGCCGCCAGTGCGGCGAGTGCCATCCGCAAGCAAGACCCCCAGGGCAGTCTGCTGATGCTGGGCGCAGAAAGCGACCCGCCCTATCAGCGCCCCCCTCTCTCCAAGGGTTTGTGGCTGGGTAAAGACAGAGAGGAAGATATTCCCCTGAAGCGCCCGGCCGACTGGGAAACCCTGGGTGTCACATTGGCTTTGGGAGATCCGGTCATTGATCTCGATGCGGAGAGATGCGTAGTAGGAACCAAGGCGGGGAAAACCTTCTTCTATGAGAAACTGCTACTCGCCACCGGTGGACAGCCCCGCCCGCTGCCCACCCCGCCAGGCCTGGAAAACAGAGTGTTTTCCTTACGCTCGCTGGCGGATTACCGGCGCTTGCACACGCGGGCGACCGAGGGCGGAACCGTGTTGGTGATTGGCGGTGGTTTTCTCGGCGCGGAGCTGGCCGTGGCGCTCTCTTCGCAGCCCGGTCTTGCGGTACAGTACTGCGTGTCCGGGAAAGGCCCATTGGCGCACGTTCTGCCACCCCCTTTGGTGGAGCAGGTCAGCGCCCGCTATCGCGAGGCTGGTGTCCAGCTCCATGTGGAGCATCATTTCAAGGACTTGCGTAGCGAATCCGGCAAGCTCATATCCCGTTTCGCGGACGGCGCGGAAATTTCCTGCGACTGGATCGCCTATGGCATCGGCATGCTGTCCCTGACCGCCCTGGCGGAGGCCGCAGGTCTGGTGATGGCGCCCGGCGGGGTCCGCGTGGACGATGGGATGCGCAGCAGCGACCCTCGGATATGGGTTTCCGGTGACCTCGCCACCTATCCGGATCCGGTATGGGGCACAGCTCTGCGTCTGGAGCATTGGGACAATGCCGAAGCCACCGGGCGTGCCGCAGGTTCTAGCATGGCCGGAAAAGAGGTGCATTTTCGGCATCAATCCATGTTCTACAGCGATATCTATGAATTCGGCTTCGAGGCCGTCGGGGAATGCCGCAGTGACATGGACTGCTATACGGATATTTCGCCGGGCGGAGACAAGGCCGTGGTGTATTATCTGCGAGATGACCAGATCCACGGCATACTCCTCTGGAACGTCCGGGACCAAGTAAAGACAGCCCGCAGCCTGATCGCGCAAAAAGCCGTGGTGCATCTCCAGGAATTGCGCGGGCGAATAGGAGACTGGTGAAAGCAGAAGGAAGGCAGCCCGAATGAACGGGCAAGGACACAAAATGACTCCAGACCACGCTCAGCGCATTACCATCACCACCTGGCGCGTTTACGCGCATCCCCTCCCCGCAGGCTATCACGTCCTGGCGGAGCGCCTCTGGCCCCGTGGCTTGCGCAAGGCCGACCTCCCGCTGGACGCCTGGCCCAAAGATCTCACTCCCAGCACCGCGCTGCGGCAGTGGTTCGCCCATGATCCGGTACGCTGGGATGAGTTCCGCAAACGTTATCTGGCGGAACTGGCGGAGCAACAGGAGACCGCCCGCGCGCTCCTGACCCAGGCCGCTGGTTCGCCCCTGATTCTGCTGTATGCGGCCCACGACCAGGAACACAACGGCGCCTTGGTACTCCGTGATTTTTTACAGGCCTTGGTGAAATCGCCCCCGGTGCGACCTGAACCGTGAAAGGACACGAATGCCATCGCCTCAGTGCCCGTCGGCCCAGCGCCGTAAGGCAAGAGGATCGGGAATGCTGATCGTCCGTTGTTCCACTTCTATGAGTCCCGCCTTACGCATTCGGGACAACACCCGCGACAGCGTCTCCGGCGTCAAGCCCAAACGCGCCGCGACCGCCGCTTTCTTGGCGGGGAGATCAACGGC
>NZ_JABBDR010000246.1 GCF_018854495.1 Acidithiobacillus ferruginosus
GCAAGGCGGTAATCCTGATGAACGACTCGCGGGCCCCGATCTTCTGAATGGTGTATGCATCTTGATGCTCGCCGATCCCGCAGGCGTTCTTGTTCTTGCATTGAGTGGTGCAGGGTCGCCACCTTGTAGGTAGACCTGGAGGGCGACAAGCGCCACAACCGCTCCCATGTGTCCGACGATAACCCATATTCCAGAGTGCAGTTCACCACGCTTTTTGCAACCGAAGCCTCCACACAAAGCAGAACGATTGAATTACCTGGTTTTATCGGTAACATAGATAATTATCTATCATGGCAATAAAACTGGATAGAAATGGCCAAAGACCCCTGGCACTACCCGCGAACAGCGTTGGCCGATCAATACCTGAAAACGCTGGGTATCGGACTCAGCAAGAGCCTGGTGCTCTTTGCCCAGCGGCGGATGGGGAAAACGGAATTTCTCCGTAAGGACCTGCTGCCCGCCGCCGAAATGGCCGGGTATATCACCATTTACGTGTCCCTGTGGGAGTCCAGAGAGGATCCCAAATCGGTATTGCTCGATGCCATCCGAAAGGCTGCGGAGGGAGAGGGCATTATTTCGGGCGTATGGCGCCGGTTGAGCCGACCAGAATCAAAAATAGGTGTCGGAACCAACGCGAGTACAGTAGGCGCGCAGGCATCATGTGAGCAGGGGACGGCAAAGGTAAGCGACCACCTGCTGGATCTCCGGCAGTGGATGAATACATTGGCCGAGAAGAAAAAGCCTACGCTGCTGCTCGTGGACGAAATCCAGACGCTGGCGGACGAGAAGCGGTATGGCGCACTGGTGGCCGCTCTGAGGAGCGGCCTCGACAAGCATGGAGACCAAATTAAAGCGGTTTTCACTGGGTCATCAAGCGAAGGCCTGCGGCGGATGTTTCAGATGGAAAAGGCCCCGTTTTTCCAGTTTAGCCACCGGATACCCTTTCCCCAACTGGGGCCAGAGTTCGTGCAGCACATGCTTCGCGCCTTTGCGAATGCGACCCAGCGTCAGTTAAATGAAGCGGAGGCATGGCAGGCGTTTACCGATCTGGCGCTGGTGCCAGAGCATTTCCGGTTGATGATGGCGAATATGGTCCAGTTGGGCAGTACCGATATCGCCGCCGCGCTAGAAGATGTCAAAACGGCCATACAAGAATCGGCCGAGTACCCCAGCAAATAGGCGGAGTTGACCCCCATCGACCAGGCTCTGTTCAGCATAATAGCTGAAGGCCAAAAGCCTTATGCACAAGTAAAGCCGGGAACTCATCGCGAAGCGTATGGAGATTGCCGTAAAAGGCGTAACATCGGCGTCATTCAACGGAGCATAACCAGAATGTGCGCGAAGGGCGTAATCGCCACCACCGGATGCAGAGAATACCTGGTGGAAGGCAGGGGATTCGCCGCATGGATAGAACAAGCGGTACTGCACAACAGAGGCTGATCAAAGCGGGTAAGATGATAGCCTAGCAATAGTAGACAGGCCAGTTTCAAGCAGCCAATCGTGTGCCCGTGCATCTGGTTTTGTGGGGCCCGTTGTAGCTGATGAAGTGTCATTTTCACCTGTGCGCGTTCCGAAACCACCAATGACGGGTTAAGTAAAGGGTTGTCTGATGTCTGCCCACACGGCGGCTGGTTCTGCAGGGCTCCTCGGGCAGGCGTCGGACAAGCCACGAAGGAGGAAACCGCGGGGGAGAACGTGACGTTCAGATGAGGCTACAGGCTATGGGGATTTGAAGCGTCATATCCTGGCACGAAAAGCCAAATTGGCATGACTGATGGGCTGATTTGTCCTCTCGGATAGGTAGTCTGTGACCGTATATGCCCGATTTCTGGCGATTCTCGATGGTTTAATAGGCTAAAATTATCCTGTTTTCTGGACGAGGCCCAAGGGTCTCTTATTGGCTCTGGCCAATATATCGCCGGTTGGCAATGGGGTAGGTATCGGTATGCGCTTGAAATCATAGTGCGCCGCAATGCCGGGGTGGCGCGCGGATGGAGGATTCACGCACCAGAATGTCGACGATGATCATCGCGGCCCCGCAATCTGGGCAGACAAAGGTGGGCTGGGTGGCTGTTCCTGCTGACGTTTCATCGTTTTGTGGCGATGTATCGGGAGTCGCGTGTAAAAGCTTACGTACCAGCACAAGGTTTTTCTTGCGCCCGGCGTTGGCCAGCAGCCCATAGTGTCGGATGCGATGGAAACTGCTGGGTAAAACATGCATCAGAAAGCGACGCATGAATTCGTCCGTACTGAGGGTCATGATTTTATGACGAGTACGACCTTTTGCCCGGTAATCTTTCCAGCGAAAGGTTACCCCGTGCGCGTCGAAGGCCACGAGGCGCCGGTTTGAAATCGCCACCCGATGTGTATAACGGGATAGATAGGCCAGCACCGCTGCAGGTCCGGCAAAGGGGCGCTTGGCATAAACCACCCATTCGCAGTTCCGCAATGGCGCGAGCCAGTCGGCGAAGGCGGCGGCATCGACCAGCGCAGCATATTCTCCGAAAAACTGGAGCTGACCGGCGTGGTGCGCCTGACTAAGGGCTTCGAGAAATCGCCGCCGAAATAGGCGCGAGAGCACCCGCACCGGTAGGAAAAACCCCGGCTTGCAGGCGACCCAACGGGTACCGTCGAGAGATAAACCGCCGCCGGGGACAATACCATGGACATGGGGGTGATGTGTCAGCGCCGATCCCCAAGTATGGAGGACCAGGGTAGCCCCGATGCGTGCACCCAGATGCTGGGGATCTGCCGCAATGGTGTCTAATGTTTCGGCAGCGACGTTAAACAGCAAGCGATAAATCACCGCCTTGTTGTAATAGGCGATCGCGCTGATGGGTGCCGGCAAGGTGAAAACCACATGATAATAGTCTACCGGCAGCAGATCGGTTTGCCGTGCCTCCAGCCAGCGTCGAGCCGCGCTGGCTTGGCACTTCGGGCAATGCCGGTTGCGGCAGGAGTTATAAGAAATATCCGTATGCGCACACTCCGTGCAGCTCAGCACATGTCCACCCAGCGCTGCGCTGCGGCATTGCTCGATGGCGGACATGACCTTGAGTTGGCCGAGGCTCAAGTGCGAGTGCTGAGCGTGTCGCCAGGTTGGCCCATGGGCACGGAAAATATCCGCGACCTCTACGGCGGGTTGTTTCACGGATCTGGCCTACGTGGGGCGCAGGCCCTCGATAGGGCTGACCACTTCACGCAGGATCTCCGTGGCCACATGGGCATAAAGCGCCGTCGTCTCCAGGCGCCGGTGCCCGAGCAGGACCTGAATCACCCGGATGTCGACCTTCTGTTCCAATAGGTGAGTGGCGAAACTATGGCGCAACGTATGCATCGAAACGCGTTTATCTATCTTTGCCGCAGTCGCTGCAAAATGTATGGCGCGATTGATCTGTCGGGTGCTGAGCGGATAAATAGGATCGCGTCCGGGAAACAGCCATCCACTATGGAGCATCCTCCCTTGTGCGCGGGCTTCCCGCCACCAGGCGCGCAGACGCTCCAGCAATACTGGCGAGAGCATGGCGTAGCGGTCCTGCTGACCTTTGCCCTGTTCGACCCGCAGAACCATGCGCTGGCTATCGATGTCTCCGACCTTTAAGGAGATGACCTCATGAGCGCGCAGTCCTGCACCATAGGCGACCGAAAGCACCGTTTGGTATTTCAGATTTGGGGCCGAGGCGATCAGTCGTGCCACTTCCTCACGACTCAACACTACGGGCAGTTTGCGCGGGACCGGCACGGGTTGCATCTTTGAAATGCACTCGGCACGATCAACTGTGACTTCAAAGAAGAACTTCAGCCCGGTGATTGTAGCGTTGAGGGTGATCGACGAAACACCGTGATTGATGAGAAATAACTGGAAGGCACGGAGGTCTTCCGCTGCCGCCGTGTCCGGTGATCGCCCCAGATAACCCGCGAACTTCCGTACGGCTCGGATGTAGGCGGTTTGTGTCTTGGGGCCAAGTTTACGCATCCGCATATCATCAATCATGCGTTGACGTAGGGGAGTAATGCCTCGGGTCGAAGGGATCATGACGCTGCTCCTATCCTGAAAGCAGGCGAATTGCCTGAACTTTCAAAATAGGAAATGGAGGGCACTTTGTCACAATAGCCCACGAAATCAGAACGAAGCCACCCTACCGCGCGAGCGGTTTAGTCCACCGCTGCCCTGCCGCCGTTGAGCCCTGATGGTCGGCAGCAGACTGATAGCCGTCATTCACGCTGAGGATGCCTCGAAGAGTGGGGCTAGGTCTGCCCTTTACCCATAAGTATTACCCATCGAAACCTTCCTTGAGAGCGAAGCCCTCGCAGAGTGCGCGCAGTCGCGCCTATCCCTGTCATATGATTTGGTGGCCTGGAGGTGGATCATTGGCACAGACTGGTAGTGGGTGGGTGTGACAACCCCGATAAGCACGGTTCATAGAGCGCAGTTAATAGTGGCCAACCGAAGGCGAATTGTCGCTGAGCAGCTGTGGCAGCACAGAGTAGAATGCCGATGCGAACGAAAATGATCCGTCCTAAACGCTCGGCAGTACTGCCAAACAGAGGGTGAAAAATGACGGATGCGGCGCCTTGTCCAGCAAAAAGTAAATCAATAAAAACGACATGAACGTGCTGGCTCAAAGCATAACCATCGGGGCTTCCAATACGACGGCGCGCTGCACTTTTGTACCGAAACATTGTATGAACTCGATGAGATATGCAACCTGTTGTAACTGAACGATATTAATTTGCATTCTGGACATCGCGACTCATAAATATCAGTGCGTTATGCGCCGTTGAAGAAGACAACAGCAAATACAGCGGAAGAATCGTACTAATCAGGTTTACTTTTTTTAAGGACGGTGATAATCACTCCGCCAACAACAATTTTCACAAAGAGAAGTAATGCTAGTAAATATAAAATATATTTAAAGCTGATATCTATTCCTAAAACTTTAAATGAAAAATATATGATTACTCCGACGGCTGGAGTGATGCTAAAAAACAAAAAATACTTTATTACCTTCACTGTGGCTTTTGACATTCCTCTTTACCTCTTTATTTATGGATTTCTTTTGCGGAGCTTTTTCGGTTGCCGCAAAGAAATATACCCAGAGCCGTGACCATGACGCCAGCGATGATCAAAAATCCGCTGCGATAACCAATCCATGCGATAAAAACCCCCGCAATTAATGGGCCACAGGCATGTCCCGCATCCCATAGACTACCGAATACGCCCATGGCCGCACCGAAATCCCGG
>NZ_JABBDR010000247.1 GCF_018854495.1 Acidithiobacillus ferruginosus
GGGAAAATTCCCGAAGCCGAAGGGACTGAATGGATGCGCAAGCATTTGTTCAAAAGCGTGGCGGCGGCCTGTCACACACCCTGGATTCTCGATATCGACACCACCATCAAAACCTTGTTCGGGCATCAGGAAGGGGCTGAAGTGGGCTATAATCCGCACAAACCGGGGCGTCCGTCCCACGCCTATCACGCGTACTGGATGGGCAATCTGCGTCTGCTGCTGGATGTGGAAGTCACGGCTGGCAACACCACG
>NZ_JABBDR010000248.1 GCF_018854495.1 Acidithiobacillus ferruginosus
GTTCCGGCAGGTCACACCAGCGGCGGTGGTTGAGATAATACATGCACTCCTGACAGCGCTGCTGATCTTCCCCCATGGGATAATCCGTAAAACCGCCGATCACCAGCTTCTTCTCCAGATCCGACCCCGCCTCTTCGCGGATACGCTGCAATAGTTGCGCGAAAGCACTACTGTCTTCGGGAAACGGGGTGATCTCTGTCTTCAGTCCCGCTTTGAGCATGCTTGCGATTTGTGCCCGTAATGCGTCCTCTTCATGTGCCATGTGATTCATGATAACCCTGCCTTTCCCGATTCAAGCGGCTGAATTTTTGGGGGCCGGACACCACACTCCGGTATCCGACCCTTTTTAGACCATACGGCTCAGGCAGTGCGGAAGCGCGCGAGCTCCTTTCCGGACTTGGCATCATGGGCATGCACCGTGCAGACCAAACAGGAGTCAAACGAACGGGCCACATGCCCGACTTCCACAGGATCCGCCGGGTTCGCGATAGGAGTACCCACCAAAGCCTCTTCGATGGGGCCACGACCGCCTTGCGCATCATGGGGACCCACATTCCAGGTGGTGGGAGCGATGATCTGGTAATTACTGATCTTGCCACCCTTCACTTCGATCCAGTGCGCCAGGGCGCCGCGCATGGCCTCGGTGGCGCCCCACCCCTGTCCATCCCGCTCGCGGGGCTTGATATAGAATGGCTCATTCAGACGGAACTCCCGCAGACAATGTTCGATCTGGCGATAAACCTTCACCGCCTCGTGCATCCGCGCGAAATGCCGCAACCATGTGCTGGGTCCCATTTTCTTGTAGACGTCCAGAATGAAGGGGTCGGAATGTTGCCAGGATTCGCCGTGGTCGCCGCCGGCGATCAATTGCCGGGATAGGGGACCGGCTTCCATGCGCCCCAACTGTTCATGGGCGACTTCGGTACACCAGCTATATGCCCCATTGAAGTCCCGATCGTTGGACTGCATCGGCCTCGTGGTCCGGTTGAATGGATGGACGGGACTGTTTCCTTCATCGTACCAGCCGTGGGTCGTCGATTCACGGGTGAAGGACTGGTTCATGGGATGAAACTTGTCGGTCTTCGCATCGTAAACACCCCCCTTCATGACGACCGACTGCTGCCGCGTGTCGATGGTCGGATGCTGGTAACGGTCCTCATGGGGAATATAGCCCCACGAGACGTACTTGCCCAACCCCGCGCCAAACTTCATCAGCCCGACATCCTCGCTGATCCGATAATACATACCCAGGTCGGAATTGGCGTGTTCCGGGCGCTCGTTCAGCCACGCCATGAAATCATCATAGGACTTGATCTGCTCATAACGCTCCATCGAACACCCCAGCCATACCGGTTCCAGCCAGTTGGTACGGAAATACTCCAGTATGGACCAGGAACGGGTGACGTCGGACAGGGTGGGCGCACACATGACGCCGCCGGGAACCATGTAGCTGGAATGCGGCCACTGCCCGCCGAAGAGTGCATAGATTTCTACGGGCTTGCCGGAAATCGTCACGCCGATTTCGTAACTGGTACCCGTAAACGGGGCGTAACGCCTGACCGCCTCATCGTAGAACTTACCGTGCCGGTAGTTCTCATTCACCATATCGATCATGAACAATCCATAATGATGACGCGGCATACTTTGCAGGCTTTCCACAAGCTGACCGATGTTTCTGGCCAGGATGGCGTTGCGCGGGACCTCCGTCTGCCAAGCCGTGTCCAGCGCCCAGGCGGCACAGGTCAGGTGCGAGGCGCCGCAAATACCACAGGCACGCGGCGTCACCACCAGCCCCGCCTGCGGGTCCTTGTCTCTTAAAATGACCTCGAAGCCACGGAACAATTCCGCTTGCGTGTACGCTTCGACCACCACGCCGTCCCGAATGTCCACGCGAACATCCAGATCCCCCTCCACCCGGCCAACCGGGCTGATATCCAGTGTCTGTACGGCTGTTGCCATGTCGATATCTCCTCGAATATGCAAAAAACAGAAATGGGTCGCTCAGCGCCTCAGACCACGAAGATGTCTTTTTCGGCCCAGGCCGGCGAAGCACTCTTGGCGGCTGCCGTAAGTTTGATATAAGCAGACTTGTCCACACCCTCTGGCAGGTCTTTCGGCACCCCCATCATGGTCTGGGTTTTGAACACACTGCCTGGTGCCAGATCGAAGAAGGGGAACTCCGGCTCGGTACAACCCAGACAGGGCATCCCCGACCTGGTTTTGGAGGACTGCCGGTTCCACAGGATGCGGTTACAGGGCGAATGGGTCATCGGGCCACGGCAGCCCAGGTCATAAAAGAGACAGCCCTTACGCTGCCCGAATTCCGTGGCGGAAACCTTGTAGGCAAAGTGCATGTTGCGGGTACATCCGGTCTGGGTGAAGCTCTTGAAAAACGTCTTTGGACGCTGCAGATCATCCAGTTCCAGTTCTCCGGCGCGGCCTGTCGCCACCGCCACCAGTACTTGGGTGACCCAGTCCGGATGGGCGGGACAACCGGGGATATTGATGACAGGGAGCCCGGCCTTGCTCTTGAAGCCCGCACCCAGGAAACCGCCATGCTGCTTTTTGAGGAACTGAAGTCCCTTGGAATCACTGGGGTTCGGGGCGGTCGCCGGGATGCCTCCCCATGTCGCGCAATCTCCCAGCGCCACCACGAACTGGGCAGCATCGGATAACTCCTTCACCCAGTCTTTCATCGGACGACCGGCAAAGCGATTCCAGGTACCCGTACCGTTGGGGGCGTTGACCACGGTACCCTCGAAAACGAATATATCCAGGGGAATTGCCCCGGACACACAATCCCGAAGCAACTTCTGAACATTGTCCCCCATGTCCATCCCGAGTGAGGGCTGCCAGAGCACGTTGATACCAAAATCCGTCACCAGATCGCAGGCGCTCGGCTCCTCCGCATTGAGAAAAGACATGGTATTTCCAGAACAGGCTCCTCCCTGGAGCCAAAGCACGTTCGCCATCGTCGTGACCTCCTCTAAAATGGTCATATGGGTACCACATGAGTCATTATGCAGAAAGGATGCCAAACAATAACATTGTTATTAAACAACTAGATGCTTAAAAAACATCCGGAACGGCTTGCGTCACTGCAAAGAAAGTTAATATACTATATGCATACTTCCTTTTCACGCCGAGGTACAGATGGAAGCAAGCCAGCGTGCGGTTCCAGCCATTTTGTTGGCCCTGACGGACGAGCAGGAAGCCCGCAACCTGAGCTGGGCGCTGTCCATACACTATGAATGCATCATCGTCTCCAGCGGCGCCGAGGCGCTGGGGCTCGCCAGCACACATCATGTGGATGCCATCATCTGCGACGCGCAACTGGAGGATATGTCGGGCACCCAGTGCCTCTTCGACTTCCGCACCCGGCAACCGACGGCGATAAGATTTCTGTGTGGCCTGGGTACGGACTCCAGTGAGTTCGCCGACGCCCTGCATGTGGCCGCTGTCTACGAATACCTGCGCAAGCCCCTGTTCCCGGAACTGGTGGCCCTGAGCTTGAAGCGGGCGCTGGAATACCGTGAGATATCCCGCGAACATCGCCAACTCACCCATGACTTATCCAGACAACTGAAATCCAAGGCAGCCGCCG
>NZ_JABBDR010000249.1 GCF_018854495.1 Acidithiobacillus ferruginosus
GGAAGCGTGACCGCCGCCGAACACGCCAGGATGAGGGTGAGATAAAAACGTTTCATGTTCGTCTCCTTGCTGTTGTTGTTGAACTGTTCGTTTATCAAAAATTAAGCACTTGGTTATGACTACAATTTCCGGTGACCTTCCTTTCCGCCCATGGCGAATTTGACCGTCCGTACCACTCGCCTACCCATCACTCATGCCTGGTTTTCGTGATATCTCCGTTATTTGAAGTAATATCGTCCAGCCCTTTCGTCCCGCCGCTCGGGTCTGCCTGGACACCGAGCGCAGCGTCCCAATCGGCATGAAGGGCTTGGTGTTCCGACTCGGTGAACCCCTTGTGACCGTGGATCATGGCCGATATCAAGCCGTGGCGGCCCGCAACCTCGTGCGCGATCACGAGCGCCACATGGACAATGACGAAGGCAAGCAGCAGAAAGAATCCCCATTCATGCATCACCATCAACGGGGAGTTCATCGCTTCACTGTCTGGCATGAGCGAGAGACTGATACCCAAGGCGATCTGCGCCATGGCAATCAGGAAAAAGGCGAGATAGGCGGGGCCAGCGAAAGCGTTATGCCCCCGATAGGGAGAAATCGGGCGTCGGAAGCCGCTCAGATAACAGGAGAGGGTTTCCCGCCAAATGCGGCGCTGGGCTGACGTCAGGGGCAGGAGGTCGCGCCAGCGTGCTGTCGGCGGGCCGACAAAGAGCCAAAGGATGCGCACCACCAGTCCGGCGGCGAAAGCATAGCCGCCGACATAATGGATGATGTCGATCTTCCCCATCAGGGCGTCGGACATGTCATTACCCAGGGCCAGGAGGGTCGCGCCTGAGGTGAATTGCGCCATCATGGCAAGCGCCATCCACCAATGCAGTGCCCGCAGCAGCGGGTCCCAGACAGGGTGCAGGATATAGCGGGTGTCCGTTGCCAACATCATTACTTCCTCCTCATCCATAGTCTCATCATCGTAGGCCCAATCGCCGCTTCTGCCACAGGGCGTAAAGGGCAGGAATTACCAGCAAGGCCAGTAACGCGGCGCTGAACATGCCGCCCACCATGGGGGCGGCAATGCGCTTCATCACATCGGCGCCAGCGCCATGACTGAACATGATGGGTAAGAGGCCACCCACCACCAGGGTCAAGGTCATGGCCAGGGGCCGTAGACGCAGCATGGTTCCGTCGATGACGGCAAGCTGAAGGTCATGCCAGGTTTGCAAAGCATCACGTGCCTGCCGCCGAATGAGGGCCTGATCCAGGTAGAGGAGCATCACCACCCCGAATTCCGCCGCCACGCCCGCCAGGGCGATGAAACCCACCGCCACGGCCACCGAGAGTTTGTAGCCGAGCCAGTAGACGAGCCAGAAACCGCCCACCAGGGACAGGGGCAGGGTGAGCAGGATGATGGTCACCTCCACCCAGTTTTTGAAATTGAAGTAGAGGAGCAGGGCGATCAGCAGAATCACCGCAGGA
>NZ_JABBDR010000025.1 GCF_018854495.1 Acidithiobacillus ferruginosus
AGCAGTATAAATCCTTGACCATGTAGTGGCTACAAGGTTTTTAATGGCAATTCATTCGGATTTTTGCAGAGAAGGATGATGTATGGCACACGACTCTCATGACCATGCCAGTCATACCGCTGGTCACCATCATACCCACGCGCATAGCCATGCCCACGGTCCGGCAAACCATGGTCGCGCTTTTGCCATCGGAGTGGCGCTCAACCTGAGCTTCGTGCTGGCTGAGGTCGTGTTTGGGATGATTGGACATTCCCTGGCTTTACTGGCGGATGCCGGACATAACATGAGTGACA
>NZ_JABBDR010000250.1 GCF_018854495.1 Acidithiobacillus ferruginosus
CAGTCCAAGTCCCACCCCACCGCCTTTGCCGGCTTGCGCAAAAGGGGCGCGCACCGCTTCCAGCTCGGCCTCCGCAATGCCCGGGCCGTGATCGCGGACGCGGATCAGCACGCCGTCTGCGGTGGGTTCGGCGCTGACGTCTATGGGGGCGCTACCATGAGACTGTGCATTGTCGACGAGGTTCTGCAGGGCACGGGCCAGGCCCACTTCCTGTATGGGCATTTTCGGCAGCGCGACGGCAGGGGGGTGCCACACCACGCCAGCCGGTTGGCGTAGAATGAACGCCTTGAGCCAGAGACCCAGGTCGGTCGCCACCAGTGGCTCCTGCTCGCCGCTACGCGCATAATCGAGAAACTGGTGGATGACCTTGTCCATCTCCTGAATGTTCGCGATGATTTCACTGCGGGCCTCCTCCTCGGCCGGCAGGAATTCGGCGCTCAGGCGCATCCGGGTGAGCGGTGTGCGCAGATCATGAGAGACCCCCACCAGCACCATCTCCCGCTCTTTCCAGAGACGATGCAAATCGCGCAGGGTCTGGTTGAAGCGTTCGGCCAGGCGCCGCAGATCGGCCGGACCCGCCTCGGGCAGATCCGCCGGGGTATCGCCGCCGCGCAAACGTGCCACCCCTTGCATGAGCCGGGTGAGGGGCCGGGTGACCTGGCGTACCGCCAGATACGCCCCCAGCCAGGAGAGCAGCAAAATCGCCGCCAGCTTGAACCAGGGCAACGGCAGCCCCGGTGGATGAAGCATGGGCATGGCCAGCGCCAGGGTTGCATCGGGCCGGGTTTGCAACCAGAGCATCCGGCGTTGGCCGTCCACGCGTAGTTGCGCCTGCGGCCAGCCCATGCGGTGCAGCAGTTGCAGGGCGTTTGCCAGTACCGGCAGACGGGGATTGTGGCCGCGCACCGCACCGGCAGGAACGATGCGGAGACCTTGGTGCAGCAGCACGGACTCCGTCGCCTGACGCTGGGCTGGGGTGAGGGTTTCACTCAGGGTCAGAATTTGCGCCCAGTTCTGCGCCAGACGCTCGGCCTGCGGGTTGGCCTGATAGATGTTGAAAAACCAGTACACCGCAAGCTGACTCAGCAGCAGTAGCCCGGCGATGATGAGAAACATACGGGTAAACAGCGTATCCGGCCAGAGGCGCGATTTATTCATCCGGGTAAAGCGCCTTCTTCCCTGGGTGTGGCATCTCCGCCATCAGGCACCAGCACATACCCCCGCCCCCAGACGGTCTGAATATAGTGTGGTTCGCCGGGATCGTCTTCAACAAGGCGTCGCAAGCGCGAGATAAACACATCAATACCCCGTGAACCCGGTGTGGCGTCGTCATTGCCATGGGTCATGGCCAGCAGGCGGTCCCGCGAGAGCGGCTGCCAGGGATGACTGGCCAGCGCGTGCAGAATGGAAAACTCGCTGTCAGTAAGGGAGATTTTCTCGTCATTCCGCCAGAGACTGCGACTGTCGAGGGCGAGGCGGAAGGGGCCGAAGATGATGGCGCCCGGGGTTGGGTCGCTGCTGCGCAGATCCTGACTGCGGCGCAGCACGGCGCGGATACGCGCAACCAGTTCCTGGGGCTCAAAGGGCTTGGAGAGATAATCATCGGCGCCCACATCGAGGCCTTGTACCCGGTCGGCCAGATCCCCCCGGGCAGTCAGCATGATGATGGGCAAATGTGGTTCCTGCACTCGCAGACGCTGACAGATGCTGAAGCCGTCTTCGCCGGGCATAAGGACATCCAGCAGGAGCAGGTCATAGTATTCCCGCTCCAACTGGCGATCCATCTGCACGCCGGAGGCGGCGGCGTGGACGATGAAACCCTGCCCTTCCAGGTAGCGCACCAGCATGGTGCGCAGTCGGGGATCGTCATCGACCAGCAGGATTTTGCCGCCTTCCGTCATTTACTTACCCCAGGGGCCTCGCCTGCTCCCTATTTCCTTATACAGCGCGGTAGCTTTCTGCCACTGCACAGGCGTCAGTATCTTATGGAGATAATTCACCTGCTGAATGCCATGTTCGAGCATCGTGGCATGATCCTTGAGGACCGCTTCCCGCAAGGGGACGATGGCACTGCCCGATTCACCGTTCAGAAGCGCATTACGCAGCGCGGCATTGTGAACCTGCATATCCTGACGCCAGGTGGGCATTTGCTTTAGCTGCTGGGCGCGCCAGTTTTTCAGATCCGTTTCCTGCGCGGGGGTCAGCTTGAGGTCCACCGCATGCCGCCAGACGATGGGCATCAGCATGGGCACGGGTGCATTCCGCATCCAACCACCCTTGCGCATGGCGCCAGGCCGCCATCCCCCCGGACAAGGATGACCTTGCATCATGCCCGGTCCCATGGGGCCACCATTCATGGCCGGCGGGGCCTCTGCACCTGCCGCAAAGGCGGGCACCACCGCCAGCGCCATCGTTCCGACCATCAATCCGGATACTACGTGCTTGAATTTTAACATCACTCTGCTCCTCGTCACTCAGGGGGAAAGGTGCGCCCTTTCCGTGGCAGACAAGTTAGCGCGCCCCGGCGGCGGGTGCCAGCGGCAAAGTGTCAAGAATTGTGAATGGGGGTGATTGGTTATCGCTAAGGACGCGCATGGCGGTCCACTTTGAGGTTTAATGACCGAAGCGGCGGCCCAAGCCGGCCAGGCCGCTGAAAATTTGTCTTTCACGCATGCCATTCGCGTACTCCATCGCCGGCTACCCGCCGCTGGCTCTATTCCCCCCTCAAGGGAAGTCAGCATGGATCCGCAGCATCCTGACTGAGATGGCCTCACGACGGGCGTGACCAGTCGCGGGAAGCGTAATCCGCGTGGCGTCAGAAAAAAGATGAGTTCGTATTCGATTCGAGATCGAGGCGATCCGCTGCATCAGCCCGGTGATCCCGTTCCGGTCATCTTATCTAACTAACTAAACAGTATTGCTCTTAACCCGGGGCTATCACCGCTTTCCCGATGGCCGCAAGTTGTTCTACGAGCGATGGCAACCAGGGGTTCGTGGCAAAAGTTGGCACATTGCCCAGCATGAGTAGCGCATGGCCGGCGATGCCCACGGCGTCCCCATGGTCCCGCGCCAACCAGATCGTGGCCTGAGTCTCTGAGCGGAGGATGGCCTGGTGGGCGGCGCGCTTGCCAAACCAGTCGGTAAGTCCGGAGAGCCATCCTGCCAGTTGATTGTCGGCTGCGAGTACCAGCAAATGGTAAGTGTGCGGATCCTGACTATTGGCGATACCCACAAGAATGAGCCAGGTGCGTTCTGGTGTAGACAGGGGCAATAGCCACTGCGGCGCTATTGCGACACAGCGTATGGTGTTTCCGCTAATGGCCGTCAGATAAGGTGCGCCCGGTATGTGCGCAACACGCGCAATTATCTCGGGAGGATCCAAATATACCGGCACAGGTATGGGAACGGGCTCCAACGCCTCGGCATTCTGTACGGCTTGTTGCTCTGAGGTGTTTACTGGCAAGACATTACGTGCTAGAAAGCTACAGGCGTCTGCTGGATCACTGCTGATTTGCGCTGCAGCGAACCGGGGGTCAACCAGACCCGTAATAGCACACAAAAGCGCCATTAATAACCCTACGACCTCTTTCCGGAAAAGCTTTTTACGGCGGAACATCACCATGTCCTGAGCTTTGTCCTGCAGACTTGTCCATAAGCAGGTTAACAAAACCAATGGGCTATTTGCGCGCATGATTTCCACCGCACGCCCGTAGTTCGTGCTTATGAAGAGATCATCCACAGTAGCACCTCGCTGGCTTTACCTGGAGGGAAGGCTAAAAATCCCAAAGACGCTTAACAGCCATAAAATCACAACAATGACCACGACCAGATTCAGTATTGACTTAATGGAAGATGCCATGGGTATATAGCTATTGACGAGCCAGAGAAGGACGCCAACCACGATCAGGACCAGCACTACGTGAATCAAAGGTGTCATCACATATCTCCTTGGTCTGTATTGCAACAATATTTGGTTTGATCTCTAAACCCCGTACATCATCGTATTGGCTATGTTTATTAATGAGGCAACACTTATAATCGGCCCAGCAGAAGAAGAATTAAAACTATCAATAGCACAACCCCAACAACTCCACTGGGTCCATATCCCCACGCCCTGCTGTGCGGCCAGGCTGGGAATACACCCAGAAGCAGCATGATCAATACGACCAATAGCACTGTGCCCAACATGGTAGTTTCTCCTTGTGGTTTATGCAGCGGTAATATTTTCTGCCAGAGAAGCCTTGGTACTGCCGCCTTGGTGAGTCACGCCATGGGCAACCCACCTCGGAAGACAGAACACCTGCCGCCAGACAAAGGCCCCCATCTATCTCAGTTGTGAAAGACTGGCGGCGTAACGGTCGCGTGGACACCGAGTCGCTGACTTAACAATCGGAAAAACTGCTGGGAGAGCACCTTGTTACCCATCAAGCCGACGCCCATCTCGACCTTCGTGACCTTGGCGCTGGGGGATTGCAAATTAACGCTCACCTTTGTCCCATCCGTGGTTTTTCCATAGATAGCTTCCTCATTCTCCTTCTTGTGAAGGTTGCCGGTATAGCTGATATGCATTTCCCCCAGCACCGCGCGAGAGGCAGCGGTGGCCTGCCCAAGGCTAACCGGGTAATAGGCCTGATAATCTGATAGCCCTCCGCCCGCCACGTAAGTAGCCCCTCCGGCCCCGGCCCCGGCTCCCAACAAAGCCACACACCCACTGAGCGGCGCTACCAGCACCGCACAGCCCAAGGCGAGATATGCGTAGGCTCTACGACTGGATATCTGGCTCACTTTCTTATCCTCCATTACTGGCGTTGGCTGCCCGAATCGCCTGGTTGGCTGTCCGTTGCGCAGCATTGGCTGTTTGCTGCGCGGTATCTGCCCGCCTGATGGCCTCGTTTTGCGTGTTTTGCAGTGCGTTCGCCTTCATGAGCGCTTCGTTGGCGGTGTCCTGAGCTTCTCTGGCCATTGTTTGTGCCGCGTCGACCTTCGCGTTCAATTGCGATAGATCCGGCCCACTTGCACATCCAGCGAGCCCCAGGGGAAGGACCATCATGGTAACCGTAAGCATCGCGCCAAATGTGTTATTCATTTTTTCAGTCATGGTATTTCTCCTTAATCCTCAACAAATAACGGCAAGGGGAACCGGAGAGCCCAGGCACCTGTCCGCCAAGTTCTTTCCGGTCTATTTTCAAGAAGGTACGTTTGAAGTATAGCCTATTTTTCGTCGTCAACTGGTTGGCGGGGGCATAAATCCCTCCTCAGACAGTCCCACCCAGATTGAACAGCCACGATCACTCTTGAGAGGGAATCAAGTCCTAGATTGAACCGGTGACTCCGGATCAGCCAAGAGGAGCGCTAGGGGGAAGCGTGAAAGCAAACGACCCACGGACAGTGCTTCTGTCCCTCCCTGCACGTCAATCTCTTCACCGGTGAAAAGGTTTTGAAACTGTAGTCGACTCCAGCCCCAGGGCAGGGCCAGAGTGGTGTCTCCCCAGACCTCTGGACCCAGAGGCAACGGGA
This sequence comes from Acidithiobacillus ferruginosus, assembly GCF_018854495.1. Classification (GTDB taxonomy): domain Bacteria; phylum Pseudomonadota; class Gammaproteobacteria; order Acidithiobacillales; family Acidithiobacillaceae; genus Acidithiobacillus; species Acidithiobacillus ferruginosus. Next base: position 5,518 of record NZ_JABBDR010000250.1, read on the forward strand.
GGTTTTCGTTGGCGCCCAACAGGCGGAGGCAGAGACGCGGCACAACCGTCAGAGCCACCCCCTTTTCTCCTTTACGTGCGAAGGCGCAGAGGTGAGCTGCCTGCTTGCCGCGCACCCTAAGAGGAATATAGCTGCCGGTCTGAAAAGTCTCTGCCTGTCGGCGTCGGGCCTGCAGGCTGCGCCAAGTGAGATAGAGCTTAGCACGGCCACGGTCGAGGTCAGTCAGGAGTTCCTGCAGGTCTTCCGCGCGCACCCGTTCCGAGAATTGCGATTCCAACTCGGTCAACCTTTGGGAATAGGTGGCAAAATCCACCGGTCGTCGATTGTCGGGATCGACTAGGTGCAGGACCATGTCTTCGCAGCCCTGATAAATATCCGGCACGCCGGGGGCCGTGAGTTTGAGCAGGGTCATGCCGAGGCTGTTGAGGGCGCCGAAATGACGGATGATTCGGCATAGATCAGTGAAGGCCGAGGGGAAAGGATTATGGGAGCCTTTGTCCAAAATAGCGCGGATGAAGCGTTCCAAGGCCTCTTCGTAGGCGCTGTCTGGGTTAATCCAACTGCTGTGCACTTTGGCTTCGCGGACCACCTTGCGCATGTAGGCGACGATGCGCTCCACATAATCGGCATCGGGGGTTTCCTGGGCGGGCCAAGTGCCGAGCAAAGTTTGGTAGATCAGGTACTCGTCATTGGCATCGGGAGCGGAAATGCCGTCGATCTGACCCTTTTTGCCATTATTGAGATGCTGCCAGCGCTGCAATGCCTGTTGCCAGCGTTTCGGCATCTCCGAAAGCACGGCGATGCGGGCCCGTACGTCTTCGGAGCGTTTGCTGTCATGGGTCGAACTGGTAAGCATGTCGTGGGGGCGGTATGCAGCGCGGTCGCGGCACCTTTTGTGGAAGGCGGCGATAGAAATACCGAAATGACGAGGGTCGCTGCCCACATCATTGAGACAAGTAAGGCGTTGGTAGCGATAGAGGGCGGTGTCCTCACGACCTTTGGCCATCACCGGGCCGGTGTATTGCTGGAATTTGCCCACAAAGGCGATACGCTCCCGAGTGTAGACCGGAGGTTTCCCGGACAAGGTCAGTACCTCCTCCAGAAACTGGAAGACGCTGACATCTTCCGCCTGGCTGTTGCGACGAGCCTGGATTATGGCGGTTTGGATGCGCTGCCGGTCCGCATCCAGAAGAATCCCATCGGCACTGTAGGTCCGGTAGACCGGAAAGCAGGAGATCACTTCCTCGAGTGCCCAGCGCAGGCCGTTCAAGGTGTAGTCCCGGGTGCGCCGGTCGGTCTGGGCAATATGGCTGAGATGGTCAGCCAGTACATTGAGTTCGCTGGCCATGGAGCTTTTTATAATCAGTTTTTTGCAGTCGTAGAGGAGCGTATCGAAGTCGCACGGATGACCGATGAAGGCGCTATACAGGCGCTCGAAGGCCGCCCGCGCCCGGTCATTCACGAAAAGGCTGGTCACGTCGTTGGCAAAGTCGTAGCCGGTGCTGCCGTGTACCGGCCAGTCCGGGGGCATGGCTTCGCCATCTGCGAGGATCTTTTCCACTACCAGGTAGAGGCTCCTGCCGCCCTTGTCGCGGCGGGCCTGCCGCCAGTCGCGCCAAGCCTGGATGCGGCGGAAATACATTTGCGGATCGTAGAGTCCATCCGGGTGATCGATGCGCAGGGCATTTACACGCCCTTCGGACAGGAGTCTGAAAATGAGCCGGTGGGTATCGCCGAAAACGGCAGGGTCCTCCATCCGCAAGCCAGCCAGGTCGTTAATGTCAAAAAAGCGGCGGTAATTGATGTCATCCGCCGCCACGCGCCAGAAAGCGAGGCGGTAGGCTTGCGCCTCAATCAACTGATGCAGACTGTCAAAACTTTCTGCATCACCGGGATGGCCGTTGAAGAGCATTATGTTTTCCTGCAGGAAGGCCGTGACCTCCGGAGATCTGGCACAGAGCTCCGCCAGCAGGCGCCGATATACCGTGCCATCTCTGACCCGGGCTGCCCGGCTTTCCGCCTCGGCACTGTACCGCTCTGGCAAACGGCGCAAAGCATCGGAAAGAGTGGCCAGTTCCTGCGTGTCGGGGTGTTCTGTACCCAGCCCGGTGCGCAGGATATCGGCACGCAGGTCGAGGATCCGCGGGTATTCGCGGGGGTCTACAGGGAAACTGTTTTCCAGGTATTGAATGTATATTTCCCCCTGTTCCGGTGCGAAACACAGTTTCAGATCGCCTTCTTCCAAGACCTGACCGTAATGGTCGCCCAAGACCGGCAAAAGCACTTTGCCGCGCAGTTGTGGGCTCAACGGATACCAGTCGATGTCGAAATAGTCCGCGTAGGGCGACGCTGGTCCATGTTCCAACACATTCAGCCACCAGGCATTGTCACTGCCCAGCACACCCATGTGGTTAGGTACGATATCCAGCATGAGGCCCATGCCGTGCGCTGCCAGGGTGTCGGAAAAACGCAGGAAATCCTCTGGACTGCCAATTTCCTGATTCAGCGCATTATGATCGACAATGTCGTAACCGTGCGGGCTGCCTTTGCGGGCCTTGAGGATCGGCGAAGCATAGCAATGGCTGATCCCGAGACGGGTCAGATAAGGAACAATGGCTGCGGCATCATTGAAGGTGAAGTTCTGGTTAAACTGCAGACGATAAGTGGCGCGTGGGATGGGGATTGTCGCATCGGCGGCCTGTCCGCGTGGCAGCGCAGGACGCGCTTCGCGCAGGGTCGCGAACAGGCCGCTGACGTGCGGATCTTCGGCCCATTGTTCCAGAGTCAGGGGGAGTTTGCGCCGCCAGTTAGGGTACTGACCTGCCGTGCCGGGCAGGTTGATCTGGTCCGTCACGGCCAAAGCGTCATCCATTTGTACCAGTAGCACGGCACTGGTGGCACGAGCCAGCAAGCGATAAATCGCGCCAATCATGTCCTCCGTCAGTTTTGGGAGATCCGCCGACTGTACACGAATCCCTCTCGGCAGAAGCCCTTCCCGTTCCAGAGCAAGGAGGAGAAAACTGCGATCCCTGGCCCGTTCAACAATGAGACTGTCACGGGTCGCGGCATCGGGAATCAGGTCCAATGCGTTGCGGGTATCCAGATCCAGGCCCTGCCAAAAGCCGGCCAAAGTGGGCAGATCGTGGGTAGTGAGCGCCGCCACAGACCATGCCGGGTAATCCTCCGGAGGTCGGTATCCGTTCTGCGGGTCTACTTCCAACAGGAACACGCGGCAGGAAAGGATGCCCCAGGACCTGAGGGCGTCCCGGATTTCTTCTGTTACCATGCCTAGGTCTTCGCCTACTACCAGGCAACGATGACGTTGACTCTCTAACGTGAGAATGCCGAGGAGTTCGTCCAGAGGATAACGCACATATCCGCCCCTTGCGGGGCTTTCATCGGCGGGTATCCAGTACAAACGCATCAGGCCCAGGATGTGATCCAGGCGGATGGCGCCGGCAACACGCATATTGGCGCGCAAAAGGGCGATAAAAGGTGCATAGGCTGCCTCGCGTAGGCGCAGAGGGTGCCAGGGTTGCAGTCCCCAATCCTGGCCTTTACGGTTGAAGGCATCGGGGGGAGCGCCTATATGGATGTTTGAGACATAGAGGTCCTGGTCATTCCAGGCATCAAAGCCACCCGGGTCGACACCCACCGCAATATCCTGGTAGAGACCGATACCCATGCCGAGTGCCTGGGAACG
>NZ_JABBDR010000251.1 GCF_018854495.1 Acidithiobacillus ferruginosus
CCGAACTTGCCGGACCCCATGAGGCCAAGACGACCGCCGATGCCGCCGAACAGATCCTTGACCTTCTCGACATTGATCATTGTGCCGCCGGACTTGTTGGGCACCCGGAAGCGGTTGATGAACAATGCGGCTACACGACCCTCCGGCGTACCGCGAATACCCGGCAGGTTGGGGAGTTTATCGAGCTCCGAGGGGCTCAGAAGCAAAAGGGAGAGGTCGGCAGGGGTATAGGCGTATCCGCCGCGCTGCAGTGCGGCTATGAGGGCGCTGAGGGCCTGTGTCGCGCTCTTGCGGTAAAAGTCCGCACCCGCACTGTTGCCGGCGGCAGGGACCATGGACATGATGCGCGAGGCCACTTCATCTGCGTCACCATAAAGGATGGGGTTGTAGGTATTGCTGACGGAAGGATCACCTGGATGGATCACCACCAGGTCATCTTCGCGCCCGGTCCAGCGGAGCATCTGCCAGAGCACGTTGATATTGCCGGAGTCTATCTTGCCATCGGCGAAGATGACGCCGCCGCCGGCGCGGATTTGTTGCAGCATCATTTCGCTGGCCGCGACCGTCTTGCCGACACCGGACATGCCGAGAATCATCATGTGATCGTTCGGCGGATCTTCCGGGCGCTTGGTGTCACCCAGCGTCGGCAGCCACAACGGTTCTCCGGAATCGGTCAGGTAGCCGAGCAGTACGGCATCCGGCAAGGATTCGTGATGCGAAACCTTGAGAATAGGGGGGTCAGAGGGGAGATCGACGAGGGTTCTGATCGCGTGTTCTCCACCGTCCATCCAGCGATGAATCTTGCGGGTGAGGTGCAGGCCGCCGACCGCCGTAGCGATGCCGGTCGCGGTCTGCCAGATGGGTCCGGACACGATATAGGGGCCACAAGCCCACAGGGAGGCCGCGATCCCCAACAGGGCCGCCGTATCCTCACTGCCTCCCAGCTTCAGCTTGTCGCGCACGGGTTATTTATCCTTGGTGCCAGACGTAAAAAAACCCCAAGCACAAGGCGAGGGGTGGGGGGAGATCAGAAGCCTTCTTCTTCAGAAGCAGGCTCATTGTCAGCGTCGGTAGCAGACTTCTTTTCCAGGAAACCTACACGATTGGCGACAATCTCGGTGGTGTACCGATCAGCACCTTCCTTATCCTGCCACTTGCGCGTTTGCAAGCGACCTTCGACGAGGATATACGCACCTTTGCGAAGTTTGGCGACATGCTCAACCTGCTTGCCAAGCACTACGACAGCGTGCCATTCGGTGTGATCCTCATAATCACCATCCTTGTTCTTACGACGTTCGCTGGTAGCGACACGCAAGTTGGCAACACCATTGCCAGACGGGGAGTACCGTACTTCAGGATCATTGCCGAGAAAGCCAATCACTTCCGCATTGTTCTTTGAAAACATAACACTCTCCTTAAAAATGCCTGGCGGAATGCCAGAGCTTCATACCGTTCCCTAGTACCGGACAGTTTCTATGTACCAGGGAGATGATTTTATGGAGGGAGGTGGTGCGGACGCTGAAAATAGGCGAGCCGGACTCCTTGCGGGATCCGGCTCTTCATACACGTCACCGGCAACTGGCCGGGCACCCAGAAAATTTACCACACCTGCGCTCCCCCGCGCCACTTACAGACCCGCCAGTTGGCTGGCGATCTCATCTTCTATGCTGCTTTCGGCGGCGGTCCCCGCACGTTCAGGGGCATCCGCAGCTTTGGGAGCATCCTCTGGAGACGGCTCGCCGCCCTCCGGCGCCTGGCCATAGCGGGCCATGATGTCCTTCACCCAGGATGGAATCGTGAGGATGTCCTTGCCACGCCGGGCATTGAGGATGCTCCTGCACCAGACGTAACCGACCTGCTGCCCGGTTGGAGTCTCGATACCGTCGGCATCAACGGTCTTGAGATCACGCACCCGCAGCTTGCCCTGCACCATGATCGGGCGGCCCATGCGCAATTCTTCCCGGATAATGCGGGCGAGCTTGCTGTTCATCATCCGCACGGGAATGCTTTCTTCAGGGTTCTCCGTTTGTCGCAGGATGATTTCGACTCCGACGATGACATTCTGCCCCTCGCCGCGTAGAGACCGGATACCGTCCACAATGCCGGCGACCACGACGTTATTCGCGGCATCCCGCATTCGGCCTTCGCCGAAGGTTTCCCCGCCAAAAGGCTGGAAGTCGTCCTGCTGAATCCGGTCGGCCTTGCGATTCTTGATCGGTGTATGCCAGGTCAGTGAACTGGGCATTTCGATGATGCTGGGGGATGACACTTCCAGGGGGTCGAGAAAGGCGCTGTGCTCCGTCACCTCCTTGGTACCGTTGTTCCAGGTGACGATGCGGCCATGCACCCGCCCGGTGATTTTGACCGCCTCTTCGTTCTGGATGGCCGCGAAGGTACGCTTATGACGCGGGGACTGTCCCACGGGAACCATGCGGGTGACATCGTTGGTTTGCTGGATAAATCCACTGACAGTATCCCCATCGCGCGTGAAGTTTCGCGCAAATCCGCTGATCCATGCGACGTTCAGCATCCCGTTTTCGTGGCCGTAACTGGCCAGCGGCTTATCTCCTAACATGCTTTTCTCCTTTGAGTTTCTTGCAAAAGACTGCCTACATAGCTCTGAATGCGTTGCATGAATGCGTCCGCGTCGAGACTTCCCTGCGCCACCGTGCTGATTGCGGACTCCCACAAAATGATCGTTCCCGGATCCAGCATGGACGGCGGGACGTGCGCCAGGGCGCTTTCGCCTCTCTGCGTGATGCGCAAAGTGGACGGGTTCACGAATCCGTCCTCGAAAACTTTAGCGAGCATGGTGTGGCGAGATCGGGGCGAGCCGAGCTGGATGCTGTTCTCAACGCGTGCCCGCAACTCGGGGGATGCCACCCAGCGGCGCAAATCCGCCATGTCTTCGTACAGCTCCGCGAGTGCATGGGTGCTCTGCGGATGGTGCGCCGTCTGCCGGGTGCATTCCTGCCGGAGCTGCGATTCCCGGGCCAATATGGCCTCGAACACGATCTGTTCGTCGGGTTTCAGGGGGCGCTTCGGCATAGCGAGTATCTGCAGGCCGCCTGCGTGGGCCGTCACAGCCGGTTCGACCTGGTGCGGATCGGCTGGAAACGCATGGTGCGCTGACCAGAGCGCCGGATTCAGCTTTTTGTGATTCGTGAAAGGATACGAAATGAGGCCCGCTTCATAGAGGTTCTGCGCCGCCATCAGTGTTTTCTCGGGAGATGTGCCCGCGGATCGCAGGCAGGCGGCTTGCAGGCGGGCGGTATCGAATGGGGTGATGACGGATTCAGGCTTGGGGCTTTGGGTCGATGCGCGGTCGCGGATCAGAGCCAGCAGGGGTGTCATGACGCGGCCAGCGGGAATTGGCGTGGACTGGTTGGCGGTCAGCGTCAGCATCCGGGAGAGGTTGATGCCGATGAGCCAGTCCGCGTGCATCCGGCACTTCTCGGATTCCGTCCAGGCGCGATAAGGCGTGTTGGACTCTGGCCGCGCCTCGCTGATGTCCTCTGGGTGCAGGGATGGTAACAGCATCCTCTGCACCGATCCCTTCCAGTCGAGGTGATCGAGGAGAGCGTCTATTCCGAACTGTCCGCCCGCATCCGGGCTTCCGGCATGGATGACCTGATCACAGGCGGACAGGGCATCCTGTATCGCCTTGATGCGATCTCTCGCGGTAGCGATGGGTTTGAGCCGGAAGTCCGGGAGTATCGGCAAATCGCTCAGGCGATAGTCTTTCCATCGCGGTCGGTACTCGCCGGGGGTGCAGTGCCGCAATAGCGGTCCCCCAGTCCAAAGAATGCGGGTGCCCTTGCGTGTGACCATTTCCGATGCGGATGCCGAACGCACGCCAAACCGCCGCCCCAGGGCATGTGCCATGCCTCGGGTGCTGGTAAGGATGATGGTCTCGCGCTTTTCGATGTTCATTTCATAGTGTTTTTACTATAAAACCGGTTGCAAGGAAAGCCTGAAGCCATGTCCTGGTACGCAAAAACTGTCTGGTACCAGAAGATGGTATGAACTACGGACGCTTTTTGTGGAACACTGGAGGTGTTTATGAAGGCAAGATTATGGCTGTTGCAGGATCCGAACAGCCCGAAGATGAAGGTCTGGGGCGTGCTTCAGGGGCGTGATGCCAAGGGCACGCTCACCAAGGTTTTCTACGGTGGCCCAGGGGGTGGCGGCAGGCCTGTCGTTTCAACTACGGGCATTGCCAAGGCTGTGGCGACACTTCGCAAGAAGACTCCATATTACCCGCTCCGCTGGGACCGGGACATTGATGTGCCGGAGCCCCTTTCTCAAGGGACTTCCCATCTGGACCTCCTGATGGACAGCGTCATCAAGAATGTTTACGGCAATTTCGTCCGTCATGGCGGCTCTGGCTGTGGCATTGATGCGCTGCTGGATCAATGGAAGATCGTTCGGGCGCCGGCACCCGCTGAGGTTGCTCAGGGCAGGGATTTAACCGGGTTGCTACAAAGCATCCCGGCTTCTCTTGGCTGGAACTGGTGAGGAGGCAGGACTTCTCAGACTGGTACTTCAGCAAACCTTGATTTTCCCCCACCCCTCGCCTTTGGCTTGGGGTTTTTGTGTCCGAACCCCGCCGGTACATAGAAACTGTCCGGCAATCCTCCCCGGTATGAACCGCCCCACTTCCGGGGCCTTTTCGTTGAGGGAGATACTGATGAGTGCAGATTTTTATCTGGGGAAGTTGCAGGAACTGGTGGGTGGCACCATTACCGAGCTCATCCGGAGCGGCGATGATTATGGTCAGGACGAGTTTTTTGGCCTCGTTATCACAATGCCCACCGGGCTGAGAAAAACGCTGGTCTTTTTGGCAGACGATGAAGGCAACGCGCCTGGGCGATTTGAGATCGCGCCTGATGAGGCAAGCTATGCGCTTGAGCATCCAGCGACCGCAGCGGCGGCAACAGCAACGTCTGCTTGAAAATCAATGATCCACCCCACTTCCACGCTTCGGCCTGGGAGTTTTTTCTGTCTGGCGCCCGCCGGTACATAGAAACTGTCCGGTAATCCTCCACGGTATGAACCGCCCCACTTCCGGGGCTTTTTCTTTGGAGGATGTATGAGCACCACCACCGTCGATTTAGGAACCACCTTTGGTATCCCGGCACTCGCCGGGAAGATGTTTCCCGGCAAAGTCGGGGCGGAAGGAGTCCCCGGCAAGATTCAGAATTACGTCTTCCGTCCAGATCTGCTCCGCAAAGGACTTCTCTGGATGGCGGGCGTGGCAGGGCGGAGCATGTACCTTTCCGGTCCCGCTGGGAGTGGCAAAACCAGCTTCGCCGAGCAGTTGGCGGCACGACTGGGCTGGCCCTGCGTTACCCTGTCTTGCAACGCCCGCACGGAGCGTGCGGACATTGTGGGGTACCTGGGGCTTGAAAACGGGGCCACGGCCTTCGTGGATGGCCCCTTGGTCCGTGCGCTGCGCAATGGTCAGATGATCGTGTTTGATGAGGGCGATGCGCTGCCTCCGTCGATCACGATCATTCTCAACCGCGTCCTGGAAGGCTCCGCACTGGTGATCCCCGAGACGGGCGACACCATCCAGCCGCATCCGGACTTTCGGGTGGCCTTTACGGGTAACACCCGTGGTCGCGGTGATGAGACGGGATCGTTCCGTGCGCGGCAGGTACAGGATGCCGCGGTTCTGGATCGTTTTCTTTTCACCGAGGTGGATTATCCGACTCACGAGGAAGAGAAGGCTATCCTCTCGGGCAAGTTCGGAACCGATCTCCCGGATGAGATCCTCGATCTCCTGATCCGGTTCGGGACAGAGACTCGCTCGGCCTATCGTGCCGGTGAGTTGTCCGCACCGCTCTCAACCCGCGGCCTGGTGCGTATCGGGGAAATTCTGCGGTCGCGGCTCTTTGACAGCCAGCCGGACCCCATCTGGGCTGCCGTGTCGTTCGGCTTCGCTGATGGTCTCGGAAAGGACGAAGGCGACGCGCTCTGCAAGCTGCTGAACACCGTAAAAGGCGCTACTTGATGATTCCCCCACCCCATGCTTCGGCTTGGGGTTTTTTGTGTTCGGTCCCCGCCGGTACATGGAAATTGTCCGGTAATCCTCCATGGATATGAACCAACCCACTTCCGGGTTTTTTCTTTGGAGGATGTAATGTTGAAACAACTGGTTGTTTTGTATAAGGCGTCAACCCGTGAAATATGGGGTTATGTACGTGATCTCGAAAAGCAGTCCGTCCCAATAGCTATCCAGGTGTCTGTGTTTATGGGCAGTCTCGCCAAGGGCAGTGTCCAAATCCAGAGTATGAACGTAACAAAGACGGAAGATCGGCGTATCCAGAAGCTTAATAGCGGTTACGTTTCGATATTGCGTTCTGCACATTTATGTATGTCGGTCAGTTCTGAGCACATAGCCGTGCGTGTCCATGCGGCATTACAAGCGGATTCGACTCCCGGGAATGAGGAGATCGTTCTTGCACATACGATAGGTGGGCTCAAGGCGGAGTTTGGTGAGCGCCGGGGCGCCATTCAGGAGGAACGCTCGAAGGCCGTCCTTAGTGGGCTGCTCCAGACGATTCCCGCTTCTCTAAGCTGGAACTGGTAATCCCCCCACCCTCTCGGCTTTGCCTTGAGGGTTTTTTATTGCTCATAATGCAGTGAGGGAGATTCTTATGCACAGTAGCCCGTTATTCTTTCTGTTCGCTTTACTGGCAACGCTGTTGCTCTTCGTGTTTTCGATTCTGGCGCACGAGCTGGGGCACGCGGCGGTCGTAGCTTTGTTGCTGGGGCGGCGTGCCGTTTTTGAAATCCGTGCTGGATCCATCACGTTTCTGCGCTGGAAAAAGTTGGCCATAGGCATTTTGCCCATCTGGGGCTATGTCCGTTTCGACGAAGACAAAGCCTCGATGACGGACTGGCGGCTTATCTTTGCGGCGGGGCCTGCGGCATCGGTGCTTACGGCCTACGTCTTTTTGGGTCTCCACTACCTGCCCTTTGCCGAGAACTGGCGGCAGGTGTTCTTCATCATGGCGATGGCGAATTTTGCCTTGGCCGGCTTCAATCTTATACCGATTCCGCCGCTGGATGGCTGGAAAATCGTGGAGAGCTATCTCCCGCTGCTGGGTATTAACATGACGAAGGAGGGGCGGGCACGGCTCTATAAGTGGGGCATGGTTTTTATAACGGTGGCGAGCTTCCTGTTCATTTTCCTGTCAGGATTCTATAGGGGCTAACCATGTGAACACGTTGTCATTTTTTTCTTGACTTCGTTAATCATAGTGTATTTAATATAACTCAAACCTGGCAGCCAGGTTGGCCATGGCCGTCGGAGAATCAGCAATATCTCGTGGAGGAGTAAGCCGTGTTACAGGTAACAGTAGATGGCAATCAGGAGCCGGATCGTCCGGTGCCCAATCCCATTGGGCTGGTGGTGAGGGCGCGGACGCAGGCCAGGAGGTTGGCGGGGTGTCATCCCACTGCCATTCAACTCGAACGGCTCGCCGCACGATTGGAACATATCCTGACCGAACGGCGGCGCTTGCATAAATCGCTTGGCCTGACGTTCGACGAATAGCGATTATGGGTAAGGATTAGGAAGGGTAAGGGGGTGCTGTCATGGTGATGATTATTCGGGTTTCGACGCTGTTCGCGGTCGTGGTTATTGCGGCCAAGGCGGGATTGTTCGTTGCCGACGACGGCGCCATCAAGAACGGCATTCTGGGTCCGGTCGAGAAGAAGGTTTCGCGCCTGATCGACGAGGCCATGCGCCGTCGTGCCGAAGTAGAAGAGGCCGCCGATGGCGTGGCCGACATGGCCCAGGCTATCGCCTGTTCCGCGGTGTGCGCCATCGTCCGGGTAATCCGGATGGTGGGTCGCGCCCGGAACCGGACAGCCATCGCTGCGGGTAAGGCCTCGGTAATTACTTCCCGCGCTTTCTGGTCGGCACTAGCGCTGGCTGGAAAGCCGCATCGCCCAAAAATGGGAGGCCATTATGAAAGTGCGTGACAAACTTATCCGCGCCGGCGCTCGTAATCTTCGGGAATACGGATACCCGGACGCCAGCACGGATAACATTTTGACGTTTCCAGTATTCGCGGCGTTTTTTTTGGAGATTTTATAGTATGTTTAATTCCGACGTGATTCTCACCACTTCCATATCGGAAATCCTCGAAAAGCGCGAGCAGATCAACGCAAAAGTGAAACAGGCCATGGAGATTTTATCCGAAGCCTGTTCAATAGAGCGCTCTGTAACAGGGGTGGGGTACTCCAATTTGGAGAGTTATTTTTCTGGTCACCATTACGTTTCTTTGAGTAACAGCAAGCGCACTCAGGAGAGTCTAGGCAAATATATTGATGCCGCTTTCTGGCGCAGTCTGCTGGATGCTTCCGGTATCCGTGCGGTCATGTCAGCAAAAAAACAGAAAGATATTGATTCGCAAATCTCAGATAACGAGACTCCGCCATTCGAGGCGGAAGCAATCGCCTCTACTTTTGCTGACTTGTACGAGAAACGGGCGAGCATGATGGAAGATGGTGTTGTTGATGTGTTCCGTTCCCTGTCCTGGGATTATAAGACCAACAACCCGGTGGCCATGGGGCGCAAAATCATCATCAATTCCGTGTTGGATTCTTATGGCACAGCAAACACCTGGCGCTGTGACATGCTGGATGATCTGATAAGAATCTTGAGCGTATATGATGGCAAGGCTATCCCGGAACATCGGCATGGCATGTATTCACTGGTATCTGATGCTATTCAGAATGGTTCGTACACTTTTGACTGCGCTTATTTTTCCGCGAAATTGTTTAAGAAAGGAAGTTGTCATATTACATTTAATGAAAAAAGCATACGGCTTTTAGACTTGTGCAACCGGGCTATTGCTCGACGCTTTCCAGCGTCCATCCCACACCATCGCCGTGCTGCGGCCTGAACAATCCCGCAAGACATTGCTGATCTGCATTTTCGTCTGGCGCGAATCGCCGAAGAACAGAGCACGCCAGCGGCGGCCATGCAGCACTATGATGCGGCGCACCGAATCATCGCGGTCAGCCAACCCTTCAGCGAAGAGGGCCATCACCAGCTCGACACCAGGATCTGCCGGCGACCCTGGCTGCAACTGGCGCCACCAGCGCCCCGTGATGGCCTTCAATGGATCTTCATCGTCGGTATGCCGCGCTCGGGCACAACGCTACTGGAGCGAATACTCGATATGCACCCTGCTTTTCATGGGGCGGGCGAGCTGCACGACATGGCGATGGTGGCCCAGCGGTACTACGCTACGGGCAACGGTGAGGCCGTACTGCAGGCCTGCGACGCTTTCGGTAGGAAGGGCAGCAATCTCACGCCCCGCGCCGCATGGTGCATCGACAAGATGCCGCATAATTTCGTCCATGCCGGTATGATTCTGCATTTGTTCCCGCCTGCGAGGGTAATCTGGTGCCGCCGTGATCCGATGGATAACTGCACGTCGATCTATCGTCAGCACTTCAGAGGAATCCACCCCTACGCACACGATCTCGGCACGCTGGGGCGGTATTTCCGTTGGCATGAGGAGGTTATGGAGGGTACCGGGAGGATTATCCCCAGCGGGTGCTGGAGGTGTCCTATGAGACGCTGGCGGATGATATGCCGGTACCGTGACCGGCCTGCTGCGGTCGCTGGGCAAAGACTGGGATCCAGCCTGCGCCCGGTTCTATGAGAATCCAAGACGGATACTCACGGCCAGCCATGGGCAGGTGAATAAGCCGATTTATCGGGACACCGTAGGGTCGTGGAAGCAGTATCGGGATTACGTTGAACCATTATTGTTGGAAGAGGCCGTAATGTCGGACTCGGCCAATGAATCGCAGAGGAGATAGGATATGCGCCACGTTCTACTGATTGACGGTAATAACATCGGATACGCTTCGATGTATGTGCCCGCCCTCTCACACCTGGCGCACCGCGGCCAGCCAACGGGCGGCATCATGGGGCTTGCACAGTCGGTTATGCGAATCTCGTCACTCTATCCCGGCGCGGTACCCGTGGTACTTTGGGACGGTCATGCCGCATGGCGAAAATCGCTTTGCCCGGAATACAAGGCCAACCGTAAAGACACGCCGGAAAAAGTGGCGGTGGCCGATAGCTGGCGGCAACAGCAGCCGTTAGCGAGCACATTGTTGCTGCACATGGGCGTGATTCAAATGCGGGCCGTGGATGCGGAGGCCGATGATCTCGCCGGGCGTTTATGTCTGAACGAAACGCCCGCAGCGCATGGCATAGACCGAGTTACCATGGTCTCCGGCGATACCGACTGGTGGCAGGCACTTTCACCGGGGGTCGATTGGTTTACGCCCATCACCGACAAACCGATGTCGCTGGAGATGCTGCGCACAGCCGCCGCTAAAGATGGGCCATTCGCTGGGCCGGATGAATATCTTTTAGCGAAAGCCGTGGCCGGTGATCCATCCGACAACATTCCCGGCGTACCTGGCGTCGGCATGGCAACAGCTCTGAAACTGTTACGACTGCACGGCGGGCTGGAGGGCATACAGCAATCGGTAGATTAAGGGCACGCCAAAGATAAGAAGTCAGTCGCCATAGCGGCCATGATTCCCGCTATTGAGCGCAACCTGCATATCATGGACTGGCGCAAGGCTCCCGAGCTGCGACCGGGAAATACAGGCGTCATGCGTGAGGACTTCGACGCCCCGGCCTGCCAAACATTTTGCGATGATTTAGGCTTGCATCGTCTGTCTGAACGCTTGGCAGGCGAGGCGTCGTGGGACTGCGCCGCGCAATCGTGGGCGTTATCCCCTACCATGGATTTTTGTGTCGCCGCGTGCTGACGCCTGCCGCGTGCTAACGCCCCTGGAACTCGCCGGTGCGCTCACCCTGATCTGGGTGCTGATACTGCGTCTATTTCGCCGCAATATCGTGGCGTTCTGGCTGGCGGCGCTGCCCGGCGTGATTCTGCATGAGATGACGCACTGGATGGTGGCGTTTGCCACGTTCGGGCGCCCCGGCTTTCCCCGGTTTATTCCCAATAAGATGGGGAATGCCTATGCGCTGGGCCGTGTGCCGATTCATAACCCCCGCTGGTTTAATGGGGCACTGATCGGCTTGTCCCCTTTGCTGCTCATGCCTCTGGCATACGCGGTTATCGTGTACGGGACGCCTTGGCGGTTCTCGTGGCTGGGTGGCTGGCAGTTCATCCTGATGCCCCTTATAGCGGCTGAGTGCCTGCTGGAGTGCATTCCGTCCAGGCCGGACCTGCGCCTGGTATCCTTGTCGGCGATTCCGCTGGGGATCGTCGGGGTGATGGCTTATCTGTTCTGGCTGCGATAATTTTCTTATCAGGATTCGATTTTAGGATGTGAAATGGGAAAGAAAGTCCAAAAACAGCAGAAAATCGTCTATAACAAGCAGAAAAAGGCTAAAACCGCCGAGTTTTCGCAAAACGCCATGCCGGGCGCCAAGAAAGACCCAGGGCATCTCAGAGCTATCGACATTCTGAAAATGGCGGCGGTTGATCTGCGGAGGCAGGAGGTGCGGATTGAACCGGCCACCGAGACACCAGAGACAAAGCCCGTGAGATCGCCTACGAAGCGCCCAAACGTAGTCAGAAAGGATGCGAATCCGATTTTCGTGGATGCCGGAGCGCTGGCTGGCCGCCTGTTGGGGAAATGGGGCAACGTGGCGCTCATCGTCAAGTATGAGCTGCCTATCGCCCTTGGTACCGGGGGCGATCTGGTAGCGACTATCCGAGAGGGGCTTATCGGAAGTCGGCACGTCAAAGACATCACGGCGACCAATGTGCGCATGGCGATCCGTGTCCTGACTGGACGCAAGCCTTATCTGGCCCGGCTGGCGGCACCCGGATCGGTGCGCTATCACCTCGATCTGCGAGTGGCAGATCCAGTGTCGGATGCGCACCGGCAAGAGGCCAGAGATCGCCTCAAGACACGCTTTGGAATGTCTGATGAGGATGTGGATGCGCTCATTCAGTCTGTATGCAGTAGCAGTACCCCACCGCAATAGTTGGTTCACTGAGAAAAGGAGAATGACCTTGAAGAAATCAGAATTGGTGGCAGCGCTGGCGTATCACGCCGAAAGCAGCAAGGCCGAAGCGGAGCGTTTTCTGGAAGCCTTCGGCAAGACGATTCATGCCGAGATCACGAAGGTGGTGAAGATCGTCGTCCCGGAAGTGGGCACGTTCCAGCTTTCACGCAAGGAAGCACGAAAGGGTCGGAACCCACAGACGGGTGAGGAGATCCAGATTGCGGCGCGTAATGGCGTGACGTTCAAGCCCGCCAAGTCGCTTCAGGACAAGGTGAATCCATAAAAATGACCGTTACCAAGCTGGATTTAACCCGCCACCTATCCGACACCGTCGGGTTGTCGGCGACGGACAGCAAGCTGGTGGTCGAGGCGATATTCGACACCATCCGCACGACCCTGGCCTCTGGCGAAGACGTCAAGCTCTCAGGGTTCGGCAATTTTGTCCTGCTGCATAAAAATGCGCGTCCGGGGCGGAATCCGACGAACATGGATCCGGTCGAGATTCCCGCACGCCGGGTGGTGACGTACCGGAGCAGCCAAATAGTGCGTGAGAAAGCGAATGGCTGACCCAGAAAACAACACCAGAGTAACCTGTGGCTCCTGCCGCCATTTCACGCCGGATAGCATAGGCTCTAACGGCATCGGGCGTTGCGGGAAAACACAGTTCGGGCTACCGCCTTCTGGCAAGGCAGACGATGGTTATCTGGCGTGCTTTCCGAATGCGATGCGGCGATGTGAGGGGTTTGCGTCAGGTCAATAATTTCCCCGCATCAGGTGGGGGGACTGGAAGACCGTGGTACCCTATTGAAAGAGGCTTTGTGTGTTTTTAATTGAACGGCTATTTGCATTCTGAGGTTGGATAGCGGAGATATCGAAGTCCAATCCGACTGAACGTACCAAACACCCAGGTTGGAATCAGCCTCTCGGGTGCAACCTCAATGCAACTCCAATTGGTTGGAACTGGGCTTGTGGTAGCTATACCTGCTTTGGACTGGTTGTGGCCGCTGGGATAGACTGAATGACAGGCTGTTCCCGGCCAGTGACCACTTAGGGACCTCACCACAATGTTGCAGATTAGCACCGGAAAGTTCTTTAAAGGCGAAGCGCACGAGACGCTGCGGCGCGCGATCTATTACACGAACTACCGAATATTTCGGGAAGACGAGCGTATCGAAACACAGGCGGGCTCGCTCCAGCCGGTCATCGGCGTACATGGGCTGGGAGCGCTCACCTGTGAGATCATTGAACGCATCGAGAAGCTGCCCGGTGGCCCGTATTCCGGCGAAGTCATCGCGACGGGCGGTGACACGCTGATCAATGACTTTGCAGCCATCGTTTCGTTTACCCTGAACATTACTTGTACAGCAGATCTCGACCTTGCACGCCGCCTGGTGGCGAACGAGCGGCCTAGTCTCGGCGCGGACTTAGTACCTCAGAAATACGTACCCCGAATGTTTGATCGCGCCGTGGACTGGCAGCCGGGAGATGCTGCGGACCTCCAGCGTTTCGTTTCGGACCTTATGGCGCTGGAGCGCAAGAGCTACGAAGGGGTCATGCGGGCCATTCGGCGCTATGTCATCGGTGCGCATCGTATCTCGGATGACGTGAATATCGCCTATGCGCTCTTTGTTATGTCGATGGAATCCCTCGCTCAGAATTATGATGGATTTGAACCCGCGTGGGATGATTACGACCAGAACAAGCGGCGCAGTGTTGATGAAGCTCTTAGAGATGCCCCCGAAGCCGCGGCAAACAGGGTGCGCGCTGCCGTCCTCGCCAACGAGCACGTGGCCATTGCGCGGCGCTTCCGTGAGTTTGCCCTTGCCCATGTTGGTCCCAGCTTCTTCCGCGAGGAGGCACAGACGGCCGTCAATGCCGTCAGTCGGCCCGACCTTTCAATTGCACTCAGGCAGGCTTATTCGATCCGCTCAAGCTACGTGCACCATCTCAAGGATATTCCTCACCTTCTCGTCGGGATTGGTGGCTTCCACGAGACCATGGCGGTCGATGGAGAGCCCGCCTTGACCTTTGCTGGCCTTGCGCGTGTGGCGCGCCACGTGATCAAGACATTCGTGGCGCAGGCGCCGAAAACGGAAACGGAAGACTTCGACTGGAGGAAGGATTTGCCAGGGAAGCTGACCATGCAGCTGGCCCCCCAATATTGGATCTACAATCCTCAGGGTTTCGATGCGACCACCGCTCAGCAATATCTCGTTGCTTTCATTGGACAGGTAGTCGGGATCTTATTGCAGCCGTCATCGAAGCTAACAGACATCCGGCCTGTGCTGGAGAAGGTTGAAGTGCTCGTGACTGGTTTGGCAAAGCCCGCCCAGCGCTTACCGATGCTGGCCCTTTATTTTCTTTTCAACTTCTTCGCGCCGGAGGATTCCCGCAGCGCGGGGTACCCGAAGCTTATTGAGACATACAAGAGCGATTTTGATACGCCTTCCATTATCAGTCTGGCGGCGCATCTGTTGACAGGCCAAAATCCGGACTGGCCCTTGCCGTTGATGGAAGAGCTTTACACACGCTATTTCCGTGAGCGCCATTACGCCAACACATTGGATCTTGGGCGGATACTTGAAGCAGCCTTCATATTAAGGCTGGCGGAGCAAAACCGCGCAACGGGCGATTTGACCCGTGCGAAGGAACTCATAGCCTTTGCCGTCGAAACTTGTCCGGGGCATGTGAGTTTGCGGAACTTTGAAGCGTTGAATCAGATGGACGACAAGGCTGCGATCTGTTGGCAAGCAATTTTGCTACCGGCGAAGACGTCGATCGGCTAAGCGTACTGGTCCGAAGGTCGTTGGCCCCGACCGCTGAGGTGTCCTGACAATAGTAGACAGTCCCAAGTCACCGTTAAAACCTGGTTTCCAACCTCAAAATGCAAATAGCCAATTGAACAAGCGCGCGCCCGCCGTCTGAATCGCTTGGGTGGCGGTGGCACAGAGCCACAACTAGATGTCGTTCCCCGTCGGCAGGGTCTCGCCGAGTGATTCACCGAAAGAACCATCAGGCGGCTTTCGCGGCCTATTGTTGCCTGCAATGAATGCAATGCCTATACTAAATCGAAATTAGCGAAACGCGGGGTTATCATGGCCATCATTACCATTCGGAACCTGGATGAATCCGTAAAAACCAGCCTTCGCATCCGTGCAGCGACTCACGGGCTCTCTATGGAAGAAGAAGCCAGACAGATTCTACGTGCTGCTTTGCAATCGTCGGAGCAACAAGGAGGCAATCTGGCACAGAGGATTCGAGCGCGAATGGAGCCTCTTGGCGGAGTGGATTTGCCGACCATGCCCAGAGATCCTGTTCGGGATCCTCCCGACTTCCAATGATTGTACTGGATACCAACGTCATTTCAGAGTTGCTTCGCCCCGCTCCAGCCGGACAGGTCATGTCTTGGATAGCCAGCCAACCATTAGATAATCTCTACACGACGAGCATCACGCAGGCAGAGATGTTTTATGGAGTGCGTATCTTGCCGGAAGGAAATCGCCGAACCAAACTCGAACAGGCTATCGCTGCTATCTTTCGGGAAGACTTTGCGGGGCGAATACTTCCCTTTGATGGAGGCGCTGCAATGGCGTTTGCAGAGATCGCCGCTCAGAGGAAGTTGTCTGGGCGGGCTATTCCCCAGGCGGATACCCAGATTGCCGCCATCACCCATTTTCGGCGGGCGCATCTGGCCACCCGCAACATCTCAGACTTCGAGGATCTCAGCATTCCGCTTATCAATCCTTGGGTATCGCAGGAAGCATCATCATGATGGAATTTCACCCACACGCTGTTGCCTATCTGGATATTTTAGGGTTTTCAACCTTTGTGAAGGCGGCAGAGGAGGACCCGATCAAGTTGAAACAATTAGATATATTGTTTTACGAGATTATCCCAAGAGAAATCAGCTCGGAGGGTAGAAATTCCGCATTTCCAGAAGATATGGAACTGAAGTGTTTGAGCTGTTCAGATAGCTTGGTTATCTCTGCACCGATCTCCGAAAAATCACCATACCCTCCGCTTGTTGCCGTCTCTATTAAGGCTGTACAAATTGCACACGCGCTACTGGATATGGGATTCCTGGTGCGTGGCGCCATTGCCATTGGGAATGCCCATTGCACTGAATCAAACATCTTTGGGACTGGTTTTCAGCAAGCGGTAGAAGGGGAAAAAACTGCAGTTGACCCGCAAATAATACTAAATGAATCAGCGGTGCAAGCACTAGATGGATTGAAAGGCTCCATTTATGGCAATTTAGGCATATTTGCAAAAAACCATTCAGACCAGATTATTCTGGACTCGATTTACCCAGAACAGCATTATCTTCCCAACAAAAATGGAGATGTTGAAGAATATTTCAAAAAATATCGTCAGATAATTATGAATAATCTGGTCCATAGAAATCCAGAAGCAAGGCGGAAGTGGCTCTGGTTTTCTGGCCTGTTTAATGCAAACGTCAAGTATTTCACAAGCCATTTCGGTTTTTTGAAAGATAAATCCATGGTGATAAGTGATGGTGAATCGTCAGACATTGTAATGAATTATCTGAACCCGCCTCCTGTAGACAGCACCTGGTTACAGGAACTATCCCCGCCGCCTCGCCATGTGAAAATAAAAGCCCCTGAGTGCTCACCCAAAGAAGAGAACTGATCTCCCATGCCCGTAAACACCATCCACGACATCCTCGCCCAGTTCCGCCAGTACACCGTCGATCAGCGCGGCAAAGGTGATGCCTTTGAGCGATTGATGGCGGCTTTCCTGCGCCTTGATCCGATGTTCGCGGATCAGTTCGCCGGTGTCTGGCTCTGGAAGGATTGGCCGGGGCTGCAAGCCCATGGATTTAGCGCCCAGGACAAAGGAGTGGATCTCGTAGCCGAGGACCGTGATGGCGGCTTTTGCGCGATCCAGTGCAAGTTCTATGGGGAAGATCAGCGTATTTCCATGGATGATCTTGGGACGTTCTTCATGCTCTCCGGCAGGGAGCCCTTTACCAGCCGTCTGATTGTTTCCACCACGGATCACTGGGGGAAAAATGCCGATGAGATGCTGGACACCCAACAAATCCGTGTTCGCCGCATCGGTCTGGCCGATCTCGAAAACAGCGTCGTTGACTGGTCCGCCTTCGACGTGGAGAAGCCGGAATCCTTGCGCCGCAAGACGGGCAAGCAGATTCGCCCACACCAGGAATCGGCGCGTGAGGATGTGCTGATTGGCTTTCAGGACCATGACCGGGGCAAGCTCATCATGGCCTGTGGTACTGGCAAAACCTATACCTCGCTTTCCATTATGGAATACATGGTGCAACCCGGTGGCCATGTACTCTTTCTGGTGCCGTCCCTGGCGTTGTTGGCGCAAACGCTTCGAGAATGGACGGCAGAGGCACATGCACCCCTGCGTTGCTATGCCGTGTGCTCTGACAGCAAGGTCGGCAAAGAAGAAGAGGACATCCGGGTGCATGACCTCGCTTATCCTGCTACAACCGATTTTCAGAAACTCGCCATGCACCTGAACCACACATCCGACGATGGCCGGATTACGGTGATCTTCTCCACCTATCAATCCATCGAAGTCGTGCATGAAGCGCAAAAGGCTGGGTGTCCGGCGTTTGATCTGGTGATCTGTGATGAGGCCCATCGCACGGCGGGGGTGGCTCAGTTCGACAACGAGAAGAATACGCTGGAATACTCCCATTTTGTGCGCGTCCATGATAACGACTATATCCACGCTCAAAAGCGCCTCTACATGACGGCCACCCCGAAGATTTACAAAGATGACGCCAGCCGTAAGGCCGAGGAGAAGGGCCACCTGGTCTATTCCATGAGCAATGAGGCCCACTTCGGGCCGGTCTTTCACCGCTTGAGCTTTGCCGAGGCGGTGGATCGGGATCTCCTGTCTGACTACAAGGTGCTGATCCTGGCCGTAGATCAGGAAAGCATCCTGCAAGAACTGGAGGATCGCATTGGCGACTCCGGGGACAGCCTAAAGCTGGATGATGCCGTGAAGATTGTGGGCTGCTGGAATGGTCTTGCCAAGCGTGGTGCCTTGGGCAGCGTGGACTTCGGGGGTGACGCGCAGCCCATGCGAACCGCCGTGGCTTTTGCCGGTACCATCCCGCACTCCAAGCTGCTGGCCAGGGAGTTCATGGCGGTCGTGGACGAGCTTCGGGAGGATGAAGATGGATCCATGGCCCTTGAGGCCGAGCACGTCGATGGCACTATGGATGTTCTAACGCGCAACCATAAGCTCGACTGGCTCAAGGCGAATACAGGCAGCGGCGAAAAAACCTGCCGTATTCTCACCAACGTCCGTTGTCTGTCCGAGGGCGTGGACGTGCCGGCCCTTGATGCCGTGATCTTCCTCAACCCCCGCGATTCCATTGTGGATGTGGTTCAGAGCGTTGGCCGCGTCATGCGTAAGGCTCCGGGAAAGAAGTACGGCTATGTGATTCTGCCCATCGGCATTCCGGGCGATAAAGACCCGGAAAAGGCCCTCGACGACAATAAGAAGTATCGGGTGGTCTGGCAGGTACTCAATGCGCTGCGTGCCCACGATGACCGCCTGGAGCGCGAGTTTGCCACCATCGACCTGAACAAGAAGAAAGACGACAAGATCAATGTGATCGGTGTCAAGGCTGTCACCCCGCCAAAAAAGGACCGGGTAGATGTCGATGGCGTCCAATCTGCCTTCGAGTTGACCGAGGAAAACCTGAGCCAGTGGAAGGACGCCATTTACGCCAAGGTGGTCGAGAAGTGCGGCGACCGGCGCTACTGGGAGTCCTGGGCCAAGGACGTGGCCGAGATCGCCCAGAATCACCGTCGGCGCATCGAGCATCTCCTGAAACATCCAAAGCCTGGCACGAAAGAGGCTTTTGATACTTTTCTCGGCGGTCTGCGCGAGAACATCAACCCCAATATCAGCCGCGATGAGGCTGTGGAAATGCTTTCGCAGCATATCGTCACCCGGCCCGTATTCGATGCGCTGTTTTCCGGCTACGCATTCACCAGCCACAACCCCGTCTCCCAGGCTATGCAGGGGATGCTGGATATACTGGAGGGGCAGGCGCTCGAAAAGGACATGGAAAACCTCAAGGACTTCTATGACAGCGTGCGCCAACGCGCATCCGGCCTGGATAATCATGAGGCCCGCCAGCGGGTGATCGTGGAGCTGTACGAGAAGTTTTTCAGCACCGCGTTCAAATCCATGACGGATCGACTGGGGATCGTCTATACCCCGGTGGAAATCGTGGACTTCATCGTGAACAGCGCGAACGTGGCGCTCCAAAAAGAGTTCGGCGTCAGCCTAGCCGATAAGCATGTGCATATTCTCGACCCGTTCACGGGCACCGGCACCTTTCTCGTGCGCCTGATCCAGAATGGCCTCATACCGCCAGACAAACTACCCTACAAGTACGCCCACGAGCTGCACGCCAACGAGATCGTACTGCTGGCCTACTATATCGCTGCCATTAACATCGAAGCAGCCTATCACGACATATCCGGGCAGGATTACCAGCCGTTCCCAGGTATCGTGCTCACCGACACCTTCATGATGGGAGACCAGAAAGGGCAGTCGAAAACGGAAATGTTCTCGCAGGAAAACAGTGAACGCGCACGTAGGCAGAATCAGGCGGATATCCGGGTGATTCTGGGAAATCCGCCCTACAGCGTGGGACAGGATAATGCCAACGATAACAACCAGAACTTCAAATACGAGGCGCTGGATGCGAATATTCGTAATACTTACGCCGCACATTCCACGGCCACCAACAAAAACAGCCTCTACGACAGCTACATCCGGGCCTTCCGCTGGGCCAGTAACCGTATCAAGGATCAGGGCGTGATCTGCTTTGTGAGCAATGGCGGCTGGATCGACGGGAATACCATGGATGGCTTCCGCAAGTCTCTGGCCGATGAGTTCACGAGCGTCTATGTGTTCAATCTGCGGGGGAATACTCGAACGTCAGGAGAGACAGCGAGGAAAGAAGGCGGGCAGACTTTCGGTTCAGGATCGCGGGCTACCGTAGCCATCACCCTGCTAGTGAAGAATCCCGTAAAGGCGGAAGGCTGCGAGATTCATTACCGGGATATTGGGGATTGCCTGAGCAGGGAAGAAAAACTCGCCATCATTAGTGAGGCAGGAAGTATCAAGAACGTGCCGTGGGAACGCATCGCGCCGAATGATCATAATGATTGGGTGAATCTGCGGAGTGATAATTTCGAGACGTTCACGCCACTGAACGACGATCCCGGGGCGATATTTTCCATGCGGTCCCGTGGTGTCGAAACCAGCCGCGATGATTGGGTTTATAACTATAGCAAAGACCGTCTCGAAACCAACGTGCGCGAGATGATTGCCTTTTACAATGCCCAAGTTGACCTGCATGGTGCTTCCTGTCGTGCGGTTGGCGGTAATGCTGAGAAGAAAGCGCAGGAGTTGATAGATACCGATTCGCGCAAGATCAAGTGGACCAGAGGGCTTGTCAAAGAGCTTTGCCGAAACAATCTTTCCGAACTTGATTCCAGAAAGATTGGTGTCGGAGTTTACCGCCCATTCAGTAAATCCTGGATTTACTATGATCGGGTTATGAATGAGTACTTCAAAGAAAAGCTCTACCCTACTGCTCACCACCAAAACCTCGCCATATCGGTTGCAAATCCCGGCGAAAGCAATGCGTTTTCCTGCATAATGTTAGATACAATTCCAAACCTCCATGTGATTCATGGGGGTCAATGCTTCCCCCTCTACCACTACGAGAAAGCCCAAGCCCCATCCGGCCAGACTAACGGGCTGTTCGATGAACCTGCCGACGCCCATGTGGATGCCGACGGCTATACCCGAAAGAACGCCATCACCGACACTGCGCTGACCGACTATCGTGCCCATTATCAAGATGACGAGATTTCCAAAGAGGATATTTTCTACTACGTCTATGGCATCCTACATTCCCCGGAGTATAGGGAACGCTACGCCAACGACCTCAAGAAGATGCTTCCCCGTATCCCTTTTGCCCAGGATTTCCGGGGGTTCAGCAAGGCTGGCCGAGATTTGGCCTACTGGCACCTGAACTATGAGAAGGTGGACCCCTACGAGGGACTGCAAATTATCATCAAAGACACAGACAAGAATCTGCCACCACACACGCTATATCACGTCGATAAGATCGAGTTTGCCAAACTGGGCAGGCGTGAGCGCGACAAGAGTATCATCCACTACAACGGTTATATCACCATCAAGGGCATTCCTCTGGAAGCCTACGAGTATGTGGTTAATGGCAAGCCCGCTATCGAGTGGATCATGGAGCGTTACAAAATCACCGTAGACAAGGATAGTGGGATCAAGAATGATCCGAATGACTGGTGCCGAGAGCATGATGATCCAGCGTATATTTTCAGGCTTGTTCAGCAGGTGGTGAGGGTGAGTGTGGAGACGGTGAGGATTGTGGATAGATTACAAGAATTGTCCGCAAAGGTTGTTGACAAATAATGATACTATCTAATTCAAACGACGTTGGAAGATTGCAACGTCTCATTTCTTTTAATCGCGTTTTTATAAATCCTGCTGGAACATTGGCAAACTTGATATTAACCAAAAACTTTTCTTGCAAGCTAGACATAATATCTGATACTGGAAGATTATCGGTAAGTACGGATGAGTATTTATCAAGGGTTGCTGGTTTAATTATAACTGGCGACTTAATAGGATGCAATAAAATACCTAAAGATGACGCTATCGGTGGACGCATTAAAAACCTTATTTCTATGTACCACTCTGGCCTGTTCGCATATGTTTTTGATCCGTTACTATCAAAACTAAGCACGCCATCGTTATCATTGTCATGGATGTCTGGTTTTTTTGTGGCTTATGTCGCCCTTGAGGGTGTAGTCAACATATGTGTTATCAATAACTGCGAAGATATTACCTTATCATTAAACCCTAAAAAGATAAAAGATAAAGAGAAAAAGCATAAGCTGGATAATTTCATGCTAAATAGAGGGTGCATTTATAAATTGGCGGGGTTGAGAGATGATTACGCACACGGCAGAGTTAATGGAAGCAGCATGAACAAGCCGCCGGATTTTAATGCTATAGAGAAAATAAGAGAAGCAATCATATCGGCGTCTATAACCTATTTCAAAATCGACAAGAGAGGCAAACAATGACATGAAATTCAGCGAAATTGAAGCGTCATTATTTTCTGCTTCATATCCCGCCTGAAAGAACAATTGTTATACTAGGCGACAGTGGAAATGTTATATGCTAGTTTGGCGGCAGATCGCGTCTTGGCATCGCGTTATAGCAACATCTTTTGTGTGGCTCAGTTTAATCGGAAAGCACAAAGTCAAGACCATTGACAAAGACTACGATTTATTATTTTTATGTGACAGGCTTGAGATCTTGTATACAATTACCGATATGATCACCGGGATAAGCGAGTATCCTATAAGTGATTCTATGATATGTGCAATCTTGTTTTCTTTTTCGACACCAGATCCAACTGCCCCCGTATTCATGAAATATTGCGCAGAATCATACAGTAATATCTTATCCTGATCAAATCCAGAGGATCCATCTAGCGTTTTATATAAAAAGGCAAAAGATATTATATTTAACGATGAAAAGACGAATACTAGCGCAAAGACCTGCAGCGTCACCCACGCAGTTTTTCCGTCGATGTCGATTAGGTTGTAGCGAGCAATAGATATAAGAAAAACAGAAAACAAAATAGAAAACGCTATTAAAATCCAATCTATATATATTATATCAGATAGGGCAAACAAAAAAACATACACAAGAAACGCAAGAAGGATGATAAGCCCGTCTTTTTTCCTCTCTGTTAACCCTCGGTATTTGGCGGTGATATAACAGATCAACTTCGATGTAGCACCAAAGATTATTGAGCACGGGGTCCTGCAGGTTTTGCGTGACATAACATATCCTAATCAAATTAAATGTAGATACTTGCTCGTGGTCCCAATATTGCTATGCCCCAGATTCTCCTGCACCTGCTTCAACTCCACCCCATTGGCCAGCCACATGCTTGCCGCCGTGTGGCGTAGCAGGTGTGGCCCCTGTTGGGCCTTGCGAATCCCCGCACGATCCAGCAACCGACTCACGATCATATAGAGCATGGCGATGCTCAGACCATTACCCTGGTCCGTCACAAAAAGGCCGTCGTCACGGGTGGTGAGTCGTCGGCGAGTCCAGAGCCAGCTTTGCATCCGGGGTGCGTGATGCGGCTCGAAGCGCACCAGGCGTTCCTTGTCGCCCTTGCCGATCACCTTGAGGCGTCCGGCCAGGTATCCATCACCATCGGCCATAGTGAGTCCGCACACCTCACTCGCCCGCAGGCCAGTGTCGAGTATCAATCCGATGAGGGCCGCATCGCGGATGCCGGCAATCGTCTCCAGTCTTCCGGCCTCGAAGCGCAAGCGGTCGATTTCATCCCATTCCAGAACGGTTTTGAGCCTGCTGGCCGATCTGCCGCCTCTGCCGCCACTTTTGCGTTTCTGATCATCTACAAACTCTCTTGCGGGATTTCCGAAGTTTTCTTCGTTGGATTCGAGATAATCAAAGAACAGTACAAGGCTGGATGATCTAACGGTCTGCGTGTTTTTCGGTGCTATACAGCCATTCTTACCGCTAATGACGCACTTACGCACCAGATGGATGCTGACTTCCTGAATCTCCATTATCCCGTCGAAGTCCACAAACTCCAGAAAGCGGCGCACTGTTACCCCATATAGCCTGATTGTGGCCACCGAGTAGGGATTACGGAAGTTTGGCCCCGCAAGCCACCGGGTGAAGCGGTCTGTCAGCCCGTCAACGTCGATCATAACCCCTGTTCCCCCTGCCTGAATGAGCCATGGTTAGTATAATATAGGTTATCATAACTACAGTAAGCCTACATCGCGTCATCGGCTTCCCAGATCGCTAGTGCATTATCATAACACCACAAAGACAACCTATCGTCAACGGATGTTAAGTCCGATATAATCCAAAGTGTATCGTTACTATTGGAGATATAACGCTATGGCAAAGAATATTGCAGGTATTCCGATTCGCAGGGTATCGGCGGAATTTAGCGGAGATGATGCCGTTGATCTGGAGATCATCGAAGTATCGCTCGGATTGAGCCGTATCACCCGCAGCAAAAGTGAGAGAGACACAAAGTTGATGCAAGTTGCCTTGGATGCATTGAGAAAGGTCATTGAGCAGTATCGTTCGGAAAGCGGGGAAAGATACCCGGAGTTTGGCGACTTTGCCGCATGGATCGGCATAAAAACAGATAATGCGTCCCACATGGATGAACATCACCATGCTTCATCCGATGTCGCTGAATTGCAAAATAATGTGGAAAAGACAGAAGGACAGGATGCGGTGGCATAAGGCGCTCTCGGCCTCGCTCATACTGGGGTTTGTCCCGCTAGCCGCACATGGGGCTTCATGGGCGCAATACTGGCGGCAACTTGATCATTCCGCCTATGTCCAGGTCGGCCATGGACCCGTCGTGGTCTACGACTTTTTCGACCCAAATTGCTCTTACTGCCCCGCACCATACAAGATGGAACAGCAGTTTATCCAGGAAGGAAAACTGACGGTGCGCTACGTCCCCGTAGGATTCCTGACGCCTTCGAGCCTGGGGAAATCGGCGACCATCCTGGAGGCACCGAATCCCCCTGCGGCGCTCGCCGTGGATATGGAGGGCGTTGTGCAGAACGGCACGGGCGGCGTTCGGGCCATAGATCCCGACGCTGCTGCCCGGGCCGGGCTGCGGTACAACCGCTTGATGCTCATCGAAACAGGCGTGGACATCGTGCCGGATCTCGTGTTCCGGCTTCCGAATGACCATGTGGGCATGATTAAAGGGGTTTTCCCGGACTCGGTTTTGCGCGATATTGTTCACGGCAGGATGCCGTAAGGGGGTTGTAATGCCAGTATCTATTCCTTATGCCAAAGGGCCAGCGATGCGGCCCGTCTTGCGGTCGGTGGCGAGCTCCTTTGCGGTGCCGGCGGTGGTCGCTGTGGTGGCCAAGCCCGCACCAAAGATCGACGTGGTGCCCACCGTAGAACATTTGCCTGCGCCAAAGAAACCCCGCAAGCCGCGCATCGACCACAAGGCCATTGCGCAGGAGCAGGCCCGCCTGCTGCACGCATCAATCCACCCAACTACCGGGTGGATCACGGGACTCTGGGAGAATGAAGAGAAACAGCGGCGCTACCAGGTGGACTTGTGTCAGGACCTCTTCGGCGAATGGCTCCTGATTCACTCCTGGTGGCGGAAAAGCACGCCGTTTGGCGGCAGGAAGAAATCCTACCTCGGATTTTCTCCGTCCGCTGAGGAAATCAACGCACTGTTGTATGACGCGGCACTACGTCGGTCGAGGCATGGGTACCGGATACTGGATGACCGCATCCAGAGCGCAGTTCGCCAATAGGCGTTTTGCAGATTTGAGCGAGGAAGAGGCAAGTAGTGGGGACTGCCGTTTCCGTTGTTTCGGCTATATACAAAATCTGGTTGGAAACCTATGGCCTCAATGTCCAAAACCCTGGCGATACTTGCTGCGCCATGGGTTGGAAGATGAATGTCTGTGAGGAGTGTGTGCAGAAGCAGAAGCTTTCTGGGGGGAGTGAGATGGTGTACAGTTTGTGAAACTTTCACCTGGACTCTCTTTGGTTAGATACCCCCTGTAGAGTTTTTCTGCCGAAGGGCCGGTCCAGACTGATAGCAGTCATTCAGCAACGGAAAGCAAATGACACCATCCGACCCTTTGCTGTCATTCGAGTCGCCACGTCGGCAACGGCCGCCCTCAAAGTCCAACCGTCCTTCGCTCACGCGGGGTCGCCTGCTACTTGTCGGCCATTGAAGCCAATCGCGGATGCGCGAGGCGGAGTTGTTGCGAATAGCTGCCAAAGGGAACTCCTAATGCCTCCTCTCGTGTCGAAGCATTCATGCGGACCTACAGGCCGCAGCGTCCGGCATCTCAGCTGTACGGGTCGCTCTGGTTTGTTCGGAACCGGCTGGCATGACTATCCGCTGTAGCCGTGCCTGATGAATATGCGCCAATCAGCTTTGTGTTTTGTTGTATTAAGCCTTTCCGCCCCATAGACTAACGTGCGGGGTCGAAGCCGCACAACATAGGTTGAGCGGCAGCAACAGCCATAAAGAAATCGGGGTGAACCATGCATTTGCAATCGTTGAAGGTCGTTAATTTTCGTGCACTTAAAAATATTGAGATTGATTTTGATAGTCATGTAAATGTCATAGTGGGACCCAATGCCATCGGCAAGAGCACGATTCTCGAAGCAATCAGGCTCGTAAAAGCAATGCTATCCCCGCGAACGCAACATGAAAGCAATCAGGCGTTATTTGCGCTAGGTGCAGCGTCACCGCATGTTCCAAACCGTTTGAAGATGAATGCGATAGCACAAGACGAAAAAGCAGCCATCGTAATTTCCTGCCGCTACAAATTTAGTGGCGACGAGGCACAATGGTTGAAAAATTCGACGCCGCAAATCGCGACTAACTTCGTTCAAGCACGAATGGGTCAAGCCTTTGCCTTTCCTGGTGCTCTAATTGCCTTTTTATCCTCGCCGCAGGGAAAGACTGAGCTAGACAAGGCAACGACCGAGATCAACGAAGAATGGGTCAAAATTGATGCGGCGGGCCAACAGATAACGATTGAACTGACGATAACACCCGGTGTGGGTCCGGCTTCTACTGGTAGCCAAATCGGACCGACTTTGTTGTCAGCATTGGAGGCGCGCAACGCCCCCAGTCAAACGATATTCAGTTATTTTCCGGCTGATCGTGCCCTTCCTTCCGGCGAGCAGCCTGTACAGCTTGGGTCAGCAGATTCGAACCAGCAGCTTGAAGCTCACAATTCACAGCCCCAGCTTAAATATAGCCGGTTAAAAAACACTATTTTTTCCGCCATCGTAACGAGTAATCAAGGCAGGGAGAATTTATACGCGGAATTTCACCGTATCTTTTCAGGCATCCTTAAGGGGCGACACATCAAGGGGGTCGGCATAAATGAAATTGGACTGCTGTCAATAACGGTCGAAGACGAGACCGGCCGTCAGTTCGATCTCGACAGTATGAGCAGTGGTGAGAAAGGATTGATACTTACTTTTCTACTAATCGAGCGTACGTTAGTCGAAGGTGGTTTGATCCTCCTAGACGAACCAGAGCTCCATCTTAACCCCGCAGTATGTAAAGATCTTCTACCTTTTATCGTAGACCAATATGCATCACGAAAAAATTTACAACTTATAATCTGCTCACATTCGCCAGAGATTTTAGCCGGCGCATTTGATCGGGAGGAATGCTCTCTTTATAGTTTAATGTCCGGAAGCATGCTTACGAAGGTGAGACGACAAGATCAAGACGTGATTTCTTCTGCGTTACGAAAACTGGGCACATCGGAAAGCGAAGAATTGCTATTTAAAGGAATTATTTTTGTAGAAGGACCAGACGACATCTTAGTTTTAGAGACCGGATTTGGAGATATACTGCGTCGTCTAAAACTAAAGGATCTGGGCGGCCGTATTGAAGTGGAACGACAAATTGAGCTACTGCAGTCAGCTGAGAAGGATGCCCCATCAGCGGCTATGCGCTACTTTATATTCGACAGAGACGATGTCCCGAGCAGTCTGACGAGCACAGAGAGTGTGAAAGTCCTACAGTGGGGCCGGAGATGCCTTGAAAATTATTTACTAGATATCGACGCAATTACTGATCTTTTGATGGATCCAGATGTCGCAAAGGTGCCGTTCGCCAATATGGGCGAAGTAACTGGATTCCTCAAGTCTCTTGCCTTCAACCAGCTTACGGAGAGGGCTGCGCGTGAACAGTATATAAGCTACGGCTTTGGTGATGTCGGCTTGCGAGCGAATGAAATTAAAGGGAAGGGAGCATCAGAAATTGCGGAGACTTTATTGCAACGTTTGACTTCGATGAAGGCGCGGCTAGAGGTTGTTTCGGAAAAGGACTGGAAGCAGAAATTTGAAATGAATTGTGCAGATCGGGAAGAGCAACTTCGAAAAATTTGGGAAGCAAAGTGGCGTGAAGATTGCGATGGGAAGCGTCTCTTTCAGGATATCGGCGCATCGGGACGCCTTCGGATGAGTGTCCGGAATTTTAAGAAGCGAGTTATAACGCAGATGCGGAACACTCAGTCCGAGAATTGGCGCTCAGCAAAGAGCTTACTATCTGAGCTAACGGGTGCCCCGATGTGAGAACGGGCATACGCGCAATGCAAGGACGCACGTCAGCTGCTCGTATGGTCGTCGTGCGGAAAGAATGCATTTTGGGCAATCGGCCCAGTCGCCTTACGAGCGGACGGGCGCGTCCCTAATCTCAGTAGCCGCGTGACCGGCTGCCGTTCAACGCAGCACCTGCCCGTCAGTGGGCTTTCACTGAGTGAGGTCGCTTTCTCGCCGCGACAGTCCGCTCGGCCGATGAAGCAATGCTCAACATCGAGAACTGAATGGTCGCCTCCCGTGTGGAGCTGCCATCCCAGACGGTTCCTCACGGACAGCAGTTCGGCCAAAGCGTTCCTCCAACAGCTTTCAGGCGGAGCGCCTATTTCGAAACGCTTGTTAGCCCGAGGGCCCAGCATCCCCAGCTTTTTTGAGCGAATCCTCCATGGCCTGCAAAATACCTGAGGCCGCAGCTACCGCTTCTTTTAACTCCGGAAAAGTTACTTGTACGCCGCTGCTGTGAGCAACATCGTGTCGGTTGTTGACCGCGTTGTTGTACTTGGTGACCGCAGCGTCTTCCATGAATTGATTAAATTTCTCCTTTTCGTCTTGTCCGAAACATCCCATGAATCCTGCAAGTTCGCTCTTGCCCACACTTCGAAGCACGCGTTGTGCTGCGTTATATACGAAATTTGCAATCTGTTTATCATTAGCTTGAGCAGCGCGATGGAGCACGATCTTATATATCTCTTGTTGCATTTCCGCGCAAAGGACTACCAATGCATGCTGCACTAAATACGACTCAATAGGGCTCCCCATTACCTCGGAGTTCGTAACAATGGCCTCGCAGTCCTCGATCACCGTTGATGTGCGAATTAGCCTGGCCATGATCACACTGAAATGTATTCAAACGCTTTATTGAAACGATCTTCTAGCGTCGCCTCATCGCTTGTGTTTCGAGTGGCCTTATCCACGAAATAATTGTCATTTTTCAATCCTTCAAATGCATCGTGTAGGCCCTTGCCCGCTAGTTCTGGACATGCAATTGCTGCTGCCATAACCGAATCAAGAACAGCAAAGTTTAGCCGCCCCCTTAGATGAAATGGCTTCTCTCCAACTGCATCGAGAATTCGCTCACACGCCTCTTGAAATGATTTGTGCTGCCTTTGAATTGCACCATCAAGAGCGACATCGTCCATTCGGCGATGAGCCAGCATGAATTTGTTTAAGAATCGCTTCATTGGCTTTTCATATTTCACCGAACTATATGTAAGCGCTAG
Organism: Acidithiobacillus ferruginosus; assembly: GCF_018854495.1. Lineage (GTDB taxonomy): Bacteria > Pseudomonadota > Gammaproteobacteria > Acidithiobacillales > Acidithiobacillaceae > Acidithiobacillus > Acidithiobacillus ferruginosus. The sequence continues at coordinate 29,515 of NZ_JABBDR010000251.1, forward strand.
TACGCGGAGCACGAGTTCGACATCGCGTAGCCTCCGGTCAATATTAGGCTTTCCTATTAAGCGCCTCCAGGGTTCGATTAGATTTAGTTCCTCAAGATGAGAGAAGAATTTCCCGAAGTACACGCACTTCCGAATCTCCATCGGGTTGAGATTGATCCCGCCCGTATTGAGTCGCTCGAAAATGTGATAGATGCTGGAGTCATCTTGCGGGTCCAGCTGCTGCACGACAGTTGCCCGAAGCACCGTGTCGTTTAGTTGAAATTGGTCAGCTTCGTCTAATTCTCCATAGGTCTTGCCATCCCATCTCGGATTAACGTTCTTTAGGCGGAAAATTCTTTCGTCAAACTCATTCTTAAAGAATCGTATGGCAGAAAGTATCCGCTGTTGGCCATCGATTACCTGTAGCTTGTTTGTCTGGCGCTCCTTGTAAAGGAAGATTCCTGGTACGGGCAAGCCAAGCAAGAATGATTCAATCAGCTTGCTCGCCTTAACTTGATCCCAGACATAGGAGCGCTGAAATGGAGGGATCACCAGTTGCCCGGACTGGTGCTTATCCAGATACCCCTTCAATGTAAAGTCGGCCGGATAGTATGAAATTCGGTACGTGATAACGTCTTGCTCTTCACTCTCTGGAGCTTCCGTCTGCTCAACTTCCCATTGATCTGCTGTGTCATTTTCTTCCATATGGACCCCTGTCTTATTTCGGCTGCATTGCTGACGTTGCGACGAACGCGCCCCTATGGCAGCACTGGCCGAGTTGCACGCGTAGGCCGTAGTAGGGCAGGTTTTAAAGTCCTGCAGCCGCTCAAATGACTGATGTGCCAATCCCACGGAACGGCAACTTCTGGTTGATATTACTCGTTTCCAAGCTGGACGGGAATGTCCGGTAACGCTGCATCACTGACCATTCACAGCGCAAAGATCACGCCACCCGGTGCTCCGGAACTCCATGGTCGGCGTCGGGACCAATCCGGGAAACTTCGGATGAATGGCAAAACTTGCTACTCCTTACGCAGGTGCGTGAGGCTGAGGATGGACGGGGCTGACTGGCAAAGGTATGGTCCAGCTGCAGGAAATGCACTATGATCCTGTCTGGTATTCGTTTGTAATCGAAGGCTTGTCTCTGACAGATATGATGCTACCCAATGCAGAAAGGGCGATCCTGGACATTCGCAAGCTACGAGAATACACCCTGAATCCCGGTCACCTTGCCGGAGGCAACAAGGCCAGGGTGTTCGCCTCGTGCCTGGGGATAGGCCAGCAAGATGCCGAGCTGCTGCGCTCAGTATGCCTCCGTGCCATACTGAGCAACGAGGCCACCGAGAAGGTGGCCGACAGCCATGGCAAGCGTTACCAGGTGGATTTTGTCATGCAGCGCCAGGGAAAGTCCGCGATCGTTCGCACGGGTTGGATCATCAGGACTGGAGAAGACGTTCCCAGGCTGACAAGTTGCTATGTGAGGACATCATGAAACTACTCGACGTTGTAGCGCTTTTGGAACCCATACCAGAGCAACACCTTCTGCGTGGCCAGGTCGGAACCGTCGTGGAAGAGTTGGACCCTGGTTACGTGGAAGTTGAGTTTCTTGTGGGCGACGACTATATCACTTTAGCGGTTGCGGAGGATCGCCTCATGCCACTGCACTACGCTCCAAACCAAAGTATTCGCGCGGCATAATCAAAAAGGAGTGCCACAGAAGTTTTTTCGCACTAAGATGACCGTTAAAGACTGTTTGCGGTCGTTTGGATGCGATAAACTATGAATAACCACGATTTTTGTCAGAGACCGAAAAAGCCAAGGTTGGTCCTGACCCTGCGCATGACAAAGGCACATAGTTTTTATTCCCAGGTCAGACGCGGATTATCATATCTATAAACACAGAAGAGGCAAAAAATGTCATTGCATGATAATCACTTTGATCTTACAATCTCAAATATAGGCGTCATATCTTCAGCAAATGTAAGGATTGAAAATCTGACGGTTATAGGTGGCCCAAATAACTCTGGAAAAAGCACCATTGGCAAGCTCCTCATGGCCATGATTAAATCTGATGTAATCTCGAAATACAAAAATAATAAAGCAAAAAGTTCATTTGAAAAAAAAACGAGAGCGAAAGTATTTTGTGATATGGAGGCGATGCTATTCGGTAAAAAACTATTCCGTTTCGGCAGCGACGAAGGAAGCGCAAAGCTTGAGCGCGAAGGAAATAGGGTTTACGAAATAACAGTAAGGGATAAGAAACCCTACATGCTAGACGCCGAAACAAATGATGACTCTGAACAATATTTCAGAGACGCAATGATAGTAAGTACTCCACTCATCTGGGATATGATAGATTTGTTTCGCTCCGTTCAAGCGTTGAAAGAGGCGAGCAGTGTTCTTAACCTTGGACAAAAAATACGCTATCCATACGTTCAGTGGGATGTCTTCACCAAATTAGAGCTTGCAAAAGATGAAGAAGCTGATTCCGACATGGATGTGGGGAATGAATTCGCGCATAAAATCATGGATATTATAGCTGGTGACTTTCAAAAAAATAAATCCGGTTCATATAATTGGAAACCTAGGCATGGTGGTAATTATGATATGGTATCAACAGCATCCGGGGTAAAATGGTTTGGTTTACTTTTGGCCTTAGCTAGGAATGGTGCATTCAGAAAAGATCGATTGGTTATACTTGACGAGCCAGAAACACATCTTCACCCTGAATGGCAATTGAAAATGGCGGAATTATTAGTTTTTATGTCTAAGAAGATGCACCTAATCGTGACAACTCATAGTCCTTATCTTTCTGAGGCGATTGAGCTTTATTCCGAGCAAACGAGCGATGTTAGTTGGCATGCATCTATTCCAGAGTCCGATGGTTGTATCATTAAACATCTAGATTGCCCCCAAGAAATATATGAGCAACTCTATAGCCCAATACCCAAGCTCGAACTTTTGAGGGTAAACCATGATTAAGCTAAAACAATACGTTGTACCACTGACCTTTGTTGTTGATATACAAAGTTGGAACCATGGCTTACATAGTAACGCAGAGAAGGACTGGGTATGCTTCGATAACGCTAGAAACGATCCGGCATTCAAAAACCGTTATAGCCAGTCTTATGCCATAGATGTGTTGAAAATATGCAAAGACGGAAATGGCGATTATAATTTCTTTTTTATTGAATTTAAAGATTTAACGAAAGTTGGCAGCGCTACTCTATTTTTTATTAAAAAGAGAGATAACCTGATAATGAAACTCATCGAATCGATTGCTATTACCTCATACTTTCTTGGCTCGTCAAGATATGTCGGTGTTAAGGACTTTCTTCTGTCAAAAAAGAGAAGATAT
>NZ_JABBDR010000252.1 GCF_018854495.1 Acidithiobacillus ferruginosus
CCTGCCCGCCGGTGAACGAAATGGCGGGTTGACCGATACCCTCCAGCGCCATGCTCAGCAGCGCAATGGTCACCTGCTCGCCGGTGCTGAGCAGGGTGTCCAGTTCGCGTTCCGCCGGGGCATCGGCCAGGGCGCGCGCCAGTTGCAGGAGGCGGTCCGTCTCGCCCGACATGGCGGAAACCACCACCACCACCTGATGACCGGCGCGATGGCTGGCCGTGACCCGTTCCGCGACGGCCCGGATGCGGTCCACGCTGCCCACGGAAGTACCGCCGAATTTCTGTACGATGAGTGCCATTGCTCAGTGATTTTATGAAAAATTAAGGGCAGATGATAAATCGTTGCGGCGGGGTCTGTACAGGATGCGCTGCGGACGCCATTCGCGGCGTGGCGCCCGCCGTGCGCTCAGCGATCGGC
>NZ_JABBDR010000253.1 GCF_018854495.1 Acidithiobacillus ferruginosus
TTATTCGACCACCTTGGAGACGACGCCGGCGCCAACGGTACGGCCGCCTTCACGTACCGCGAAACGCAAACCTTCCTCCATCGCAATCGGCGCAATCAACGCGACCTTGAACAATATATTGTCGCCCGGCATCACCATCTCCACACCTTCCGGCAATTCCACCGCACCCGTTACGTCCGTGGTACGAAAGTAAAACTGCGGGCGGTAACCATTGAAAAACGGCGTGTGTCGACCACCTTCCTCTTTCGACAACACATATACTTCCGCTTCAAAACGCGTGTGCGGCTTGATGCTGCCAGGCTTGGCCAGTACCTGACCACGCTCTACATCATCTTTCTTCGTGCCGCGCAGCAGTACGCCGACATTGTCTCCGGCCTGCCCCTGATCCAGAATCTTGCGGAACATCTCTACGCCAGTGACGATGCTCTTGGCGGTGTTGTGAATGCCGATAATCTCGATTTCATCGCCAATCTTCACAATGCCACGCTCAATACGTCCGGTCACCACCGTGCCACGACCCGAAATCGAAAATACGTCTTCTATCGGCATCAGGAAGGGCTTGTCCACGGGACGCTCGGGCATCGGAATGTAGCTGTCCATGGCATCCGCCAAACGGAAAATCGCAGGCTCCCCTATGTCGCTCTGATCCCCTTCCAGGGCCTTCAGCGCCGAGCCGATAATCACCGGAATGTCATCACCGGGAAACTCGTACTTGGACAGTAGTTCACGCACTTCCATTTCCACCAACTCCAGCAGCTCGGCGTCATCCACCATGTCCGCCTTGTTCAGAAACACGACGATATAGGGAACGCCCACCTGACGGGCAAGCAAAATATGTTCGCGGGTCTGGGGCATCGGGCCGTCCGCTGCCGAACACACCAGTATGGCGCCGTCCATCTGCGCCGCTCC
>NZ_JABBDR010000254.1 GCF_018854495.1 Acidithiobacillus ferruginosus
ACATAGCCGGGCACGCCGTAGTATGTCAGGAGGCGTACACCGAGCACTTCTCCGCCCACCCGCGCCACCGGCAGGAGGCCGTTGGCCGCTTCGCGGACCAGCGCCACCCATAGCAAAAACCAGAAACGGACGCGCGCCTCACCGCGCAGCAGCCACTTCCAGCCCAACACGTCCAGGGACAGCGGTAGCAGGTGAAAGGGGAGAAGCCACAGCAGACCCCAGCCCGCCACCGCCAGCAATTTCAGGATGTCGGAAACGCCGGCATGCACGACCAGGAAGACGGTCAGGCCCAGACCGAGCAGACCGGCCGCCAGCATCATCACTTTCTGTTTCAGCAAATTAACTGCCTTCATCCTGGGCAATGCCCTCTTCACGGGGGGACGGGGTAAATAGCAAGAGCAAAGCCGGGAGCACGATCAGAATGCACAGCAGCACGATGGCCAGCGCGAGGCTCAGCGCCTCGCCCAGGCTGGCCATGCCCGGATCGCGGGAAACCGCCATGCTGCCAAAGGCGCTGAGGGTCGTAAGCCCGCTGAAAAAAACGGCCATGGGGGTGGATGTCCCAAGCAGATGCGCTACATCCACACCGTTGCGCCAGCGCACCACGATGTAGATGGCAAAGGCCACACCGAGACCGATGAGCAGAGGCAGAACGATGATGTTGCCGAGATTGAAGCTCAATCCGAACAGAGACATGGCCGCCACCGTGAACAACGCCGCCAGCAGCAGTGGAATCATGATCAGCAACACATCCCGGTAGCGGCGCAAGGCCAGGAGGAGCAGCAGGCTGATGGCTATCAGCGCAATAAACGTAGCCTCCTGAAAGGCACCGAGCACCGCCTCTCCGCCTTGGACCAGCATCACCGATGTACCCACGGCATTGGGCTCCACCTTCAGCACGCTTCGCACAAAGGTCGTCATCGCCTGATTACTGCTCAGATTGGCCTTGGGAAAAATCTCCACGCGCGCCTGACCAGAGGCCGACACATAACGGTCCCGCAGGGACTTCGGCAGGGTCTGCAGGGTTATCGGCATGGCGGACAAGGCCATGCCGAGGCGTCGCAATTCGCCGGGCAAGGTGCCCATCACCCGCGTCTGCAGATCGGCGATCGCCTGAGCATCCGTGCCGCGAGTCGCCAAAAACTGCGCGAGATGGCCAGCCAGCGCCGCCGCCGCCTGTCCGTCGGGTGTATTCTCGCCGTCCTTTTGCGCGAGGGCCCGCAACTTGGTTACCAATTCCCCAAGATTTTTCGTGGTATCGGGCGTCGGCGGCTGCAAACCGGTGGGCATCAGCAGCGAAAAGGGCGGCACGAGAATCTGCAAGTTCTGCAATATGGCCAGCTTCTCGGTTTGATGCTCCGGAATATAGCTGGAAATCGTCAGGGCCTGCGCCACGGTGGGCAGCCGCGCTACCCGCGCGGCAACGGCCTGCGCCGCCGGAATATCCGGAGTGAGCACCTCCATACGATAGGGCGCCGTCTGCGGATCGGCGAGGAGCTTCTCGAAAATACGCACCCCCTCCGCATGGCGGTCGATCATATGCAGTGGATTGAAGTCAAAAGAGGCGCGCAATACCAGCGGCACGGACGCCAGCGCCAGCAGGGCCACCGCGCCCAGTACATAGTAGGCATAACGGTGGATGGGGTGACGCACCAGGGTAGGAATTTGGCGCAGATGCGGATAGTACGTCGGTCTTGTACCCGTGACCACCATAGGCCAGAGGGTCAAAAAAGCGGGCAGGAAGGTGAGGGTCATGAACAGGGCCACCAGCATGCTGGTGCCGGAAATCAGTCCGAGATCGACGATACCGGCGTAGCTGGTAGGCACGAAGGCAAAAAAACTGAAAGCAGCCGCAACGGCGGCAAGACTCAAGGCGCCGCCCATACCTTGCGTCACCCGCTGCATGGCCTGTCGGTGAGCAGCGCCGTTAAAAACTTCTTCCCGATAGCGCAGGCAGAACTGAATGCCAAAATCGACGCCCAGACCGATAAAGAGAATGGCAAAGGCCACGGAAATAAGATTGAAGGGACCGATAAAAAACAGTGCCCAGGCGGTGGTCAGGATCATTCCGGCGATCAGCCCCATCAGCACGCCGGAAACCAGTTGCAGCGAGCGCAACGCTATGATCAGC